>JAJFFU010000054.1 GCA_021776465.1 Parvularculaceae bacterium
GACGACCGCCAGCGGCATGTTGGTCTTTGTAAGTCCGGACAAGTCGTCAATGTTCTCGGTCATGCCGCCGCGCCTGCGCATCATCAAGATGCACGCAAAAGCGCCGATCGTCATCGCGACGTAGATCGCCATGTAGATCAACACGGCGCTCACCCCTTCGCGCGTTCCCGCCGCAAGGCCGACAAGGGCGTATCCCATATGGCTGATCGAGGAATAGGCCATCAGGCGTTTGATGTTTGTCTGTGCGATAGCGGAAAAGGCGCCGACCAACATAGATGCAACAGCAATCATCGCGATAACGGGCTGCCAGTCTGCTAGAACACCGGGGAACGAAACGACCAAGGCCCGCGCAAACAGCGCCATCGCCGCGAGCTTCGGCGCAGCGGCGAAAAACGCTGTCACCGGCGTCGGCGCGCCTTCATAAACATCCGGCGTCCACATATGGAACGGCGCGGCCGATACCTTGAACGCAAGCCCGCAGATCATGAACACCAGCCCGATAATCAAGCCGGCATTGTCTGCTTCGGCCGCTGCTGCGCGAGCGATGTCGTCGAACGATGTCGATCCGGTAAAGCCGTAAACGAGCGATGCGCCGTACAATAACAATCCCGACGACAACGCGCCAAGCACAAAATATTTAAGACCGGCCTCGGTCGAACGCGGGCTGTCGCGGTTGAAAGCAGCGAGGATATAAAGCGCGAGGCTTTGCGTCTCGATACCCATATAGAGCGTGATAAGATCATTGGCCGAAACCATCAGCGCCATGCCGAAGACGGCAAGAACGATCAGTACAGGATACTCAAAGCGGCCGCCTGCATCGCCGTCGATAAATTGACGCGACATCAATATGGCGATCGCCGCAGCGGCGAAAATAATGACTTTTGAATATGACGCGAATGCATCAATTTCAAAGGCGCCGCCGAACAAAGATGCGTTCCCTGAAGACGGCCCGACAACGACCATTGCCAGCGCTGCGATCAACAATGCGACACAGCCATACGCGATTTCACGCGCTGACTTATCACCCAGGAAAACACCGACGATGAGCAGGACCATTGAGCCGATGGCGAGCGTCAGTTCGGGAAGCGCAAAGGAAAGGGTTTCTATGATGCCCATGGCTTAAAGCGCGCTCCCGAGCGCTGCGTTCATGTTGTTCAGAAGAAGATCGACCGAGGGCGCGAAAACATTGAGCGCCGGACCCGGATTAAATCCAAGATACAAGGCAAAGACCATGAGTGGCGTGAGCAAAAAGAACAGCTCACGATTGTTCAGATCAGAGATGCCCATCAGCGCCTCTTTCGTCAAATCGCCGTAGATGACCTGACGATAAAGACGCAAGGCATAGGCTGCAGAGAGAATGACGCCGAAGGCGGCAAAAAACGCGATCCAGGAATTCACTTTAAAGGCGCCGGTCATCGCCAGGATCTCGCCAACGAAACCGGACGTGCCTGGCAGGCCGACATTGCCGAGCGTAAAGAACAAAAAGAAAAACGCGTAAAGCGGCATGCGGTGAACGAGCCCGCCATAGGCTGCGATTTCTCGCGTATGGATCCGGTCATAGACGACGCCGACGCATAAGAAGAGCGCGCCGGATATGAAGCCGTGGCTCAGCATCTGGAAGAGCCCGCCTTCGATCCCCTGCTTGGTGCCGGTGAAAATTCCCATCGTCACGAAACCCATATGGGCGACGGAAGAATAGGCGATGAGTTTTTTCATGTCCTCTTGCGCAAGCGCGACGAGAGACGTGTAGATAATTGCAATGATCGAGAGCGCGAACACCATCGGCGAGAAATACATCGAGGCGTCCGGGAACATCGGCAGCGAGAAGCGTAAGAACCCATAGCCGCCCATTTTCAGGAGGATCGCGGCCAGCACGACGGATCCCGCTGTTGGCGCCTGAACGTGCGCATCCGGCAGCCACGTATGAACCGGCCACATGGGCATTTTGACTGCAAATGACGCAAAGAATGCGAGCCACAACCATTTCTGTGCGCCCGCCGGGAAGTCGAATTGTTGTAGCGCGACAATGTCGGTCGTGTCTGCCGTCGCATACATCCACGCCATGGCAATCAGCAGCAGGAGCGAGCCAACCAGCGTGTAGAGGAAGAATTTGAGCGCCGCGTAGACTTTCGACGGCATCTGTACGCCGGCGAATTCCTTCACGCCCGCCGACCCCCAAACGCCGATGATGAGAAACATCGGTATCAGGCTGCCTTCGAAGAAAACGTAAAAGAGGAACAGATCCAGCGAACAAAAAACGCCGATCATCAGCGTTTCAAGAACGAGAAACGCGATCATGTAATCGGCGACACGCGATTTGATCGACTCCCACGACGCCAGAATGCAGATCGGCATGATGAAGGTCGTGAGCAGCACGAACAAAATCGAAATGCCGTCGACGCCCATTTTGTAGGATACGCCGCCGCCGATCCACGGACGCTGTTCAACGAGTTGAAAACCGCCATTCGACGGATCGAACAGTGAATAGACAAGCAGCGATATCGCGAAAGTGACGGCAGTAGCGCCAAGCGCAATGACTTTTGAGCTCCGCTCCAGTTGCTCCAGCGCGGCGCCTTCGACGATACCGTCTATGTTTCTCTTCGCGACCAGTCGCGCAGCGATAATGAACAGTGCGCCGACGAGCGGTGCAAACGTCACCATGGTCAGCCAGGGTTGTGAAGCGAAACTCTCCGTCATCACCCGTTCCCCAACCGTATCAAGACGAACGTCACGAGGACGGCAATACCGATCAACATCGCGAAAGCGTAGTGATAGAGATAACCCGATTGCAATTTCACGATACGGCGCGCATTGGCCGCGACAAGGCTGGCGATCCCGTCGGGGCCGACCGCATCAATCGTTTTGCCGTCGCCGTCGAGCCATAAAAATCGCCCAAAGCGGATCGCCGGTTTCACGAGCAAATAGTCGTAAATCTCGTCGAAATACCATTTGTTTTTCAGGAACGCGTAGATCATGCCGCCCGGCCGCAAGAGCCCCGGCCGCAACGGGTCGCCGCGAAGGTAATGGAAACCGGCCAAGAGCGAACCGCTGAGCATTGCGAAGAACGGCGACCAAAGCACCCATGTTGGAACATGGTGGCCGCCTTCGTCGTGTGCGCCCGCTTTCGCTTCACCATGATCGTCCGCAGCCTCGCCATCATGTGCGGCGTCCTCGCCGTGGTCATTCGTCAATGCAGCATGTTCTTGCGCATTGAGATGGTCGGCGTCGCTTACCGGCTCTTCGTGATGGGCATCCGCGAAATAGAGCGAACCGTTCCAGAACGCGTCTTTATCCTTGCCGACAAAATCGCCGTAGAAAACAATGCCCGCAACCAACGCGCCCAGCGCCAGCGGAATGAGCGGCGCCATCATGGTGTCTGGAACGGCATGGGGGTGTTTGCGCACTGATTCCGGTGCGCGCGACTTGCCCCAGAATGTCAGGAAGATCAGACGCCATGAATAAAAGGCCGTCATCACGGCTGCGAGTAGCCCCATCACAAAAGCCATATTGCCGAATGCGCGACCGGCCTCGCCGGCTGCAAAAGCGCCTTCGATGATCACATCTTTCGAAATAAAGCCTGCAGTCCCGAACGGCGCACCAAAAAGGATAAGCCCCGGTATACCGACGCCAGTGATGGCGATCGTTCCGATCACCATCAGGATATGGGTAAGCGGGAGGATGTCCTTAACCCCGCCCATCTTCTTCATGTCCTGTTCGTGATGCATGGCGATGATGACCGCACCGGAACCAAGGAACAGGAGCGCTTTGAAGAAAGCGTGGGTGAACAGATGGAACATCGCCGCGTCATAGGCGCCGACGCCGGCGGCGAAAAACATGTAACCGAGCTGCGAGCAAGTTGAGTAAGCAACGACGCGTTTGATGTCGTCCTGCAAGAGGCCGACAGTCGCGGCGAAAAATGCCGTCACGGCGCCGACGACCGTAACCATCGCGGCGGCGTTCGGCGCGTATTCGAAGATCACTGAGCACCGGCAAACGAGGAAGACCCCGGCCGTCACCATCGTCGCGGCGTGAATGAGCGCAGAGACCGGGGTCGGTCCTTCCATAGCGTCCGGCAACCAGGTGTGCAGCACGAACTGCGCCGACTTGCCCATCGCGCCAATGAAAAGGAGAACGCCGATGACGGTCAGTGCATGCCAGTTATTGTCGAGGAAATTGATCTGTAAATCGCGGATCGGCGCCGCGGCGACAGCGCCATAGGGATCGACAAGGGCGTTGGCGCGAATGGCGTCAAACACCGTGTCAAATTCAATCGAACCAAACACATAGAAAATGCACATGATGCCGAGAGCGAACCCGAAGTCGCCGACGCGATTGACGACGAAGGCTTTGATGGCGGCGTCATTGGCGGATTTTTTCTTGAACCAGAACCCGATGAGGAGATAGGAGGCGAGCCCGACGCCTTCCCAGCCGAAAAAGAGCTGCAGGAAATTGTCCGCCGTCACGAGTGTCAACATGGCGAACGTAAAGAGCGACAGAAAGGCAAAGAAGCGGGACTGTTCGCCGTACTCTTTCATGTAGCCCATGGAATAAAGATGGACGAGGAACGAAACGGAGTTCACGACAACGAGCATCACCGCCGACATGGTGTCGAGGCGCACGGCCCAGTTGGCTTCAAAGTTGCCCGACACAATCCAGGTGAACAGCTCGATCGTGCGTGCGTTGCCGCCGAGCGCGACATCAACAAACAACATCCACGACAAGGCGGCCGCAAGGAACATCAGCCCGGTCGTTACATATTCAGATGCTTTCGGGCCGATTGCGCGGCCGACAGGCATCGACAGCAACGCCCCAAAGAGCGGCAGTAAAACGACCAGTTGGCCCATAACCGACGCCGCTCCTAATTCTTCATGAGGTTGGCGTCATCGACAGCGATATCGCCGCGATTACGGAAGAAGGCGACGAGAATGGCGAGACCGATGGCGGCCTCGGCCGCGGCGACAGTCAACACCATGAAGGCAAAGACCTGCCCCGTCAGATCGCCAAGAAACTGCGAAAAGGCGACGAGATTGATGTTAACGGCGAGCAGCATCAATTCGATCGACATCAAGATGACGATGACATTTTTCCGGTTGAGAAAAATGCCCGCCATGCCAATCGCGAAAAGGATCGCGGCGACGGAAAGATAATGTCCTAACCCAATATCCAGCATCAAACGCCCCTAGCTTAGTCCCTGCCCTGATTGGATATCGACCAGTTCGACATCGCGTCCGCGCGCAACTTGTTCGGCCGGATCCTGTTTCTTGATGCCTTCGCGCGTTCGGAAGGTCAGCACGATCGCGCCGATCATCGCGACGAGAAGCACCATGCCGGCGATCTGGAATAGATAAATGTAGTCGGTATAGAGCACGAGCCCGAGCGCTTCGATGTTCGTCGGCCCATTCGGGTCGGAGACCGTTTGACCCGCTGTCGGTACGGGGTGCGCTCTCGCCACTTCCGCTTCCGACGGAAACGCCCAGACGGCGACGACCATCATCAGCTCAATTACAACAAGCGCGGCAAGGGCAAAACCGATCGGCATGTATTGCAGGAAGCCCTGCTTCATCTCGACGAAATCAACGTCGAGCATCATCACAACGAACAGGAACAGCACCGCGACCGCACCGACATAAACGACGACCAACAGCATCGCGAGATATTCCGCGCCCATGAGCACAAAGAGACCGGCGACGGATAAAAAGGCGCTGATAAGAAACAGCACCGAATGCACGGGATTGCGCGCCGCAATGACCATGAAGCCGCAAATAACGGCGGCCCCGGCAAACGTGTAAAATGCGATCGCTCCGATCATGTGCGGTCCGGCGTCAAATCCCGCCATGAGGCGAGAGAATGTTGAAACTCTGGGCGACGAAGCCCGACCCGATGAGCCTGGGCCAAGCCAATGGCGTGATGGGCGGGCCCGCCCCCTCATCGCAATGCGACGAAACGACCATAAGGCCCTCAATTCCGGCGGGTTTTAACGGGCTCCGCCATGTAATGCAAAGGGAGAAAGCCGCCTTGGGGAACCTTCGATTCCGGCGATCAGATCCAGCGCCGAACCTGCTTGCAATAGGCGTCGTATTCAGCGCCAAACTTTTGTTTCAGGGCCTTTTCCTCAGGCTTGATTTGAAACTCCGTGATAAAAACGACCCAACCGGCAATGAGCAACGCGTTAAGCGGGTTAGCGAGCCAAAGCCCCCAGGCGATCAGCACCAGCAGCAAGGCGAGATACATCGGATTGCGGCTGATACCGAACAGACCGGACGATACGATCTTGCTGGCGTTCGCTGGTTTCAGTGGATTGACGGTCGTCTTTTCCCGGAAGAATGTCGCAACGGCGATAATCTCCATGCCGACGCCAATTGCGGCGACGGCATAGGCCGCAAATTTTAGCCCGGCAAAGTGAACCCCCATTTCAGGGCCGTACAGGTTCACCGCCCACATCGCGATCGCGACAAGTATTCCTTGAACCGGTGGTGGAATAATGAGTTTCATCGGATTTAAGCCTCCTCGCCGGCCTCACCAGAGATACGCGCAGCGAGGGACGCAGACATGAATGGATCGAGATCGCCGTCAAGCACTGCATCCGGGCTCGGGCTTTCAACCTGCGTGCGAAGATCCTTCACCATCTGATAGGGCTGCAGCACATAAGACCGGATCTGATGGCCCCACCCGATATCAGATTTTGACGCCTCTGTCGCCGCCGCCGCTTCCTCGCGGATTTGCAATTCCCGCTCGTAAAGGCGTGCACGCAGCAGGCTCCAGCAGGTTGCGCGATTTTTGTGCTGGGAGCGTTCGTTCTGCGACTGCACAACAATGCCAGTGGGTTCGTGCGTGATGCGCACTGCGGAGTCGGTTTTATTGATGTGCTGGCCGCCAGCGCCGGACGCACGAAACGTATCGACCCGGCATTCGCTTTCGTTAATCTCAATCTCAATGCGATCATCGATTTCGGGGTAAACCCAAACGGACGAGAACGAAGTATGGCGCCGCGCATTGGAGTCATAGGGCGATATGCGGACAAGACGATGAACGCCAGATTCAGTTTTGAGCCAGCCATAAGCGTTATGGCCTTTGACATGGATCGTCGCCGATTTGATGCCCGCCTCATCACCTGATTGCTGCTCGATCACATCAACTTTGTAACCGTGCTGCTCTGCCCAGCGCACATACATGCGCAATAGCATCGCCGCCCAGTCGTTTGACTCAGTGCCGCCGGCGCCCGGATGAATTTCAACGAACGCGCTGTTCGCGTCGGCCTCACCGGAGAGCAGCGCCTCGATCTCCGCCTTGGCGGCGCGATCGCGGACAGCCTTCAACATCTCCTGCGCTTCATCGAGGCTGGCCTCGTCGCTTTCCGCATCCGCAAGCTCGGCCAGTTCCGAAATGTCATTGAGTTCGCCGTTTATCTCGGTGACGGCGTTCATCTGCGCTTCGAGGGCATTGCGCTGCTGCATTAATGCCTGCGCCGCCTCCGGATCGTCCCAGAGTTTGGGGTCTTCTGCGCGTGCGTTTAATTCGTCGAGGTCTCGCCGGGCTTTATCCCAGTCAAAGACGCCTCCTCAGCAGTTCAACTGACTGCCTGGTTTCGCTGATCAGCGTCTGCATTTCCGCACGCATATCGAAGTCCCACAAAAATAGATGAGAGCGAAGACCTAGTTGCGACCGTGCGCCTAGTAAAGACCGTTGAGATCTTCCTCAGCAGGTTCTTCATCGGGAAGCCCCGCCGACGAGAGCGGATCGAGGATAAGATCTTCTGACGATGGCCCGCCGCCGATAATGTCATCAGTTTTGAATGCTTCAAGAATGACGTTGCCGGTGGAGGCAGGCTTGCCGGTTTTTGCGTCGACCCGAACAAGACGCACGCCCGACGGCACCCGGAACGGAATGCCCGGCTCGTCTTTCAGCGCCTCGACCATAAAGTCAGCGAAGATCGGCGCCGCCACCGTGCCGCCGGCTTCACCCCGACCGAGAGTTTGCGGCAAATCGAAACCGACAAAGACACCGGTCGCAAGATCAGGCGAAAAGCCGACAAACCAGGCGTCCTTATAGTCGTTCGTCGTACCGGTCTTGCCCGCAAGCGGCTTTCTGGACGCGCGCCGAACGGCGCTGCCCGTACCGCGCACGACAACGCCTTCGAGGATTGAGGTAATTTGATAGGCGGTGCGCGGATCAAGCACCTGCTCGCGTGGGTCGTTCAATTGCGGCTCCGCCTGCCCGTACCAGAACGGCGCATCGCAAGCAGAACAAATACGATCATCGCGCGTGTAGACAGTCGCGCCCGTCCGATCCTGGACACGATCAATGATCGCAGGTTCAACGCGCTTGCCGCCATTGACGAAAATCGAATAGGCGGCGGTGATTTTCATCAGGGTTGTCTCACCGGACCCGAGGGAAATCGCCAGCTCGCGCGGCAGACGGTCCGACAGCTTGAACCGTTCAATATACTCCATGATCGGACCAATGCCGATGTCCTGCGCCAGTCGCGCCGTCATGGTGTTGCGTGATTTTTCAATCCCGGTGCGGAGCGTCGATAACCCGCCGAAACGGCCTTCGACATAATTGCCCGGCTTGTACCAGCTGTCTTCGCCCGGCGCGACGAACGGCGCATCGAGCACAGTGGTAGACGGCGTATAGCCATTATCGAGGGCGACTGAATAAACAAACGGTTTGAAGGTCGAACCCGGTTGGCGTTCGGCCTGCACTGCCCGATTAAATTCAGACATTCGGAAAGAAAATCCGCCAACCAT
>JAJFFU010000055.1 GCA_021776465.1 Parvularculaceae bacterium
GTGACTGCGAAAAACGCCAGACTGCATTCTTGCTTCGACAAATTGTGAATGCAGTCTAGGCTGCGCGCTTGTTCCAAACGGTCTGGGTGCGGCGCTATGCGGCTCGATTTACATCTCGTGGAAACCGGCGTTTACGCCACGCGCGCCCGCGCGCAAGCGGCGATTGCGGCGGGCCTTGTGCGCATCAACGGAAATGTCGCCAAAAAACCGTCGCAAAAAATTTCCGAAGACGATGCGATCATCGCCGACGGCGAAGCGCATCCGTTCGTTTCACGGGGCGGCGTAAAACTCGATGCTGCGTTGCATAGCATGGACATTAAGCCGGCTGGCAAAATTTGCCTCGATCTCGGCGCGTCGACCGGCGGCTTTACCGATGTCTTGTTGCGCGCTGGCGCTGCAAAAGTTTACGCCGTCGACGTTGGGCGTGATCAGTTGCATTCTTCGTTGCGTGACGACGAACGCGTGATCAATCTGGAAGGAACCCACGCCAAAGACCTTTCGTCTGCGCTGATACCGATCGCCGTCGAAATCATTGTCTGCGACGTGAGTTTTATCTCGCTGAAAAAAGCCTTGCCGCCGGCGTTGGCCGTCGCAGCGCCGGGCGCCCAAATAATCGCACTGATCAAACCGCAATTCGAAGTGGGCAAGGCGCAACTCGGCAAGGGCGGCATCGTCAAACCGGGTGAAGAAAATTCTGTCGGCGTCGCAAACGATATGGAAGCCTGGCTCAACGCGCAGCCGGGTTGGAAATCGACAGGCTGGATCGACAGCCCCATCGCCGGCGGCGACGGCAACCGCGAGTTTCTGATCGGCGGCGTGAAGGCCGGCTAGCGCCGATGACGCCAACCACGGCGCCGCCCAATTTGCCCATAAAACACCCTCATCTTGACAAATAAAGCATGCAATCTATACGAGTATTATATAAATAATACAACTATAGGGGTATGAAATGGGTTCTTCAAATACAATCGAGCAGCAAAAAAAAGAAAATGAAGCCTTCCGCGATTACGTGGATGAGCAAACGGCTTCGATGCAGACAATTCTCAAGACGAAGCAGGATGAGCTTGAAAAACTGAAGGCCAAAACCTTTTCTGAATCCCACATCACCGACCAAAGTTTTTTATTCGGCGGCCATTACCAACATCTGGAAACGATGTCTGAATGGTCGTTGAAAAATGTCGCCAAGATTGTTGACGCCGTCGGCGGCGCAATTTTTGGCGGCCCGATCCCGAAAGGCACGCAAGCGCCAAGTGCGGACGCCCTCAAAGGCGTCGCCACATCGCTGGCCGGTATGGAAGGGTTGATCGCCGAGGCCGCTTTTGCCGGCGTGCAGGCGCTGTTGGGTGGATTGACGTCAACCACAAGCACCAGCGTCATGAGCAACACGACCTATAAGCAAGTGGCGCCGGGCCTCTTCCTGTTCATGACGACAGTGTCGAACAAATACAGCCATTCCAGCTTTTTCGACAACGAGAT
This sequence comes from Parvularculaceae bacterium, assembly GCA_021776465.1. Taxonomy (GTDB): domain Bacteria; phylum Pseudomonadota; class Alphaproteobacteria; order Caulobacterales; family Parvularculaceae; genus Hyphococcus. The sequence continues at coordinate 1,477 of JAJFFU010000055.1, forward strand.
CATCAACGAAACGATCTATGTGTTTTCGGGATACTCGTCGAAGCAGGCGATGGAAGCGGTTGCGGGCATGCAAGTCACCCAATTATTGCTTAACGGATATACCGAACTGGCGACCGCTGACGCCGGCTTGCTCGTCAAAGTCACCGACAGACTAAAGCAGCTTGATCCAACCGATCCAAATTTTATGGCGACGTATGAGCAGTTCAATAAACTGGCCGATACGATTTCGGGCAAAATCGGTCAGATCAAAATCAAGATCGACAAACTGCATACCAAAGTGCTCGCCGATTCCGCGATGACCCGATCATCGGCCCGCGTCGCGCATATGCTCGCCAGCTAGGCCGGCGGCCGCGTCTGATCGCCTCGACCATAGGGTTTCACAAGGGGCGGCCGGGCGACGCGGCGCCATGTCTCGTGTTTAAACAGTGTACTGATGTATTTCCCGCGGAGGTGAAATGAACCTTTTACTGTTATGTCACGGCGGGATTCGCGAATTCGGCTCCTTCGCGTTGAAGCGGGATCAATCCGTCCAGTATCGCGGGAACTTCGGCAGCAATTTGGGCTATCAGGCGGCGCGGGAAATCGTCACGGCGCTCATGGATGATCCGACGATTACGGATGAGCGTCTGGCGCGCGGTTTCGGCAACAAATATTATCCGCAGCCGCCGCTCGACGGGCCCGGCGGGTTTGCGCCCGACTTCAATCTCGGCGGGGACGACCGGCTGCCGTGCTTTGTCATGAACTTGTCGACGCGAAAATGGACGCGGCTGGGCGGGGCCTGGAAAAGCCGGTTGAGCGTCATGATCGGGCAACTGGGCGATCAGGCCTTTTGGTTCAATCTTTTGTGCTGCGCCAACATCGACGACGTCAACGTGCCACCGCTGGACGCGCGCCTGCAGCAGAAAAATTGGGAAGCGCTGCTTCCCGGCGGCTGGACGTAAATTAACCCGGCGCGGCTCGGTTTTTTCACGGCAGATAAGCGTCAAAGATCATCCGCGTGCGTGGTCAGTAATGAGAGCCTGTGGCGGCGTTTGATGATCACTTTGCATCGCGCCAAAAGCGGTCATTCGTGACTAGGTCGGGTTTGCGTGACGGCGGCGCAATTCCGGGCTTAGTCTCAGGAAATTAGCGGCGTTATTGTACAAAATGTCCCTTCGTTGTGTGGAACTGAGGCTTTCGATTGCATTCATTCTCTCCAGTATAGGATTGACCGGCATATTATCGCTGCCGAACATGATCCTGTCGCCGAACCCGGCATCAACCAGTCGAATGATAGCAGTCTCATAGACTTCGATTGGCAAGACGCTATTGGTGATTGAAAGGTCTAAATAGACATTCGGGTAGTCGGCCAGGAGCGCTAGTGTTTCAGTCCAAAGTTCTGGTTTTTGATCGCCGTCAGAGCCTACATGCTGTAGCCATATCCTGAGTCCTGGATACATCTCCAACACCGGCCTCAAATTTTTCGGGTTGCCAATTTCCCCATCATAGTTCGGACAACAATTAGGATCCCGCCGTATCGATGCGCCGGGTGGCGGCCCACTCCAAGTATGGACGCCAACGACGACATCATATTTTTCCGCCAACGCCCAATAGGGGCGCATGCGCTCAGACGATGGTAATGTTCCATCATAATTGAACATCAATTCATGTAACGCACGGACTTTACCGGACTTTAGATTTGCTTCCAGCCATGCAAGCTCAGGCATGCCTTCATGATCTGGAAAACAATAATAGTCAGGCTTTGCGAGGTTCTTTGGGCATGGCATCATCACCGCAGCAATGGTGCTATCGGACGCTTTATTCGACCATTCATCAAGTTGTTCTGATGACGTCATCGACATCAATGCCAGTACAACATCGTGGGCTTCCAATTCCGCTAATTGCGTTTTCATATTGTTTGTCGCCGGAGTGCTGGAAATCAATGGTGCATGGCGATGCATGTCTATTATAGGTTGACGTGTCGGCTGCCCCAAACACCCTGCGGCAAAGAAAAGTGACAACGACATGAAAAAGCGGAACAAGGGCATTCCTTTCTTATGACCTGCTACTGGCGCAGGCGCGTGGCTGTATTTTGCCAACGAATTGTCGCGAGTCAAAACAATATACTGATTTGCGTATGTATGTCCGGTCTGGGCCAACAGTCGCCATGCGCCCGCCATCGTCTTCTGAAATCGCGACGCGGCATTGACCGGCTCGGCGATCGAAGCCCCACGCAATTCCGCTAAAAAACGCCCAATCACCCTTTCGGGCGATTGCCTCACCCGCACGAACCCGTAATTTTCCACCCCTCAGGCAACAATGTATCGGAGGAATCGAATGGCTAAGGTGCTTGGATTGGGCGGGCTTTTTTTCAAGAGCCGTGACACGGCGGCGCTGCGAGAATGGTACAATCGCGTTTTAGGCATTGAATTCGCCGATTGGGGC
>JAJFFU010000056.1 GCA_021776465.1 Parvularculaceae bacterium
GCAAACCGCTCAGCCGCGTCCGGGCAAAGCGTGAAGAAGAGTTCCGGCTCGACAAGCTCGACTTCCATCAGGCTGACATGGGCGTCATGGACGATAACGTCGACACGCGCATAGGCTGCGCCCGGCGGACACAAGGACAGAATGCGCGCCGCTTCCGCGACAGCCCAGTCAGGCGCATCGACAAGACGCGATGTCCCGCCATGGTCTTCCTGTACGCGGATGTCGCCTGCCTTCGGCGTCTTGACGACGGCGTGTGAAAATTCGCCGCCGAGAAAAACGAACGATGTTTCGCCGAGCGTTGCGATCTCCGGAACGAACGGCATGACGAGCGCTTCGCCATTGAGGATCGCCGCTGCGCCCTCAAGCGCCGCGACGTCGCCGCGCTTTAGGCGCGACAAGCCGCTCGCCGTGCCGCCGACAAGCGGTTTGACGATCGCTTCATCGAGACCGAGGGCGTCCATGGCCTCGCCGATAGCGCCCGCCGTCGGTGCGATCCGCCGCATATTCGGCATCGGGGCGCCTTTTTCGGCAAGTTCGAACAGATACGCCTTTGTCATGCTCCAGCGCAGCAAGGTCGGCGGATTGAGAACACAGCGCGCCTCATCGAGACGCTCGATCCACGCCGAAAATTCGTCGGCGACATCGAAATAATCCCATGTCGATCGAACGACCGTCAGATCGGCGTCAGCGAACGGCGCAAAATCACCGTTCCAGGGTGCGGCGATAATTTCAGCGCCCCGCCGGCCAAGCGCCTCGCCAAGGAGCCGGTCGCTCGGCGTTAGATCCGGAAATTTTTGGCAGGTGGCGAGTGCAATTTTTGTCATAGCCGCCCCTTAGCCCGCTGCATCGCCCGCGGCGAGCCTAAAATGCGGAGAAAAACACGCACGACGTTTATCCTGTGATACACAAGCGCAATAGTGGGAGACTTCCATGAAATTTATTGTAGCGCTGATTTCGATATTCATGGCGACGCCGGCGGCGCTCGCTGAACCGGGCATTGACGATCTTGGATTTCTCGAAGGCCATTGGCGCGGCGGCGATGATTTCGTTTTTGAGGAAATCTGGTCGGCGCCCGAAGGCGGCGTCATGACGGCCATGGCCCGCGGTGTCTCATCGGGCGAGGTTCGCGTCCTTGAATATATTGTTCTTGCCGAAGAAAACGGCGCGTTGATCATGCGGTTTAAACATTTCAACGCGGACTATTCGCACTGGGACGGCGAGGACGAACCGCTGACGCTGACCCTCACGGATATCGACGGCGCAGATGCGACCTTCACCGCCGACCCGCCAACACACACGGTGAAATCCATTCGATACTGGATGCCGGACAGCGACACGCTGCAGGTCGATGTCGCCCAGATAGAAGACGGAGAGGAAGGCGGCTTTGCCCTGGTTTTCAATCGGGTCGATTAAGCGCCAGCACAGAAGAAATTTCTTAACGCTCGATCGAATCGCTGCCGCCGCCGCGCACCGTCCAGGCCCAGTCGCCGAGACGCCAGAACCGCCAACCAACGGCCGGCGCTTCGTCAGGCACCGGATCGAACCCGTGCGAGCCAAGCGGGTGGCAACGCGAGAGCCGCGACAGCGTTAACCAGAAAGCGCGGGCGCCCCCATGCTTTCGAAACGCCTCGGCGGCGTAATCCGAACAACTCGGTTCATGACGACAACGCGCGCCGAGAAAATAAAATACCGGCGACAAGAGCGTCTTGTAGAATTTCAGCGCGCCAAGCGCCGCGCCACGAATAAACCGATGAGCCATTATACTTATCTACGACGCCGCCGCCTCGCGCGCCAGCGCGGGGCCGTTATATTTCGAAACTGGCTGTTTTGACGAGCGCATAAACAGACTGTCCCGACGCAAGAGCGAGATCATCGCTCGCCGCTGTCGTTATCTGGGCCTGCAATATCGCATCGCCGACGCGCAATATGATATCGACAAATGGCGAGTCTGGACGCCGGTTCATTGCCGTGATCGTTGCGGGAAGGACATTGCGTATACTGATATTGCTGGGTGCGGCGGTGGCGATCGCGACGTTGCGCGCATCGATTCTGATATTGACCGCCTCACCCACAGGTTTTTGTTTGTTGATCGGCAGCGAGATGACGCCGTCACCGAGCGCCACGCGCGTCAGCCGGTACGCTTCATCATGAGCGATCACTGAGCCGGTTAGAACTGCACCCGACTCGAAAGCATCTGCGTCCGTGCCGACCCCATAGGCATTCAAGATTTCCGCCGTCGCGCCGGTGGCCTCAACACGCCCCGATTTCAAGATCACGGTCTGATCGGCAATGCGCACGATCTCATCGACATTGTGGCTGACATAAATAACCGGCGCCCCGAACTTCCCGGCGAGATTGTCGAGATAGGGAATAATTTCCGCCTTGCGCCCGCGATCAAGCGCCGAAAGCGGTTCATCGAGAAGGAGCAGTTTCGGCCGCGTCAGCATGGTGCGCGCCAGCGCCACACGCTGGCGTTCACCGCCGGAGAGCGTCACCGGGCGACGGTCGAGGATCGGTTTTAGGTCAAAGGCGGCAACGATATCGGCGCGTGAATATTTTGCTTCGCCGGCGTCGCTGCGCTTGTCCGCATAGAAAAGGTTTTGTTCGACAGTGAGGTGTGGGAACAGGCGCCCGTCCTGAAACACCGTGCCGATCGGGCGGCGATGGGCGGGGACATGAAGCCCGGCGCCAATATCGCACCAGAGCGCTTCGCCAAACGCGATCCGGCCTGCATCGGGACGCAGGAAACCAGCGATCAGACGCAACAACGTCGACTTGCCGGCGCCGCTCGGACCAAACACCGCTGTACAACCGGCGAGCGGAATTTTCTGCTCCACATCCAATGTAAAGCCGGCGAATGCCCTGCGCGTTTTTATGTCGATGTGATCAGTGAACATGGACACGATGCCGGCGGTTAAAAACGTAAACGAACATCAACACGGCGAAGGAGAAGGCGAGGAGGATCAACGACAGGGCATGGGCTTCGCCGTAACGCAGCGTTTCAACCTGTTCGTAGATGGCGATGGAGACAACGCGCGTCTCACCGGGAATGGCGCCCCCGACCATTAAAACAACGCCGAATTCCCCGAGCGTATGAGCAAAACTCAATACGGCTGCCGTTAAAAACCCGCGCACCGAAAGCGGCGCCGCCACCGTGAAAAACGCATCGAGCGGCGAAGCGCGCAAACTCGCCGCCGCTTCCATCACGCCTTCCGCAACGGATTCAAACGCCGATTGCAGCGGTTGAATGGCGAACGGCAGCGAATAAACGACTGAGGCGATGACGAGCCCGGCGAAAGAGAAGGCCAGCGTATCGCCGGTGACGCTCAACCAGAAACCGCCGATCGCCGCGTTTGGGTTGAATACGATCAGGAGATAAAACCCGAGCACCGTCGGCGGCAGGACAAGGGGCAGCGCGACGATTGCCTCAACAACGGGCTTAAGGCGCGTCTTCGTATTGGCAAGCCACCAGGCGAGCGGCGTTCCAATGATGAGCAAGATAAGTGTGACAAGAAACGCCAGACGAAATGTCAGCCAAAGCGCCGATAGATCCGGTAAGGTCATTCAGTTCCGTACCCGAAGCGCTCGATGATCGCCACAGCGCCATCGCTTTTTAGGAATTCGACAAAGGCGTGAGCCGCTTCGTTATCTGCGCCGCGCGCAAGAATGACGGCGTCCTGCTTGATGGGGTCATAAGCGTCTTGCGGCGGCGTCCAATATGCGCCGCGCACATCCGCTGGCATCGTCAGAAGCTGAGAGAGTGCGACGAAACCAAGCTCTGCATTCTGTGTGCGAACAAATGCAAAAACCTGACCGACATTCTCACCGAAGACGAACTTTCCCTCTGTGGCGTCATCAAGATCAAGCGCTGCAATCACCTGCCGCGCCGCAACGCCATAAGGTGCGAGGTCCGGATTGGCGATGGCGAGGCGGCGATAGTCCCCGCCTGCAAGGCGACCAGGACCGGTTTCCGCCTCGCCCGGCTCCCAAAGCGCCAGCCGCCCGATTGCATAGGTAAACCGCGATCGCGCGACTGCCCTACCGCCGGCTTCAAGGCGCCGCGGGCGCTCCTGATCGGCGGCGAGAAACACATCGACTGGCGCGCCGTTGACGATTTGCGCGTAAATTTTTCCGGTTGAGCCGCTCGTCACAATGATCTCGTGATCCGATTGCGCCTCAAACGCGATTTCGATTTCGTCGATCGTCGATTTGAAATTTGTCGCGACAGCGACACGCGCCTCCGCAGCAACTGCCGGCGTAGTGACGACCACGGCGCCGAGGGCGCATATCAAAAACGGGCGAAAAATTTTAGCCACTATTGCGGGGTCAGACACTTGTCCTGCGAAGGTTGAGCAACGGGCTCTGCCATATCCGGATTGGCGTCAACGAGATCGAGATAGGATTCCACAAGACTTGTATAAGGCGGCAGGGCGCCATTGTGGAGGGCGCCGTCAACATCAGCCGCGCCGTGAATTTCAAAATGCGTATGCACAGTTGTTGCGCGCGAAGACGCCGACAACAAATCCGACACCTGCGCAAAGGGCTGTCCTTGCGTCACCGGCGCACCGGTCTTGACCCAGTCCGGAACGGGCATTTGCACATGCAGGAATTTATATTTCAGGCCGCTTTCCGCGCCCATGATGTTGACCGAAATCGAGCCCACATGACTGATCCAGCCGGTTTCCGGCGCGACCAGCCAATGCACGGCGTTTTCACATGTTTTCGGGCGCAGATCCTGTCCCTTATGGGCCTTGCCGCCGGGACAAAGGTCTGTTGCGTGCTTGGCGTCGAGGCGCACTTCGCAGAAATTATCCGCCCACGGATAGTCAAAATTTCGCGGATCGTTTTCAGACCCGCCCGGGCCCGGCCATTCGCCGCTGGCGTATCCGCCGCCGCCCTGGCCGAAAATCTGTGAGTTCGCAAAGGCCGGCCCTTCGGCCAGCGGGAAGATCATTTCCGGCGCAATTACCGACGGATCGGTAACGCCGGTCGAGCCTTTCACTGTCGATGAACCCGGCAACAACGCGCCGGGCGCGCCCTGCCAGCCGCCCGGCAATTCGAAACCGGGGGCCGGCGGTTCGGGATCTTCGTCAACCGGCGGCATTGGATCGGGCTCGTCATCAGCTGGCGGCGTATCATCGTCCGCCGGCGGCGGCGTGTTATCCGCAGGCGGCATATTATCAGGGCGCGGCGGCCCGACCTGCCCGCAGGCGACAACACCAACGGAAAGCACGGCAATTGCGAAAAGACGCATCAAGATCATGGCCGCGTCCTCCCTGTTTCGCCGACAAGGACGACAAGACTTTCCGCGACCGCGCCAAGCGCATCGCGGTCATAGCAACCGGGATCTGCCCCTGCGCCGCCATTGCAATGTTGGGTGAGCGCGTATGACGCGCCGAAAAGCGAGAAACTCGCGGTCAATTCATCGTCCGTGCCAGAAAAAGTAATCGCCGAGCCGACGCCGCTTGCCCCTTGCGCCTTTTCGATCACCGTAACGAGGCGCGAGCCATATACGGAATAATCACGCCCATCAGCGCGCCAGACGGCGTTGACTGTATCTGCGTTTCCAAAAACCTGCAGGTCATCGCCCGCTTGCGGCGCGAGCACCGGCAATTCGGCAACATCGACATATTTCTGACCGACGCCGGCCAGCGTAGCGGCAAGCATGCCGAGCGCGTCCTGATCGGCAAGCGCGACATCAACCGCATTCCAGTCAATGGAAAGGCGCTTCCTGACCGCAGCCGGGTAAATCTGCAATGTTGATTGCGCGGGACCAACATTTGGCGATTGCACGATCACCGCGCGACCAACCCGCGGCGGGCCATCGAGAGCGGCGAGCGCAGCGGCGACGGGCGGCGGCGCATTCACCACGGCCGGCGTGACCAAAAGATCATCGATCAAAAACCGAACAGGAAGATTGTTGCTGGCGACCCGGCGAAGCGTGATGTCGACGCGCGAAAAGCCGGCGCCGTCATCAGCGTTTATTGATACGCCCGTCGGCCAAGTAAACGCATCCTGATACCAGTTAAAACGCAACTCGCTGACACCGGCCCGATTACCGTTCGCGTCAAAGCCGATCATGCGCGCGACAAACTCTTCGTCCAGTTGCCCGCCGGTGGGATTAATACGCATATTAACCGAAGCGACAGGATCATCAAAACTGATCTGCATCGCCGGGCCGCCCGTTTCAATATCGTGCAAGGCGGCGCGCTGGCCGCTGGCCGCCCGCGGATACGGACACAACCGGACATTGATTTCGTCATAATCGTCCGTACAGAACTGGATCGACGCGCCCTTGCCGAACGAGACGCCATGGGTCTTGCGATATTGCGACGTTAACGCCGCCGCAGCGCCGGATGCGGCGCCTGCGGGGCTTGCAATTTCGAAATCGATGATACCGGGGCCGGCTTCTTTTTCTGGCGGTTTTGTTTCTACGCCTTCAACCCGTTCAAGCTCGCGGGCAATGCGATCGCGCACGGCGTCGAGAATGCCCCGGCCATTATTGTCCTGCGCTGCGGCGATGGTAATCACCGCTGGCGCCGCCAGCGAAACCGCTGCCAAAAACGCAATAAATTTGCCGAACCGCATGAAGCTCACCCCCAACGGGCAGAACCTTAGGAAATCAGCGCCTTGGCGGCAAGCACGTCCCAAAACGAGGGAATAATGGCCAGTTACTTGGCGAATAACAAAACGAGATAGCCGGCCAACGGCCAAAAACGCCGACGCAATGACAAAAACCGCGGGCCGGGGGAAGGACCGGCCCGCGGTGCGCCTTTCGAACCACCGCCGGGCGTGGGGCGCACGGACTGCGGTGTTCGAACGGAATTTCTAATACTTGGTGTAAACGGACGGGAGCGCCCAAACCCGTCGCAAAACGCGGCAACAAAATTTTCGACGGAATTTGCGCCAGAGTGCGTATAAGAGGGCTACAGTCCTCAGGAGTGCGCATTAATGTCGATCGCCAGAACAACTGCCCTTGCCCTTTTCGCTGCATCGCTCGCAGCCTGCGCAAGCGGTCCGCAACGGGGCGGCGGCGGTCCCGGCGGCGGCGCGCCAATTGATGTCGCCTCGCAATCGGAACGCATTCTCGCCGATGCGCGAAAGAAAAAGAGCGACAAGGACTGTGCGGCGGCAATCCCGAGCTATCGTGTGGTCGCCAGCCTCGGCAAGGGCCACGACACAGCGCAGTTTGAGTTAGGCGCCTGCCTGCTTGAGGCCAGCGCCGACACAGCCGACACAATTGTAGCGACTGCATTGTTCCGCGATGAAGGCCTCTTCTGGCTGCGCCGCGCTGCATACGCTGGCAACGCTCGCGCGCAACTGGCGCTTGCCGGCGCGCTGTCCGGCGCCGATGGACATGCCGCGGCCGGCCCGCAATCGGATATTGTCGAAGGTTATGGCTGGTCGCTTATTTACGCTGACAATGCCGCCCATAAACTCTACGGGCTGCCGGATCTGCACCCGATAGCCGCCGATCATTTCCGGGCGCAAATGTCGGATGCAATGATCAGCGAGGCGAACGCTTTTGCCGCCGCGTACCAAAAAATTGAGATGGCGGTCTTTACGCCGCCAACCAGAGAGCGCGGCGCCGGCCGGCCGCAAGGCGGCGCACCCGGCGGAGAAGGTCGCGAGCGCCGACGGCGATAAACTGGCGCCACGGTTCTTGCTCCGCAGGTGCGGCGCGCGGTAGGCATCGCCGGTCATGTCAGGACCGCGCCCGCCAATCTCCGCCTATATCCGAACGCTGAACGAAGCGCGGATGATCGCTGACGTGGTTACAGCGGCGCTGCAGGTCGCCGACGAAGTGCTCGTTGTTGATTCCGGATCGACTGATGAAACGATCGCGTTGGCGACGCAAGCCGGTGCGACGGTCATTGAACAACAATGGCTTGGCAATGGCCGTCAGAAACGTATTGCCGAAGACGCCGCGCGCCACGACTGGCTGCTTGATCTCGATGCGGATGAAATCGTAACGCCCGAACTCACCGAAGAAATCATCGCGCTGTTCGCCGCTGGCGAGCCGACCGCACGCATTTATCGTACGGATCTCGCCCTCGTCCCGCCAGTGGGTGATCCATGGCTGACTTTCGGGCGGCAAAAACGTCATAAGCTTTATGATCGCCGCGTCGCGCGCCAGCCCGACCACGAAGCCTGGGATCAGTTCGATATACCCGCTGACACAATCATTGGCCGTCTGGCCAATCCGATCCTGCACCACGCTTTTGACGGCGTCGCCGGTTTTCAGGGAAAGCTCAACAAACACTCTTCGGTGCGCGCCGACACGCTTCCGTTAAAATCTGCGCCAACGATTGCTTTGCGCATTGTCTTCGGGTTTCCGTTTTACTTCGCCAAGAAATATTTGCTGCAACAATATTTTCGCGGCGGATTATACGGCTTTGCCCTCGCCGCCCTCTCCGCGCAGGGGCGCTGGCTGAAAGACGTCAAGATGTGGGAGCG
>JAJFFU010000057.1 GCA_021776465.1 Parvularculaceae bacterium
GGCAGACCAAACATGTCCCAGGGCGGATCGTCAGGGTGGATGGCGAGTTTTACGTCTGCTGTTTCTGCGTGCGGTGTGATTTTCGCCAGGAATGCAAACAGGTTTCTTCGCAATGCGGCGTGATCCATATGGTCGTATCGAGCGATCGCCTTGCGAAAGTCGTCCAGCGTATAGGCGTCTGTCATTTTTCCCGGCAGGCCGGCAATGATTGTTCGGGTAAGGTCCGATTTCTCCGCCGGTGTCATTGAATTAAATACTTGCTCCGCACGCGTAATTTCATCTTGCGTGTAGTCATCTGTCGATTTTGCGCGCTGCAAGGTGAATAAATCGAAGGCCGCGAATTTATCCTGATCGAAGCGCAGCGTATAAGCGCCGCTTGGCAACTGGTATTTTAAATCCGTACGCGTCCAGTCAATCACCGGCATAAAATTATAGCATATAGTTTTTATACCTTCCGCCGCGAGATTGTTGAGTGTCGCAATCCAGTTATCGACATATTTTTCATGACCGGGCGCCGCCAGTTTGATGTCTTCATGGACGGGGATGCTCTCAACCACTGTCCACTGCAACGGCGACATTGTATCGTTGTGTTCTTCGATTAACGCCTTGTGGGCTTGTATCGCTGCGCGAGGCCATACGTCGCCGATGGGAATATCATGCAGGGCGCTGACAATATCGGTCGCGCCGGTCTGGCGGATTTCCGCCAGACTCACCGGATCATTCGGTCCAAACCAGCGCCATGATTCACGCACAAAAAAATCCCCTCTAACAGGCTTTAACAACGATAAAGCGCTAGCGCCCGATCATCGCCAACAGGCCCTGGAAGCCAATAACACTGGTCACCAGCGAAAATAGAAAAATCGCGCCCAGGCTTATGTTTGTAATCAAGCTGTGACGATGCGCACCCATCAGGTCCTTTTTGTTGCCCAGATAGAATATGCACGCCACTGTCACCGGCAAGAGCACGACATTGAAAGCTTGCGACGCAAGCATCACGAAGATCGGCCGCGCATCAAACAGTGGCACAACCAAACCAAGCAACGAGATAAAAAACACGATGATCCGATATTTGGGCAAGGTCATATCGCGCGGTGAATTTTGATAGTCACACAATAGCCACGGCAACATAAGGACATTTGGAAATTGCGATGAAACGCCCGCTGCGATGATGCCGACGGCAAAGATCGAAGCCGCTAATGGTCCCGCCAGCGGCTCCAGCAAACTGATCATCTGCGCGGGGCGATCAAGGCCGATGCCTTCGACAAACAATGTCCCGGCCGCGGCGGCCATAATGGCGGCGCTGATCACAAACATCATGACGACGGCAAACAGCGCATCCCGGCGTTGTTGCGTCTCATCGTCAAGCGTCCAGCCCGCTTCTTTCACCAGGGTTGTCCGTATAATGAAGAGGCCGGAGAACAATGTTGTGCCGACCATGGACGCGATCAACAAAAGCGGCCCTTGTCCACTATTGTCGGCCACCTCCGGAATAGACGGGATTAGCCCTTTCACGATATCAACGGGCGGCGGCATTAGAATGAAAAAATTCACGACAAAACTCACCGCCATGATGGCGACGATCACCGCAAGCGCGCGTTCAAAAATTTGTGTGCGGCCGTTCCAGAAAATAAAATAGACAAGGCTAATAAAAAAGGCGGCGCAATAGATCGGGGCGATGCCGCCGGGGATGACCGTCCTGGACCATTCATAGGTGATCTCGGCAACTATCCCCATCACGCCCATTACGCTGCCGCTGACGCCGACCGTTAAGGCGATGATGAAGAACACGCCGACGGCAGGGTGAATATGTTTGCGAAACGCCTGCAGCGCTGTTTCGCCTGTGACCAGCGTGTATCGGCCATAGGCGCCGATCATTACATACGTCGCCGCACAGGAGATGAGCACCGTCCACAACAAAGACATGCCATAGGTGGCGCCAGCCTTCGCCATGGTCGTGACGCTGCCCGTTCCGATGTTGAAGCCCAAGAGGAATATTCCGGGCAGGAACAGGGCGATCGTTTCTTTCACGCCGCGCCGTTTTGAATTTGCCATGTGGAATTATCTCCTGACCCAAGGGCGCGATACGCACCGCGTCAAACGCAGCCGCTTGTTGCTGCGGCTTGTCGTTAAGCTGTCGATGCAAAGACGCAGCGAATTCGGACTTTCTAAAGCCCTGCACTGGCGCCTTACCGTTGTACGCGGCCCGAACCGTCGCCGGACATCAGTTTTTCAACTTCATCCACGGTCACGCGGTTGAAGTCGCCGAGAATGGAATGTTTCAAGCAACTGGCCGCCACGGCGAATTCAAGCGATTGCTGCCGGTCGTCATAAGCGTTGAGACCGTAAATAAAGGCGGAGGCGAAACTGTCGCCGCCGCCGACGCGGTCGACGATATCGGTGATCTGATAACGCCGGCTGAGCCGGAAACCGTCCTTGTCACGCATGCATGCTGACCAGCCGTTCCGGTCGGCGCTGTGACTTTCGCGTAGCGTGATCCCAATTGCCGACATGTCCGGATAAAGGTCGAGCATTTTTTGCGAAAGCGCTTCGTATTTTGCCGTATCGAGTTCGCCGCTTTCGACGTCCACATCCACGGATACGCCAAGAGACTTCTGGCAATCCTCTTCATTGGCGATACCGACATCCACATATTTGACCAGCTCAGTCATGACTTCCGGCGCCGATTTTCCGTAGTTCCAGAGCTTGCCGCGGAAATTGAAATCGCAAGAGACGATCACGCCGTGCTCCTTCGCTGCTTTGACACATTCAAGACTTAAGTCGGCGGCGGACTGGCTCAACGCTGGCGTGATGCCGGTGATGTGCAACCACTTTGCATCGTTAAAAACCTCCGGCCAGTTGAAATCGCCGGGCCCGCATTCGCAAATCGCCGAATGCGCGCGGTCGTAGACGACTTTAGATGGGCGCTGATTGGCGCCGGATTCCAGATAATAAATCCCGACGCGATCACCGGACCGACGGATCATTGATGTATCCACATCGAAGCGTCTGAGCTCCGCGACGGCCGCATCACCAACAGCATTGTCCGGCAAGGCCGACACGAAGGCAGCAGGCAAGCCGTAATTGCTAAGCGCCACAGCGACATTCGCCTCGCCGCCGCCAAAGGTCGCTTCAAACTCCGGCGACTGAAAAAACCGTTCATGGCCTGGCGTTTTCAAGCGCAACATGATTTCGCCGAAGGAAAGGAATTTTGACATGTTCTAATCTCCGTAGACGTATTATTTCCGCGCTATGGTGGTCGCTTCGCGCGCTAGTTTCGTGATCGCAGAAAAATCGCCATCATTAATCGCAGAGGCCGGCGTCAACCAACTACCGCCGCAGGCCAGCACTGAAGGAATCTCGAGAAACTCAGACAGATTTCCCGCGCTGACCCCGCCCGTCGGCATAAAGCGCATATCGCGAAACACGGAAGAAAACGCCTTCAGCATTTTCGTCCCGCCAGCGAGACCGGCCGGGAAGAACTTGACCGTGCGAAGGCCGAGGTTCCATGCGTGTTGAAGTTCCGTCGGTGTTGCGACGCCGGGAAAGATCGGGATCTGCGCCGATTGCGCGACCTTTACTGATGTCTCATCAAGCCCTGGTGATACGATGAATGTCGCGCCGCGCGCCAGGACGGCCCGCGCATGTTCCGCACTCAAGACTGTCCCGGCGCCGACATGGGCGTCGGGGAATTCTTTGACGATCGCCTCGAGACATTGAAGCGCTTCACTTGTACGAAGCACGACTTCAAGAACAGTCAGCCCGCCCTCGATAAGCGCCTCGGCAATTTTAACAGCCGTCGCCGGATCGTCCGCCTGAACGAGCGGTACGACCTTTGTGTTCAATAGCGCGTTTGCAATCGGATCGGTCATCATCGCGCCTTATGAGAAAAACATGCCGCCATTAATGTCGATATTTGCGCCCGTGATGTAAGCCGACGCATCCGACGCAAGATAGGTGACAAGATTGCCGCAATCGTCGGGATGGCCCTGACGCCTTACCGGCACCGACGCCTCCACATTTCGACGCGCTGCATCCGGCGTAAACGTATCATGGAACGTCGTATCGATCATGCCCGGACAAAGCGCGTTGACGCGAATACCGTCCGGCCCAAGCTCCTTCGCCATTGCGCGCGTAAAGGTCATCACCGCGCCTTTGGACACAGCGTAAGCGCTGGCGCCGCCGCCGCCGCCATCACGGCCGGCCAGCGATGCAAGATTGACGATTGAACTGCCCGGCGGCATGTGAGGAACAACAGCCTGCGTTGTCAGAAACGTCGAATTCATATTCAGCGACAAGACGTGATTGAAAAATTCCTCATCCATTTCGTGAAGTTTTTTTCGCGCGACCATGCCGCCGACATTGTTTACGAGCACGTGGATGGCGTCGCCAAACGCTTCGCGGGTCACCGAGACCAGGTTTTCGACATCGTCTTTTTTGGTCATGTCGCCTTTTACGAGGATCGCAACGCCGCCGGTCTTTTCGATTTCTGCGACGGTTTCATCGCCCGCGTCTTTATTGTTCAGGTAATTCACGACAACTTTAGCGCCCGCCTCGGCAAATTTGATCGAACAAGATCTGCCGATATCACGGGTTCCGCCAGTTATGATTGTTGTTTTTCCGTCAAGGGACTTCATAGCGCCCTCCTATGTTGTTTGAGTTGGCGTCGTCGTATCCGCGACGCGAGGTTTCAAGGGATGGATGTGACCGCACAGTATCCACACTGATAAAACGCTTAGTATGGCGAGCGCCGCGCCGACGGCGAATGCCGGCGCATAACTATTGACTGTGATAACCGGGATGAGAAAATTGAGGCCGACGACGGCAAGTTTCGCCGCCGTTCCGGCAAAACCGGCAAGCGACCCGACGGAATTGCCGCTGTAGAAATCGCTTGGTAACGTCTGGATATTGCCGATTGACGTTTGAAAGCCGAACAGGATCGCCGCCATTAAAAGGACAGCGAACAGCGGCGTCGCCGCCTTCATGGTCATCAGAAGCGAGACGAGCATGATCAAACCGCCAAGACCGATAACGAATTTTCGTGTCTTGTTGACCGTCCATCCGGACTTAATTCTGTTCTGCGCCAGGAGCCCGCCGAACCAGGCGCCAAACATGGCGCCGACATAAGGTACCCAGGCGTAAAACCCGATTTCCTTGACGCCGAAACCGTAAGTCTCGGCGAGGTAAAGCGGCAGCCAGCCGACGAACAACCACCAGATCGGGTCGATGAAAAAAGACGCCATAATAACGCCCCAGCTTTCTTTTCTCGACAGGATTTCACCCGATGATGGCGCATATGTTGCGACTTCGTCCGTGTCCTTATTGCGCTGGCCGGTCAGAATGTAATCGCGCTCGTCCGCGGATAACCACGGGTGTGTTTTCGGACCGGACTTGTAAAGGATGAGCCACGGAACCAACCACAAGAAACCGAGCGCGCCGATGCAGATAAAGGTCGCGCGCCAGCTATCCAAAAATACAAACAGATAGGCGATGATCGGTGCAGAGATGATACCGCCGATCGCTGCGCCGGAGTTAAAGATACCCTGAGCAAGGGCGCGTTCCCTGATTGGAAACCACTCTGCGTTCGCTTTTGTCGCCCCAGGCCAGTTGCCAGCTTCCGAGACGCCGAGAAGCCCGCGAAAAATCGCAAAACTTCCGATCCCTGCCGCGACCGCATGCAACATGGTCGCCGCAGACCAAACGGCAATGGAGAGAATGAAGCCGAGGCGGGTGCCGATCCAGTCGAAAATCTTTCCAAATAAGGTCTGACCAAAGGCATAGGCGAATGTAAAAACATTGAGGATAATCGCATAATCGGTTTTGGTGAGGCCGAGATCCTTTGAAATCTCTGGCCATAAAAAACCAAGCGCGCCTCGGTCGATATAGTTGATGACCGTCGCCAGCGCGACGAGTGTGACGATGATCCACCTGAAGTTTTTCTTCACGACGTTTCGCCCTTTTTATAATTTTCAAAAAAATCTTCCCGCACCGGAGAAAACGTGTCGAGCAGAACGCCCGCTTCGATGCAGACGGCGCCGTGCATGATATGCGGCGAGACGAAGAAACAATCGCCTGCCCTCTGCCGTTTCGTTACGCCGTCGATGGTGACGTCAAACGCGCCACTTTCTACATATGTGACTTGGCTGTGATGGTGTTTGTGTTGGTAGCCTTCGGCGCCGGCTTCAAAAATCGCTTTAACAAGCATGAGGTCGTCATTGTGGCCAAGGATTTGACGCTTAATGCCGGGATCAACATCTTCGCGCGGCATCTCTTCGCTAAAAAGAAAATTCGGACTTTGCACCGCTATTTCCCTTCTTCGAGATGTTTCTGGGAATGGAAAAGTTTGTACGGGCCAGTCCAGATGACCTCCTGCCCGTCAACTGAGACGCTATGTTCAGCGTCTGTTTCACTTTCGCCGGCGATGCCGAGGCCAACCCGCTGACCATCCACAGTCTCGACCAGAATGAACTCGGCGGCGCCGGACTCAAAATGCGTGACGGATTTTACATTGGAATGACTTCCCACCGTGTATTCCATGGTCGGATTATATTCACCGTGCGGCTCGATAACGGACGCAAACGATACGCCGTCTGTCGCGCGCGCTCTTAAAATAAAAGCAGGCTCGCGTCGCAGGTTAAAATTCGGATCATTTGCGCCAATTTCTACGGCGATGACGTTTGAATTATCCGGGACGGCCGAAGTCACGGAGTAAAACCGCCTGTCCAGTAACCAGGTAACTTGCGTGTTTCCATCGATGGGCTCGCTTTCGCCGACGCGCCAAAGATGTTGGTATCCATTGTGGGAACCTAACGGGTTTCGGATTAGCGGATCGGCCAAAAGCTCAAAATTCGTTTCGACCAATTGGCCATTATAGTAAAAGGGAAGATCATACTGGTGCGGATCGCTTGAGTGCGCTTCGATCAGATCAACAATAATCGGTTGCGAGAACGCGGCGTCCTTGATCATTGCCACGGTGCGATCCAGGCCCACGCCGTCATACGCTGTATCGATCTCAGCGGTCGTTATCTGCAGATTATCGGATACTAGAAACGCGCCTAAACTTGGTGCGAAATTATTGCCAGTCTCTGTGTCGCCATTAAAATGGCTTGTCTCGTCTACGACTAAGGTATTGTGCGCAATTGTCTGCTTGGCGAAGCTGTTGTTCTCCGGAAGATAATGTCCGCCATACTTGGCTTCGACGTTGAGAAAACGCGCCGCGCCGTAATCGCGAATAATTTCGTGTCCTGCGTCATAAACAAGAAGCCCGAGCTTATCGAAATGACCATGCCCGAGGCCCTGCGACGTATTCTTGACGACGACCGTTAAATCGTCCGGGTCGTTGGATGCGCGGAAAATATCGAGCGCGCCCTGCTCTCCATCAGCCCCGTCGCGAAGCCGCATCGGCGCATAGTCGAAAGGCGCCGCCTCGCCGCGCGCCAGCGCGTCAGCCAATTTCTTCCCGCCTTCGGTCGGAACAACTTGGCCTTGCGCTTGGGCAATTGAAAGAAGGCCCGGATCGCCGGTCAGATCGTACGCGACGGCAACGCCATATTGTAGCTCTGTCGTCGCAATGTCCTTGTCCTTGATCGCATCATTGATCGGGAAAAACAGCGCGCCGTAATTTTGTTGGATCGTTGCATAGATCGCCTTTTGCAATATCCCGTCACGATATTCGAAAATATTTCGTTCCGGATTGTTCTTTTCAATCGCTTGTCCAAAAAGGACAAAAGGCATCAACGCAAATCGTTGGTAGTACGGCCCCTCATTGTAGTAACCGTCCGGCGAAAACAATTCGTCCAATTGCTTGAGGAAGCCGTAGTCTCCGGACTTGTCCAAGCCCAACAATGCCTGTTCAACAAGCTCGTCATCGCCAATCGTGTAGCCCGTCATGCCGACGGCAGCGTTGGCCCATGTGCCGTGATTGTGGACTTTGTTGAAAGTTTCCGGCGATCCGTCAGAGAGAAACGTGGTTATCTCGCGCAGAAGGTTTGTTTCGATATTGTCGCGGGCTTCCAGCGAAAGCGTATCTTTAATGCTGACGTACCCCTGAATAGCGTAAACAAGCCACCAGCTTTCGTTCAGGTTCTGCCAGAACAATCGCCCCGGCGACTGTTCTTTTTTCTCGGGATGCAGACCAAGGCCAGGATACATATCCGCATAGGCAAGCAATAATTTGGCGGCGTGCTCTGCGTAGCGATCTTCACCGGTAAATTCATAGAGCTTGCCGGCCTCATAAATCGTCTTGGCGTTCAGCTTGTGTTGTTCGTGCGTGTAGCCGCCGCCTGCGTCTTTCGGTTCGGGTACGGCGATCGGCTCGCTCATTTGAGCGTCGATTTTTGTCGCCAATGCGTCCAGTGTTTGCGCAAAAGAGATGGTTTGAGTTGCCGTGGTCACCACGGCGTCTTGCGGCTGTATTTGCGTCGCACGTTGGCATGACGAAGCGGCAAAGGCCAATCCACAAATCAATATCAGGGACGTGCATTTCATTGGTTCTTGACCCGATTGTTTTCAATCACCGCCGTTGGTTCCAAACCGCTATTGAGCTCGTAATTTTTTGGAAGCAGGGTGTCGACAAATTTATTGTCAACGACCCGGGTCTTCGGTTCGCCCACCGTATGGTTGATGAGGAACGACTTGCTGTCGACAAATGTGTTGCCGGAGATATGCGTGACCTGAACGCCGTGAAGATGGATTGACGCGGCTGACTTGTTTCGTTTCCCGCCACCCACATTCGTCAACTTCGAATCCGTCAGTTCGAAATGCGGACCAAACGTGCTTTCATCCGTCCCGCCGCGATAAAAATCGACCAACGCGCCTTGAATGTTTTTGAAATTGGAATTCGCGATCGTCAGGTATTCGGCGTTGTAGATGCCGTAATCGTCATTTTCTGTATCCAGCTTCAAAACCGCGCCCGTAACGTCTTCAAAGCTCGAGTCCTTGATCAAAATATTGTCCGCAAACGTGCCTTTCGCGGTGGAAATAATGTTGAAGGAATGGTTCACATCCATATCGCTGAAATGCGTGTCGACGATTTCCAGCCTGTAGTTTTCCAGCATCGCGTAAGGGCTGGTGCGGATGACGGCATTGCCCGCATTATCCGGCGCGTCTTTTCCGGAGATGTTCACACCGGATAATCTCAGGCTCCCCCCATCAGAAATTTGAAAAAGCGCAGAGCGTTCGAACGCTATATTCACTTTCCCCTTGCCCTTGATGGTAAGGGGCTTTTTGATTTTTAGAAATTTGCTGACAACGTAATTTCCAGACTGCAAGACTAGTGTATCGCCGGCCTTCGCCGCACTGACAGCGTAAAAAAGCGCATTCGGTTCCGGCGACACGTTGGTGGTCCGACCAGAACCGAAAGCGACGATGGGCTCTGACTTCGGATACCAGGAAACGCCCGTCTCATTTTTTGTCGTGACACTAAGGTCGTGAGGCGCGCCGGCGCCTATGTCGTTCGCGGGGTACAACAAACCATTGTCGGCGCGATCAAGCGCCATCGCTTCACGGCGAAACCCATCGGCAAATTCCGGCGGGTCCATTGGCGCGAGCACGTTTTCCGAGAATGCAATTCCTGAAACGTCGTCGTATACGGTGAAAACGTCTCTAGCATCGTCATGAAAAATCAGGTTTTCGGCAAACTCGCTGTCAACGGGGACGGCGCTGCGTTCCGCATCGCTTCCTGCCGCTAACTGAATGTTATCGCTGTTGATCAGGCTGTTGTTGGTGATTGTCGCGTCTTTGACTTGGTGATACCGGTTGATGGGCGAGTTTGGAACGCCGTTCATCACGACGAGCGCGCCGCCAAAGCGCGTTCCTTTCAGGCCTTCCATGTAATTGTTGCGGATGGTCTGACCCGCATTGATGACACGAATGCCGCCTGTGTGATCGGCGCCATTGCCAAAGAATACGTTACCCTCGACAATGTTGTTGTTCCCATGCCGCATCGTCAGTGTGCCGCGGGATTGGTAGAATGTGTTATTGCGAAATATATTTTTTCCGGACTTGTTGGAAATTATTTCAAGCTCGCCGTCGCAGCGATCGAAATAATTGTTTTCGACGGTGGTAAAAGAATCAGCGAGCGAATGATGGCTCGTGCCGATCCGCAATGTCTCGCCGCCATTTGAACCCAATATTTGACGTGGTCCGAAATAATTGTGGTCTATACGGTGATGGTTTTCCTGGCTTTGCTCAGTGTTTAACCGAACCGCCATCGTCACGCCCTTGTTGCGCTTTCCGACAATGTGGTTGTGATCAAATCGGTTGTTCTTCCCGTACACCATCACCCAGAAATCAACTTCCTGGCGTTCCGGCTGATTGAAGTTATCAATCACGACCCCGGTAACGCGTGAGTTGTTTGCAACGGTGTCGGCATCGACGCGGAAGGAAATCACTTCGCTTGTCGGCGTGTAACCGTTTTTGAAAACCAGGCCCGACACTTCGAGAAATTCGCCGGCAAGTTGCAGGTTTGATTGGCCGCTGATGATGACGTCACCGGGCGTTTCCGCTATGAGCGAAACTGGATTGCCTTCCTCGCCAAGGGCCTCAAAGACAATTTCGAAGTCACGCCAAACGCCGTTTGCAAGAACCAGCTTGTCGCCCGGCTCCAGACCCACGACCGCTTTTTTGTAGGCAGCCTGATCCGTGACGAGAATTGTCTCAGCCAGCGCCGGGCTTATCCCAAGCAAACCGCCGGCGACCACCGCGCCGACGAACTGCTTCAAGCGCACGCAGGCTCCTGAAATTCCGCTGTCCATGACGTCTCCCTGTAAATTCGCGCGCCGCTTTTGCGGCTGTTTTGCGGGAGCTTACGGGAAAATTCAGAATTGGACAATAGTATTTGCAGTCCAATTTTCCAAATAGGTCAAATTATTTGGTATGGAAACGAGGGCGAGAATTCAACGCGCCGTCAATGGCCAGGCGCTCCGTTGAGGAACCGTTCCCGGCTTTCCTGGGTCCGGCGGCGGGCTTCTTCAATTGCCTGCGCCTCTGTGGCGCTCAACATCGCTTCAATGATGCACTTGAAATGCGTACGCATGGCTTTGCGCGCGCGTTCCGGGTCGCGTTTTCGCAACGCAATTGAAATATCGCGATGCTCCTTCAGGCGATCTCTCGGATTCATTTCGCAAATTGAATCATAAGCCTGGCGCACTTCGGGCTTTTCGGTGCGGATACGCCACAACCGCTCAATCGTTTCCGACATGGCCTTGTTTTTCGTGGCGCGGGCTATTGTCAGGTGAAAATCACGATCCGCGTCCGCTTCTAAAGGGCTGGCTGGATCGGTGTCGGCCGCCATTCGATCGACAATCTCGTCAAGGCGATCAAGCTCTTCGTCGGTGATTGCCGTCGCCGCGAGCGCTGCAGCCTCCGATTCAATCGCGGAGCGCGCCTCGGTGAGCTCAAAGGCGCCGACATCAGGCAAGGCGTTCACATCGTCGATCGATTTTCGCAATACGTAAACGCCCGAGCCAACACGAATATCGAGTAACCCAATTGCTTCCAACGCGATTTGCGCTTCGCGGATGGTCACACGACTGACTGATAACTGTTCCGCAAGGTCTCGCTCGCCGGGCAACCGACTACCCGGCGGAAATGAACCTTGTTGCACGAGCTCTTTGATGCGCTCAGCTACGGAGTGGTAAAGTCGCTTTTCAGCCATAAGATCGATCATCCGCCGACGCGGCGAATGCCGCAGGAATTTCGCGAATCATATCAATTTCATATACCAATTTCCAGTTGAATTTCGAAAAACGTGTAGCATTCTGCAAAAAAGAAAACGACCCGCCTGCGCTCGGGAGGAACTGCAGGCGGGCCGCTTGGAGAGGGTCACTCCCAATACTTTACGCAAGGACTGACCGATTTTCGAATGCGCAAGACTGGTAGCTGGCGCCAACAATCTTGCGACTATTTTCTCTAATAGGTGAAGCT
>JAJFFU010000058.1 GCA_021776465.1 Parvularculaceae bacterium
GGCGCTTAGATCCCGCGCTTATCGAAGGCCGGAATGAAAAGGGCGGCCTGCTGGAAGGAGAATAAATTATGGGCAAGGTAATTGGCATCGACCTCGGGACGACGAACTCATGCGTCGCCGTCATGGAGGGCAAAGAGCCGAAAGTCATCGAAAACGCCGAGGGCGCGCGGACAACGCCGTCCGTCGTTGCGTTTACCGAAGACAAAGAGCGCCTGATTGGCCAGCCTGCCCGGCGTCAGGCCGTGACCAATCCGGAGAACACGTTCTTCGCGATCAAGCGTCTGATCGGGCGCACTTATAACGACCCTACCGCGCAAAAAGACAAGGACATGGTGCCCTACGCCATCGTCAATGGCGACAATGACGACGCGTGGGTCGAAAGCCGCGGCGAGAAATATGCGCCGTCACAGATTTCAGCCTTCATCCTGCAGAAAATGAAAGAGACGGCCGAAGCCTATCTTGGCTCCGATGTGACGCAGGCCGTCATCACCGTCCCCGCCTATTTCAACGACGCCCAGCGCCAAGCCACCAAAGACGCCGGCAAGATCGCAGGGCTCGAAGTGCTGCGCATCATCAACGAACCGACGGCGGCGGCGCTCGCCTATGGCCTCGACAAGAAAACCGGCAGCCAGAAGATCGCCGTTTATGACCTTGGCGGCGGCACGTTCGACGTCTCGATCCTTGAGATCGGCGACGGCGTCTTTGAGGTTCTCTCCACCAATGGCGACACGTTCCTCGGCGGTGAAGACTTCGACATGCGCGTTGTCGATTATCTCGCCAGCGAGTTCAAAAAGGACCAGGGCATTGATCTCAGGAAAGACAAGATCGCCCTGCAGCGCCTGAAGGACGAAGCGGAGAAAGCCAAGAAAGAGCTTTCCTCGACCTCGCAATATGAAGTGAACCTGCCCTTTATCACGGCGGACGCATCGGGACCGAAACACCTCAACATCAAGCTTTCGCGCGCCAAGTTCGAAAGCCTTGTTGATGATCTCGTCAAACGCACTGTCAGCCCCTGCAAGGAAGCGTTGAAAGACGCTGGCCTTTCCTCCGGCGACATCGACGAAGTGATCCTCGTCGGCGGCATGACCCGCATGCCGAAGGTGCAGGAAACGGTAAAACAGTTCTTCGGTAAAGAGCCCCATAAAGGCGTGAACCCGGACGAAGTTGTTGCGCTGGGCGCGGCCATTCAGGCCGGCGTTCTGCAAGGGGACGTCAAAGACGTTCTGCTTCTGGATGTTACGCCGCTATCGCTGGGCATCGAGACGCTGGGTGGTGTCTTTACCCGCCTTATTGATCGCAACACGACGATCCCGACCAAAAAGAGCCAGGTGTTCTCAACCGCGGAAGACAATCAGTCCGCGGTTACGATCAGAGTCTTCCAGGGCGAGCGTGAAATGGCCGCCGACAACAAGATGCTCGGCCAGTTCGACCTGATGGGCATTCCCCCGGCGCCGCGCGGCGTGCCGCAGGTCGAGGTCACGTTCGACATCGACGCCAACGGCATCGTCCATGTGAACGCCAAGGACAAGGCGACCAACAAAGAGCAATCGATCCGCATCCAAGCGAGCGGTGGTTTGTCTGACGATGACATCGAGCAGATGGTCAAGGACGCCGAAGCCCACGCCGACGACGACAAGCAACGTCGTGAAGGGGTCGAAGCGAAGAACCGGGCCGAAGCGCTTGTTCATTCGACCGAGAAAAACCTTGAAGAATTTGGCGACAAGATTTCCGCCGAAGACAAACAGGCGATCGAAGACGCGAAACTCGCCTTGAAAGAGGTGCTTGAGCAGGAAGACGCAGACCTTGAGGTCATCAACACCAAGGCGACGGAACTCGCCCAGGCGTCGATGAAACTTGGCGAGGCCATGTACAAGGAAGGCGCCGCTCAGCACGAAGGCGACGACGTCGATCCGGGCGAGGCGGCCGCACAAGCGGACGCCGAGAAGGACGATGGCGTCGTCGATGCCGACTTCGAAGAAGTCGACGGCGAGAAAAAAGACTAACCGTCATCCCGGATGCAATGCGGTAACTTGATGCTGCATTGCTGATCCGGGATCGCTGTCGGCGGGGCCGATGACGATCCCGTGTCTGCGCTGCGTCATTTCATGCCGCCTCGCGCACGGGAAGACGGCGCAGGGGAAACGTAAGAACCGTAAAGGTTGGGCGCGATAATGGCGCAGCAAGATTATTATGACGTGTTGGGGATTGAACGCGGCGCTGACGGCGCGGCGATCAAATCTGCATTCCGCAAACGCGCCATGCAGTATCACCCGGACCGCAATGCGGATAATCCGGATGCTGAGCAAAAGTTCAAGGAACTTGGTGAGGCCTACGAAGTCCTCTCCGATGAGCAAAAGCGCGCAGCCTATGATCGCTTTGGCCATGCGGCCTTTGAAAATGGCGGCGGCTTTGCGCGCGGTGCGGCTGGCGCTGCAGGCGGCGCATTTTCTGACATCTTCGACGATATCTTTTCCGAGTTTATGGGCGCGCGCGGTGCAAGGCGTGGTGGGCCGGGCCGCGGCGCCGATCTAAAATACAATCTATCGATCTCGCTGGAAGAAGCGTTCGCGGGCAAAAAAACTGAAATCAAAGTGCCGGGCTCGGTCGCTTGCGATCCCTGCAACGGCACAGGCGCGGCGCCGGGTTCCGGCCCCGTTAATTGCGAGACCTGCAAAGGCGCCGGCCGTGTCCGCGTACAGCAGGGCTTTTTTACGATTGAGCGCACTTGCCCCCATTGTCACGGCGAAGGCCGCATGATTACCGATCCGTGCACGGATTGTGCGGGTCAGGGCCGTGTCCGGCGCGAGCGCGAATTGTCCGTTGATGTGCCGGCCGGCATTGAAGATGGCACGCGCATTCGCCTTTCCGGCGAAGGCGAGGCGGGCCCCCGCGGCGGACCGGAGGGCGATCTTTATATTTTCGTCAATGTCGACGAACACGAATTATTCGAGCGCGACGGCGCCGACCTATATTCGATGATGCCGATCCCCATGACGACGGCGGCGCTGGGCGGTGACTTCGAGACGCCGACCATTGACGGCGGCCGCGTAAAAATCTCGGTCCCTGAAGGCGCCCAGACGGGCAAACGTTTCCGCGTGCGCGCCCGCGGCATGAGCCAGCTCGACCAGTCAGGCCGGGGCGACATCCGCCGCCGCGGCGATCTCTTCGTCGAGATTCAGGTGGAGACGCCAAC
>JAJFFU010000059.1 GCA_021776465.1 Parvularculaceae bacterium
AGCGGGCCCCGCGGGGCCCGCTTTTTCGTTGAAAAGAGGCCCTTTGACGCTGCAGGACGACCGCTTGAACACCCTGATCGAACCGCTTGTAGAGAGCGCCGGGTTCGAGCTGATCCGCGTGCGCGTCACTGGCGGAAACACCAAAACACTGCAAATCATGGCCGAACGCCCCGATCATACGATGTCGGCGGGGGACTGCGCAAAGCTGTCGCGGGCCCTGTCGCCGGCCCTCGAAGAGGCAGACCCGATCGAGGGCCATTATAATTTAGAGGTTTCATCGCCAGGCATCGACCGGCCGCTGGTGCGCCTCAAGGATTTTGAGAACTGGCGCGGCTGGCCGGCGAAACTCGAACTCAACCAGCTTGTTGAGGGGCGTAAACGCTTTTCGGGCGTTGTCGCCGGCGTCGATGACGGCAAAGTGGCGTTCGATATTGAAAATGAAACCGAGACCGCGCTTTTTCCACTTGAGTGGATCGCCAGCGCCAGGCTCGTTCTGACTGATGAATTGATCCGGGAGAGCCTCAAAGCAGGTTCGGCCCAACCGCAAGACGCCGCATCTGTCGGCGAAGGAGACGAAGAGATGATGGAGACCCTCCATGAACGCGATTAGCGCCAACAAGCTGGAGCTGATTCAGATCGCCGACGCTGTCGCGCGGGAAAAGTCGATCGACAAAGCTCTTGTCATCGATGCGATGGAAGATGCGCTCGCCCGTGCTGCGCGCTCGCGATACGGTCACGAGACAAATGTCCGTGCGGAGATCAATCCGCAGACCGGCGAAATGAAGCTTTGGCGTCTGCTTGAGGTTGTCGAGCTGATCGAGAACGACTCCGCCGAAATTGCGATCAAGGAAGCGCTTCAGCGCAATCCGGAAGCCGAAATTGGCGACTTCATGTCCGAGCCGTTGCCGCCGATCGATTTCGGTCGCGTCGCGGCCATGGCTGCGAAACAGGTCATTACGCAGAAAGTGCGCGATGCTGAGCGTGAACGTCAGTTTGAAGACTTTAAAGGCCGCATCGGCGAGATCATCAACGGCATCATCAAGCGCGTTGAATATGGCCATGTCATTGTCGACCTCGGCAAGGCTGAGGCGATTATCCGCCGCGACCAGCAGCTCCCGCGTGAAAATTATCGCAATGGCGAGCGCGTGCGCGCTTACATTCTGGATGTGCGCCGCGAAACACGGGGCCCGCAGATCTTTCTGTCGCGCGCCCACCCGCAATTCATGTCGAAACTTTTCGAGCAGGAAGTGCCGGAAGTTTATGACGGCGTGATCGAGATCAAGGCCGTCGCCCGCGATCCGGGCAGCCGCGCCAAGATCGGTGTGTTGTCCAACGATCCGGGCATTGATCCGGTCGGCGCCTGTGTTGGTATGCGTGGGTCCCGCGTGCAGGCCGTTGTGAATGAGCTCGCCGGCGAGAAGATTGATATCGTTCCGTGGTCGCCAGATGACGCGACCTTTGTTGTGAATGCGCTTGCTCCGGCGGAGGTCACGAAGGTTGTGCTCGACGAAGAGCTTGAGCGCATCGAGGTTGTTGTGCCGGACGAACAA
Source organism: Parvularculaceae bacterium (assembly GCA_021776465.1). Classification (GTDB taxonomy): domain Bacteria; phylum Pseudomonadota; class Alphaproteobacteria; order Caulobacterales; family Parvularculaceae; genus Hyphococcus. The sequence goes on from JAJFFU010000059.1 coordinate 1,551, forward strand.
TTGTCGCTCGCCATTGGCCGGCGCGGTCAGAACGTACGGCTCGCCTCGCAGCTTTCCGGCTATGAAATCGATATCATGACCGAGGAAGAGGAAAGCTCGAAACGCCAGGAAGAATTCGCGCGGCGTTCCGAGCGCTTTATGGAAGGCCTCGACGTTGACGACATGATGGCGGGGCTTCTCGTCTCGGAAGGCTTTACGCGCATCGAAGAAATCGCGTTTGTTGACCTTGCCGAACTCGCGGAAATTGACGGTCTTGATGAAGAGACTGCGCAAGAGTTGCAAACGCGCGGGCGCGAATTCATCGAGCAGGAAAATAAAAAGCTCGACGAAAAACGAAAAGAACTTGGCGTCGCTGACGATATTCTTGGTGTTGAAGGCCTCGATCTTAAAATGATCGTCAGTCTCGGCGAAAACGACGTGAAGTCGTTGGAAGATTTTGCCGGCTGCGTCACCGATGATCTCGTCGGCTGGACAGAACGCGTTGACGGCGAACGCAAGCATTTCGACGGTATCCTCGAACAATACGGGCTTGCCGCGGAAGTTGCAGAAACCATGATCATGCGTGCGCGCGTGATCGCCGGCTGGGTTACCGAAGAAGAACTCGCCGCCATGCGCGCCGAAGAAGAGGCCGCCGCTGCGGCGGCTGCAGCAGAAGCAGAGGAGGCGGCCGCTGGCGCAAGCGCTTGAACAGGAAAAGCCGCCTACGGATGACCGGCGCGAGCGACGGTGCATTGTCACCGGCGAAAGCGGCGCGCCCGAGGGGTTGATGCGGTTTGTGCTTTCGCCGGATGGCGTCGTTGCGCCTGACTTTTCGGCGAAGCTGCCGGGGCGCGGCGCCTGGGTGACGGCGCGGCGCGAAATGGTCGATGCGGCGGTCAAACGGCGCCTGTTTGCGCGGGCCTTTAAAGCGCCGGCGAATACGCCCGATGATTTGGGCGCGCAGGTCGATGCCGGGTTCGCCAGGGCGGCTTTGTCGGCGCTTGGTTTGGCGCGCCGTTGTGGCGATGCGGTCACAGGATTTGAAAAGGTGCGTGCAGCGTTGAAGGGCGGAAAGGCCGCCGTGTTGATTGCAGCCTCGGACGGCGCCGACGATGGTTGCGGCAAACTATCGGCGTTGGCCGGAAGTGCGACACGTTATGCGCTGTTTTTGCGGTCGGATTTGTCTGCCGCGCTCGGCCAGGACGCGGTCCATGCGGCGGTCATGAAGGGGCCATCGGCGGTGCGGTTCAGGAAAGCTGCCGAACGACTTGTCGCCTTTCGGGCGACGACGGCGGCGGCGGCGACAGAATAGGGGTTTCAAAGTGGACCCCGGCCGGTTTGGACTGTATGTCCTTCACCGGCTTTTGATAGAAAACGCGGCGGATTTTTCGCCGCAACATTGAAAGCGCGTCTGGCGCGGCTCGAACGGGCCGATATCAGGCGCAATCTGGAGTTCGAATGAGCGACGACGTCGAAACTGAAGATGAGACCCGCCCACGCCGCAAGCCGTTGACCTTGCGCCGTACGGAAACCGGTGCGGTGAAGCAGAGTTTCTCTCACGGTCGTTCGAAAACGGTTGTGGTCGAGACCAAGCGCCGGCGCGTGCTGACGCCCAAGAAAGATGGCGAGACGGTCGAAAAGGCTGCGCCCGAGAAGAAAGCTGCGCCTGCCCCGGTAAAAGCAAAGGCTGCGCCTGCCCCGGTTGATGACGCCAACAAGAAGAAGGGCGCTGTCCTCAAAACATTGTCGGCGGACGAGAAAGCCGCCCGTGCGGGCGCGCTCGCCAATGCGCGCCGCGACAAGGCCGAACGCGACAAGCGTGAAGCTGGTGAGCGGGCCGACCGCGAAGTCCGCGAAGCGGAAGAACGTGCGAAGCTGGAAGTTGAGCGCAAGCGCATGGCGGATGAAGACGCCAAGCGCGCCAAAGAAGGCGAAGAGCGCCGTCTCGCCGAAGACGCAGCGCGCATTGCGCTTGAAGAAGAAGATGCTGAACGCAAAAAGCGGAATGCAGCAAAAACAGACGCCCGCGCAAAACCCAAAGATGCAGCGCCCGAAAAGGGCGCGGAAGACGATCCTGATAATCCATTGGCGCAACTTGGCGGCCGCATCAAATCGCGCCGCAAACCCGCAGCTGACGACCGCACTTCGAAATCAAAAGAACCAGCGCGCCGGCGCACCGGCAAACTAACGATCGCTAATGCGCTTGACGATGAAGAGCGCCAGCGTTCGCTTGCGTCTGTGAAACGGGCGCGCGAACGCGAAAAGCTGGCGCGCCAGAAACGCGGCGGCTCCGACAGGGTGCTCCGTGAAGTGACTATTCCCGAAACCATTACTGTCCAGGATCTTGCAGCGCGTATGTCGATGCGCGCCGTTGAGCTCATCAAAGAGTTGATGACGCAGGACCAGATGGTGACGGCAAACACCGTCCTCGACGCCGATACAGCGCAGCTTATCGCCGAAGATTTCGGTCATGCGGTTAAAAGGGTTTCAGAATCCGATGTCGAGGAAGGCCTCGGCGCTGAAGAGGACGATGAAAAAGACCTGAAACCGCGCCCGCCTGTGGTCACCATTATGGGCCATGTCGATCACGGCAAAACGTCGCTTCTGGACGCCATGCGGCAAACGGATGTTGTCGCCGGCGAGGCTGGCGGCATCACCCAGCATATCGGCGCCTATCAGGTCGATCTCGGCGACAAGGGCAAGATTACGTTCCTTGATACGCCGGGCCACGCGGCGTTTACGCAAATGCGCGCGCGCGGCGCTGACGTCACCGACATTATTATTCTCGTGGTGGCGGCCGACGATTCCATCATGCCGCAAACAGAAGAAGCGATCAGCCACGCTAAAGCGGCTGGCGTCCCTATTCTTGTCGCCATTAACAAGGTCGATAAACCGGACGCCGATCCGAACAAGGTGCGGACCGATCTCCTTCAGCATGAGATCCAGGTCGAATCCATGGGCGGCGAAGTGCAGGACATTGAAGTGTCCGCGTTGAAGAAAACCAATCTTGACGGGTTGCAGGACGCGATCTTGTTGCAGGCGGAACTGCTCGAACTCAAGGCCAACCCCGATCGCGCAGCTCAAGGCTCGGTTGTTGAGGCGCGGCTGGACAAAGGCCGCGGCGCCGTTGCGACATTCCTCGTCGAGCGCGGCACGCTCAAACGGACTGACATCGTCGTCGTTGGTTCGGAGTGGGGCAAAGTGCGCGCCATGACCGACGATAAAGGCCAGCAAGTCAAAGAAGCCGGCCCGGCCTACCCGGTCGAAGTCCTTGGCCTTAACGGCGTGCCCGAGCCGGGCGACCAGTTCTATGTGGTCAAGACGGAAGCGCGCGCGCGTGAAGTCGCTGAATTCCGCGCGCGGCAACGCCGTGAGAAAGAAGCTGCGAAATCGTCCGGGACATCCCTGGAGCAGATGATGGCGCAACTTCAGGATTCAGCAATCAAGGAATTGCCCATTGTTATCAAAGGCGATGTGCAGGGGTCGGTCGAAGCGATTGTCAGTGCGCTGGAAAATATGGCGACCGAAGAAGTGCGCGTGCGCATCCTCCACACGGGCGTCGGCGGTATTTCCGAGAGCGACGTTATTCTCGCGCAGGCGTCGAATGCGCCGGTCATCGGCTTTAATGTTCGCGCCAACAAGCAGGCGCGCGATGAAGCCGAGCGTTCAAGCGTTGAGATCCGTTACTATTCGGTGATCTACGACCTGCTGGATGATCTGAAAGGCACGCTCTCGGGCATGCTTGATCCGGAACTGCGCGAAACGTTCCTTGGCAATGCGGAAATTCTCGAAGTCTTCTCGATTTCGAAACACGGCAAGGTCGCCGGGTGCCGTATCTCCGAAGGCAAAGTCGAGCGGGGCGCGAAGGTGCGCCTTGTCCGTGACGACGTTGTCATACACGAGGGCGAACTTTCCCAACTCAAGCGCTTCAAAGACGACGTCAGCGAAGTGCCGGCTGGACAGGAATGCGGCATGAGCTTTGCCAATTACGAAGACATGAAAGTCGGCGACGTTATCGAATGCTTCCGCGTCGAGAAAGTGACGCGGTCGCTTTAGGGCCATTCACGCTGGCGGGATTGACGGATGACTTACCCGTTTAAAATCTGCTGCATACAATCAATCGAAGAAGCGCAGATCGCCATCGGCGCCGGCGCTTTTGCTGTTGGTCTGGTCGCCGAAATGCCGAACGGACCTGGCCCTATTGACGATGAACTGGTTCTTGAGATCGCGGATTACGTTCGCCGCAACGATAATGGACGCACGCATTCAGTCTTGCTGACCAGTCGCACTGATGGCGATGCGATCGCTGATCATGTCGACGCGACGCGGCCTGATATTGTGCAGATCGTTGATGTGCCGGCGTCGGGCGCATATGAGATCATCCGCAAGGCCCATCCGGACATCAAAATCATGCAGGTCATTCACGTTGAAGACGCCGGCGCCATCGATCAGGCGCGCGCCGTTGCATCACACGTCGACTTCGTCCTCCTTGATTCCGGCAAGCCGTCATCGCCGGCGCGGACACTCGGCGGGACGGGTGACACTCATGACTGGTCCGTCAGTAGGCGGATTGTCGAGAATCTAGAAGCGCCGGTTTTCCTCGCCGGAGGCCTCAATCCGGAAAACGTCCGGGACGCCGTCAATGCGGTGCGCCCATTTGGGGTTGATCTCTGTTCGGGCTTGCGCGACCGCGACAATGGCTATGCGCTGATCCCCGAAAAGGCCGAGGCGTTTGCGCTCGCGCTGGAGACGATGTGAAAGCGACAGGGGTTTTCGAAAGGCCCCTGACCCCTTACATTCGCGGCTATGTCAAAACGGTTTACATCTTCCAAAGGGCCATCCCAACGCCAGCTTCGCGCTGGTGAGTTGCTCCGCCACGCGCTTGTCGAGATTTTCCAGCGTGAAGCCTTTCGCGAACCGGCGCTTGTCGGCGTGTCTGTCACCGTGTCGGAAGTGCGCGTTTCGCCGGATCTTAAAAATGCATCCGTATATGCCTCGCCGCTTGGCGGGAAAAATCAGGACGACTTTATCAAGGCGCTCAATCACGCAGCGCCCCATATTCGCGGGCTCCTCGGCAAGAAGATCGATCTGAAATATACGCCGGCGTTGAAGTTTATGTCCGACGAAACTTTCGCCGAAGCGCAGAAAATCGACGCGCTCCTCTCTCGGCCGGATGTCGCGCGTGATTTAAGCGACGAATAGAGACCCTCGCGCGATCAGGCGGTATCACATTTTGTTCATCCGCCTCAGGCGCGCGCGTCATTCCTCTATAACTGCCGAAAAATGAGGAGAGGACAATGAAAAAATTAGTGCTGGCTGCAGCGTTTGCGGCTTTTTCGATCAATCCGGCGTTTGCCGGCGTCGCGGACGCTGTCGGCGACACGACACGCCTTGAAGATCACAAAGTCCGCGATGGGGACCGCAAACCGGAAGCCATCCTGACGCTGGCGGGTGTCAAAAAAGGCGGCAAGGTCGCTGATCTGGCTGCCGGTTCCGGATATTATACGGCGTTACTCAGCCGCATCGTCGGCGAGGCGGGCAAAGTTTACGCCGTCGACCCAACGCGGATTTTCGAAGCGTTCCCGAATGCGTCAAAAACCTTTCCCGCCTATCTCGAAAAAGATCCGCGCGACAATATCGAATATTCCGTACAGAAATTTGATGAGCTGTCCTTTGGCGAGCCGCTCGATGCGATTGTGATGGGCCTTTATTATCACGACACGGTCTGGACCGGCGCCGACCGGACAGCGATGAACAAGGCGATCTTCGACGCATTAAAGCCTGGCGGCGTTTACCTCGTGATTGATCACAATGCAGCCGCCGATGCTGACGAGGCCGTTACGAAGGACCTGCACCGCATGACGCCGGGTGTTGTGAAGCCGGAAGTGCTGGCGGCGGGCTTTTCTCTGGCGGCGCAATCCGATGCGCTCGCCAACCCTGAAGACCAGCTCACCGAGTCTGTTTTCGCCGATGGCGTGCGCGGAAAAACAGACCGCTTCGTCTATCTGTTCCGCAAACCTTGACGTAGGCCAGCGCGCCTGATTGAACGCAACCCGCTTCGGTTTATTCGTTATTGCCGTCCAACTCGGCGCCGGGGCGTGTTGCCAAGCTTTAAACAATCAGGAGCCCTTATTATGGGCAATCGGCGCAAAAAAGGGCGGCCTGTATCGGGCTGGCTCATTCTCGACAAACCGCTCGACATGGGCTCGACCCAGGCCGTCGGCAAAGTCAAATGGCTGCTGCAAGCGCAAAAGGCCGGTCACGCCGGCACGCTTGATCCGCTGGCGACCGGCGTGTTGCCGATTGCCCTTGGCGAGGCGACCAAAACCGTGCCGTTCATCATGGGCGCGGAAAAGACCTATCGCTTCACAGCGAAATGGGGCGCGTCGACAACGACTGACGACGGCGAGGGCGACATCATCGCGCAATCCGATCACCGACCGTCGCGCGATGATGTCGAGGCGATCCTCGATCGCTTTATCGGCGAAATCGAACAGGTGCCGCCGCAGTTTTCCGCCATCAAAATCGGCGGCGAGCGCGCCTACGATATTGCGCGCGAAGGCGAGCGTGTAGAGATCGAAGCGCGGACGATTTCAATCCACGATTTGCGCATTGTCGATGCGCCATCCGCTGATGAGACCGTTTTCGAGGCTGTCACCGGCAAGGGCGCCTATGTGCGCGCGCTCGTCCGCGATATCGCAAAGATGCTGGGAACCGAGGGCCATGTCTCCGCCTTGCGGCGAACGGCCGTGGGTCCGTTCCGCGCCGAAGATGCGGTTTCGATCGACGATCTTGAAGGCATTGAAACGCCGGCCGAGCGTGACGGCGCGCTGCAGCCCATTGCTTTTGCGCTCTCGGGCCTGCCCCAGGCGGTGATCGACGGCCCCCAGGCCGACAAGCTCCGGCGCGGCCAGGCGGCGGTCATCGCCCCGCCGATCGCCAAGGGCCTGCGCGGCGAACGAGCCGGCGTGATCGAGAACGTCCTCGCGGTTCTCCATGAGGACGCCATCGCGATCTGTACGCTGGATGGTCTGAAACTCCAGCCGGGGCGGGTGTTTAACGGCTGATTCAACAGCTTTTATATCGGCGTAAGGGGCTACTATGCGCGTAGTAGCGTTAATAGCGGCTCAAAAGCGTATGTGGCTGGACGCTGGCCAGACGCTGGAATAAGGGTTGTCAGAAGTCCTTTATCCGAAAGTATGCGTGAAATTCGTCCTGCTGTATCCGGCGGAATTCCACTCTTTTGCCGGAATATATTGTTCTTGAAAATTGGGCGCTCGAACACAAAATCGAGCGCATTGATGTGCCATTGAGACGATAACACTTCTTGGAAGGTCGTTTTCATGTCGTCATAAAGCGTGGTGATCGCCAATGCGGTAGCGAGGTTTCGTTCGGCTTGAATGCGTAAACCTGTTAAGAAAAAAACGCACCAATCAGTCCACGCGCCGTCAGCGGATACGCGCCGCATTGTGTCGATATACTCACCTTTGTTTTCTTCAAAATATGCGCTGACATAGAAATGTGGCGCCGAAATTAATCCGTCTCGCCATAACATCAATGTAATCAACATTCGCCCGATCCGGCCATTTCCATCTCTGAACGGATGTAACGCTTCGAATTCAACATGCGCTAGCGCAGTCTTCATGAGTATATCGGTTTCGTCGTCGTTTATATATCCTATCAACTTTTCCATTGAAGGTTTCAATTGAAGAGGGTCAATTGGTGTAAAGAGGACCTTCCTTTCGTCGGCTCCAACGATGTAGTTCTGTTCACCTTTGTAGCGGCCTGGCGATTTTCCCGCACCCCGTCCGTGCGCAAGAAGAAGTTCATGTGCGGAACAAATAAGATGTTCGGATATTGGCGCCCCTTCTTCTATAGCCGACTGCGCTTTTTGAAGCGCACGTTCGTATAAAAATACTTCAAATGCCTCGAGGCGATATTGTGCCTTTGCACTTTCTCCCTCTTCTTCTCGCGCGGCTTCGAATTTCAGCAGTTCGTCGAGTGTCGATACCGTTCCTTCCATGCGGGATGAAATAATCGCCTCACGACGGCGCAGAGGGGTCAACAGCAATGCGCTATTGTGCAGATTTTCGAGCATCTGATCATAACGCCCTAAAGCTGCCGCGGCCTCATTTGACGGGCCAATGAGGCGTGAATAATCAATATGTTGTGGTGGAAAATTCCCATAATGGTACAGGACCGAAGCTGAGACATCCAATTTTGTCTGATGTTCCGCCATTTGTTGGTTATCACCGTCTATTTTTGCCTAACTATGGGTTTTGATGGGGGGTTTTGACAGGCAAGTCAATTTGTTGGTCATTTTCCCCTAAATGTAACCAACAAAACAATCAATTTGGCACGCCACACGCGAATGGACCCGCCTCAGCGAAGTAACCTGATCGGCATGTTGCCAACCACCCTCCTTTCCCCCATAAGCCGGCCGAATTCTCGACCCTGCTGGACGGCGTCCCGGCGGGGCCGCACATTGACCGGACGCCGCGGAGAAA
>JAJFFU010000060.1 GCA_021776465.1 Parvularculaceae bacterium
TGAGACTTGATCGTCACAGACGGGCCGCCATCGAATGAAACGCTTTCGATCACATCCGGGTAAAGCGTTCCTTGCGCCAGATACTCAGCGTTTTCAATTTTGCCGGCTTCTTCCTCAAACACGTCGATGAACGTGGCGCCAATTATCTTTCGTTTCTTCTCCGGATCATCGACGCCCTCAAGTTTTCCGAGGAACAGGTCTTCCGCGTCAACATGAACAAGCGGAATGTTGTAACTGTCGCGGAAAACCCGGACGACGTCTTCGCCCTCGCCCGCGCGCATCAAACCGGTATCGACAAAGACACAAGTCAATTGTTCGCCGATGGCTTCATGGATCAAAACAGCGGCGACCGAAGAATCAACGCCGCCGGAAAGCCCACAGATTACGCGTGATGACCCGACTTTCTCGCGGATGTTGGCGATCGCCTCTTCGCGAAACGCAGCCATCGTCCAGTCGCCGGAAAGGCCGGCGATATTCTGGGTGAAATTCCGTAGGAGCTTCGCACCGTCAGGCGTGTGCACAACTTCAGGGTGAAACTGAACTGCATAGATTTTCCGCGCCTCGTCGGAAATCGCAGCAAAGGGGGCGCCGCCGGACGTTGCAATCACCTCGAATCCGTCCGGGATCGCGTTCACGCGATCACCGTGGCTCATCCAGACTTGATATGCGCCGCCAACGTCCCAAACGCCGTCAAACAGCGGGCTCTCTTTGATTACTTCAACTTGCGCGCGGCCAAATTCCTTATGGTCCGATTGCTCCACATCGCCGCCGAGTTGGGCGCAGATCGTTTGCTCGCCATAACAAATGCCGAGGATCGGGACGCCAAGCTCGAAGACCTCGGCGGCGGCCCGCGGAGATGTCGCGGTGTTGGCGCTCGAAGGGCTGCCCGAAAGGATCACCGCTTTTGGCGTGTATTCCGCCAGAAACGCTGAATCGACACGATTATAAGGATGGACTTCGCAATAAACGCCGCTTTCGCGCAGACGGCGCGCGATCAGCTGCGTCACCTGGCTGCCGAAATCGACAATCAGCGCGCGTTCGTGGATTTCGGCATGGGGGTCGAGCGTCATGCCGAGCCTTTAGCCGAGTCTCAGCGGCGCGTCACCCGGAGAATCCAGGGTGAATACGTCGCTGGTCTGCGCCCGATTTTATGTGCTAGCCTGCCGGCCGGGTGGAATGGGGTATCAAGGGGCAAGACCAATGAACATGATTTTCAGAATGCTGGTGTCACTGCCGAAAAATACGGCGTTTCCTGCAGTTGCAGCGCTGGCGGCTTGGTACGCCGGAGCGAAATACGGCGCGCCGGAAATGTACCTGAATGTGGTGGACGGCGTCCTCTCCTCGGCCGGAGATTTAATCGGCTCATGGACGGGCGGCGAAGACGCCGGCGCGGCGCCAACCGACAGCTAAGCTGTCGCGCTTTTACGCCGAGGCAATTTCCAATCCGGCCGCGCGAAATGACAAGTGTAGCCGTTTGGAATCCGTTTCAGATAATCTTGATGCTCCGGTTCGGCCTCCCAAAAGTCGCCGACCGGCGTCACCGCTGTTATCGCCTCGCCTGGCCACAAACCCGACGCGTTCACGTCGGCGATCGTGTCGCGTGCGGCGTCTTTCTGGGCGTCGTTTATATAAAAAATTTCTGACCGATAGGAAGTCCCAACGTCATTGCCTTGCCGGTTCATCGTGGTCGGGTCGTGAATCTGAAAAAAGAACGCCAGCAAATCCCGATACGACGTCGCCGTTGGATCAAACATGATCTCGATCGCTTCCGCATGGCCTTCATGGTTGCGATAGGTCGCATTGGCGATATCGCCGCCCGTATAGCCAACGCGCGTTGACGCAACGCCGGGCAATTTGCGGATCAGATCCTGCATGCCCCAGAAGCAACCGCCAGCGAGCACAGCGCGTTCTGTTTTACTGCTCATCAAACGGCCTCCGTTTTTTCTTGATCAATCAGGGAGAGCAGGTCTCCATATCCCTCCTGCTCCATATCTTCAGCCGCCACGAACCGCAGCGACGCGGAATTAATGCAGTATCGCAGACCCGTTTCTTCCTTGGGCCCGTCCTCAAAGACATGGCCGAGGTGGCTGTCTCCGTCACGCGAGCGCACTTCGACCCGGCGCATGCCATGGCTTTCGTCAAAATTTTCGACGATTTGCGTTTCTTTTATAGGCCGCGTGAAACTCGGCCAGCCGCAGCCGGATTCAAATTTGTCGCTCGATGCAAATAACGGCTCGCCGGTCACCACATCAACGTAAATACCACGTTCTTTATTGTCCGTATGCTCACCGGAGAACGGCGCTTCCGTGCCGTCTTGCTGCGTCACACGATATTGCTCAGCCGTCAGATCGGCGAGCGCCTTATCAGTCTTTACGTATTTTTTGTCATCGTTCATTGGGCGCTCCTGCGTTCCGAATTTTAATTAATGGGGATTGGGCGCCCTGACGTCTAGTCACCTGTCACGCAGAATTGATCGCCCGTTATTTAGCAAAGCCCGCTGTCGTAATCACGGATGGCGAGACTTTCGCCCGTGGCGGCGGCGCGCCGGAAACGTTCGTTTCGAATACAAATACAGCGCCTGACATTGGCGAAGCCGCCAACACCGCATCACTGAGACCATCGCGTGCGCTGGTCACAAACAGAAGGTTGCCGTTTTCTCCGCCAAAGGCCGGACAAGTGGGCTGTGGCGCGTCAACCGGCAGCGAAAAAACTTCCTCGCCCATCGGTGAAAAACAGGCGACCCGCGACCCGCCCCAAAGAGCTGACCAATAACGCCCTTCCGCATCGACAATCGCGCCGTCGGGCGAACCATCGTTTGTCGTTGTGAAGTCCCGCAGCGAAAGCGCATCGTCTTTCGAGCTATCGAAAGCGGCGGAAAAAACTTTGTTCCGCATTGAATCCGCAAAATATATACGGTCACCGGCCGGGCTCCAACATAAGCCGTTTGAAATATGCACGCCGCGCGAACGAATATGAACGATGCCGTCTGCGTCCAACATGTAAAGGAATGCATTCGGCGTTTCCTTGTCGCGCAGGTCTCGTTCAATCATCGCACCGGCCCAGAACCGACCAAAGGGATCGACCCGCCCGTCGTTCAGGCGCACGCCGCCGCCAAGCGCGGCCGGTCGTGCGAGCCAATGCAACATAGTGCTTTCGGGATTAAAAAGCGCAAATCCGGATTCAAACGCCGCAACCAATAAATCGTCACGCCCGTCAACAAACCCGAATGACGCGAGCCGCTCTGGCGTTGTGAATGTCTGGATTTTTTTTGTCCGCCAGTCGAGCCTGTAAAGTTTCCGCGCCTGAATATCAGTCCACCAAACGGTCTGATCGGACACGCGCCAAAGAACGCCCTCGCCCAGAACATTGGCAACGTCGATAGTTTCAATAAGGCGCGCAGTGATCATCAGTTGTTGTCGGTGTGCTCAGCAGAACGATTTCTACGGTCATAAATTGGTGTCGTCAGTTAGAAACTGAAACCGACTTTGCATCACCGCCTATAATACACAACTACAAACGCCACCCTACTCCTCCCAGAGCGCCAATACTGCGCCGGCCGGATCCTTCACTACCGCCATTTTGCCGCCCATTAGCCCGCGCGGCGGTGCGACCACATCGCCGCCACGCTTCAATGTCTCATCGAGGCTTTTTTCAAGATTTTCGACAACGACATACATCAGCCATTGCGCTGGCAGGTCCGCATTGCTCCCGCGCGCATGACATACCCCGCCCGCCGGCTCCCCCTTGGCATCCAGCATAGTATAGTCAGAATAGTCCCCCATAGACGTTTCGTGGATGGTCCACCCGGTCACAGCGGCATAAAAATCACGTACATCGTCCGCATTTTCGACCGTAAGATCGCGCCAGCCGATAGAGCCTATTGGTTGTTTTTTGTCTGACATATATTTCTCCTGATCAACGAAATAAGTGGGCGCGCAAGCTCGACCACCCGTCAAAGCCGCACATTCGCGGACGCTTTTCCCTCATAAACGACAAGCGCGGAAATATTTTCCCAGCCCCCTGTGGGCAGCACGCATAGCTTCTTTGCCCACTCACAATTATCGAAAGGGTCTTCCTGGCGGTGATGGGGGTATAAATACATGATTATCAGAGATCGCGGCGCCGTCGCCAATGACAGGCGAATTCTTTCCTGCACATCTTTGAGGATTTGATCTGTAAACGGATTGAACATAAATATAACAGACACATCGTCCGGAATATCGTATGATCGCGCATCCATCGCAATTATCTCAACATCGTCGCACAATTTTGCCGGCTTTACCCGGCGCATATTGGCGGCGGCGGCGTCACAAAGTGATTGAGAAATGTCTATGCCGATCACTTTGCGGAATGGATACAGTACTGCGCATGCAAGCGCCCGCCCTTTGCCGCAGCCATAATCAAGAAAAACGTCTTCGCCGTCGCGGATACTCAGGTAACCTAACGCCGCTTCGAGGCAATCGTAATTGGAGGGCTCATAATCAAAACATGCCGTGTCATCGACCAGCTCGGTTGGCCGGATGACGCCGCAAGTATCTATACCCAATTTCCAATCGCGATATTGCTCATGCACGCGCATTTGAACATGTCCCGCCGCATCCTTCATACCATTTTCTGAAATTCGGCGCGATAATGCTTTCAACTGCGACAACATCATATTTTCCCGACCAACGCGAATGATATGAGCCAACCGACGAACTTGATCGGTTAGTTTTTTGCGTCTGTCATCGCCTCTCTTGTTGCACGTAATTTCATGCTAGGCTCGTGCTAACCGTAAAGTCAAAATCGAGGCCCCCGATGACCCGACAAATAGCGCAGTCCACAATATTCGCAATCGCAATGATCGGTTTTCTTGCTGCGCCGGTGGTCGCGAGCGAGTTCACGCCGCCTCTTCAAGAAGCGTTGCATCATCCGAATGCTGGACGCGAGGGCATGGTCGTTGCCGAAGAAAAAATGGCGGCAAAAATCGGCGCCGATATGCTGGCGCAAGGGGGCAACGCGGTAGATGCCGCCGTTGCAACCGGCTTTGCGCTCGCGGTCACCCATCCGCGCGCAGGCAATATTGGCGGCGGCGGCTTCATGCTCATCAATTTACGCGAAACAGGCAAAACGATCGCCATTGATTATCGCGAAACGGCGCCGGCAGCCGCTACGCGCGATATGTACCTCAACGAAGATGGCGAAGTGGACCAGGCCGCTATCCAGCGCTCTTATAAATCGGCGGGCGTTCCCGGCACAGTGGCCGGGCTTTTATATGTTCACGAACAATATGGCCGCCTCTCGCGTCGCACCGTCATGGCGCCGGCGATCGCTCTGGCGCAGAGGGGTTGGCCCCTCACCTACTATCAAGCGGCAATGATCGAGAGCCATCGCGACCTCCTGAGCCGAGATCCCGCGGCAAACAAGATTTTTTTCAAGGCGGATGGCGGCGGATATCTCCCCGGCGATATTTTTAGGCGGCCCGATCTCGCGCGCACGCTTAGAGCGGTATCAAGCAAAGGCCGTAGCGGTTTCTATAAAGGCGCCATTGCAAGGAAAATTGTTGCCGCAATGGCGGCGAATGGCGGACTGATTACGCGCGATGACCTTGAAGGCTTTGAGGTTGCTATTCGTGAACCGGTGATCGGCGATTTTCGCGGATACGAAATTCATTCGATGCCGCCGCCGAGTTCAGGTGGCATTCACTTGATCCAGATGCTGAATATGCTGGAAACGAGACCGCCAATGACAAGCGACGGCGACTCTGCACCACGCCTGCACTTTATCGCAGAGATTATGCGCCGGGCGTTCGCGGATCGCGCTGAACATCTTGGCGATCCAGATTTCGTTGATGTACCGGTCGACGGGTTGTTGAGCGATGACTACGCTGCCGCGTTAGTTTCTGAAATAGATACGGCCGCGGCATCGAATTCCAGCGATGTACGCGAAGGCGACCCTTACGCTTATGAGGGCCCCGACACGACGCACTTTTCCGTCATCGACAAAGACGGCAATATGGTTTCCAACACATACACGCTGAACCTGTCATACGGGTCAGGCATTGTCGTTCCCGGCACGGGCATCCTTCTCAACAATGAGATGGATGACTTTTCTGCAGCCCCGGGCGTCCCAAATTTCTTTGACCTAATTGGCGGCGCAAAGAACGCTATCGCGCCAAAAAAGAGACCGCTAAGCTCAATGACGCCAGCGCTCGTCTTTAAGGACGGCGAACCCTATATGTCCGTCGGCGCACCGGGCGGCGCGCGCATTATTACCGCGGTTTTCAATGTTATCGTCAATGTGATCGATCGCGGCATGAACATCGCGGACAGCGCTGATGCACCGCGGATCCATCATCAATGGCTTCCCGACCTCCTCATGCACGAGCCGGGTCTCGGCGAAGAAACCAAGGCCGCACTGGAAGCCATGGGTCATGATCTATTTCCGCTCGACTGGTATGCGCGCCCCGCCAGCGCTCAGTATAAGGATGGCTGGTTCTACGGCTACGCAGACACGCGCATTCCGGGCGGCGGGGCCTGCTCACCAGACGGGGGATGCTAAAAGACGCGGCCTGAGTTTAATTCGCGCCGTCCCGCGCCAACTGGTCCAACAATCGTACGCCAAAGCCCGCAGCGCCGAGCGGCTGCGTCGCTGTCGGCTCCAGACGCCACGAGACACCAGCGATATCGAGATGGGCCCATGGTGTTTCCGGTTTGACGAACGAACCGATGAATGCCGCCCCCGTCGAGGCGCCGGGCGCGCCGGTGTCACTGTTTTTTATGTCAGCGATAAGCGATTTTATCTGGACGTCATGATTGGGATGAAGCGGCAAACGCCAGAGATCTTCGCCGGCGGCATCCCCCGCCGCGGCAACGCTTTTTGCGATCGCGTCATCGCGCGTAAACAGCCCGCCATACTCATCGCCGAGCGCGCGACCGACGGATCCGGTGAGCGTTGCGACATCCACCAATAGCGATGGATTAAACTCTTCCTGTGCATACCAGACAGCATCGGACAGAACGAGCCGACCTTCTGCGTCGGTCGACATGATTTCAACAGTCTTACCTGACATAGTACGCACGACGTCGCCGGGACGTTGCGCGCCGCCATCGGGCATGTTTTCTGCGAGCGCGGCAATGGCTATAACGTTCACTGGCGCTTTTGACTTCGCCAATGACAGAACCGCCCCCGTCACCGTGGCGGCGCCGGACATGTCATACTTCATCTTCCACATGCCGGGGTTTGATTTCAGCGAAATCCCGCCAGAGTCGAACGTGATGCCTTTGCCTGCGAAGACCATCGGCGCATCACCGCTGTCGCCGCCATTATACCGTATGATGAGCAATCGCGGCGGGCGTACTGAACCGCGGCCGACGCCGAGCAGCGCATTCATGCCCAGCCGGGCCATGGCGCGTTCATCGAGAACATTGAACGTCACGCCGCCAACGCCGCGATACGCCTCGCGGGCCCGGCGCACAAATTCTTCCGGATAAACAACGTTCGCCGGTTCCGACTGCATATCGCGCACCCAATTTACCGCTTCAGCGCGGCCCCGCGCTTCGCCCTCAAATTGCGCGCGAGCAGGTCCAGGCTGCGATACAATGAACGTCATCGTTCCATCGACTAGCACTGGCTGTTCACTTTTGTATTTCCCAAAGAAATAAGCGCCGAGAATGGCGCCCTCGCCGGCCGCGGCTGCATCACCCGGCGTCGCGCCGGCGGTGAGCACGGACAGTCGCGGCGCCTTGCTTGTCTTCGCGATCAACCCGGCCCGGCCGCCAAAATCCGCCCAGTCGCGGCGCGCCATTTCTCCGGCCGGCACAGCGACAAGATGGACCTCGCCGATTTCGCCGCCTAACAGGAAGCTCGCCGTTTCACCGACTTTGCCTGTAAAGGTCGAAGCACCAACGGCACGTTCCAATTGCGCCCCCGCTGCTTTGCTCATCAGTGCTTTCGGCCCATCAAGGCTCACCGATTCGCTCACAGCAACGATCAAGCCATCACCGGAGGCGGCCTGCGCGGCAAACTCGATCGTGCGCTCGGCATTCGCTGGCGCGATTAAGGCCGCAAAAACAAGGAAAAACGATAGTAGACGCATGGCGCGGCCCCTCTGTTGTTATCGTGACGACACAGTCATAAAGGGCCTTAGCGCAACCGACCAGCCCCAGCCCCAGCGCCAATTCTGGACCATGTCATAAGGCAAATCCGATGACCCATTCGACGCACGCTTATCAACCCGATCCGCGCAATGACAAAATTCGCATTGACGTGAATGGCGAACTCTTCGTGCGCGCGGAGGCGAAAATTTCGGTATTCGATTCCGGGTTCGTCCTGGGCGACGGCGTCTGGGAAGGACTGCGTGTCCATCCGGGCCCAGACGGCAGAGGCGTCATCGCGTTTCTCGATCAGCATCTGACACGGCTCTATGATGGAGCAAAGACCCTCGATTTCGCTATGGATGTTTCCAAGGAAGCCCTGACCAAACGGCTTTACGACTGCCTCGATGCGAATGGCGCCCATGACGGCGTTCATGTCCGGTTGATGGTGTCGCGCGGCGTCAAGGCGACACCTTATCAAGACCCGCGCGCAACGATCACGCCGCCGACGATTGTCATTATTCCGGAATTCAAAACACCACAGTCCGAAAATGACGGCGCCGGCGCCTCCTTGTTTACAGTTCACGTACGTCGCGGTTATCCGGACGTGCAGGACCAGAAACTAAATTCCCATTCGAAGTTGAACTGCATCCTCGGTTGTATCCAGGCCACAAAAGCCGGCGCCGACGAAGCGCTGATGCTTGACCCGCACGGCTTTGTCGCCACCTGTAACTCAACGCATTTCTTTATTGTACGGAACGGCGAGCTTTGGACGTCGACTGGTGATTTCTGTCTAGGCGGCATTACGCGGAGTGTGATACTTCGTCTTGCGCGCGCCAACGGGATTACCGCGCACGAAAAGAATTTCTCGCTGCATGACGTATACGGCGCCGACGAAGCATTTATCACCGGCACGTTCGCCGGCGTCACGCCCGTTGCTGACGTTGACGGCCGACAAATTTCCGAGGGGCGCGGCGCCATGGTCGGGCGCCTGCAAGACCTCTATAAAAAACACATTGCAGAGGAGGCCGCGAAGGGACGATGAGCAACAAAAAACCAAATGCCGATCAAATGGCGTCACCCGCTTTCCGGCTTGCAGCGCTCGATCAGGATTTCCTTCTTGATGATCACCAGCGCGGGGTGCGCTTTTTGCTGGAATATGAAAAAGCCGAACAGGCGCTCCGGAAATGGGGCGTCAGTTCAACGATTGTCGTTTTCGGCTCCGCGCGGACAACGGAAGGCGGCAAGGGCGAGCATGGCCGATGGTACGACGCCGCGCGGAAATTCGCAAAAATCGCGTCGGAACGCGGCGGCGCCCTCGATAAAGATCACAACGGCCACCGCGACAATGTCATTGCGACAGGCGGCGGCGGCGGGATCATGGAAGCGGCGAACCGCGGTGCCGCGGACGCCAGCGCTCCATCTATCGGCTTCAACATTCGCCTCCCTTTCGAACAGGAACCGAACCCCTATTCAACGCCGGAGTTGACCTTTCAATTTCATTATTTCGGTATGCGGAAGATGCATTTCGCAATGCGCGCCGCCGCGCTCGTCGTCTTCCCTGGCGGCTTCGGCACGTTTGACGAGTTGTTCGAACTCCTGACGCTCGTGCAAACCGAAAAGGCGCCAAAACTGCCAATCGTCCTGTTCGACGAGGCCTATTGGAAAGAGGTCGTCAACTTCCAGCATATCGCCGATCACGGCATGATCAGCCCGGACGATGTTGACCTCTTTCAGTTCGCCTCAACACCCGAAGACGCCTGGGAGCGCCTTGTTGAAAATGGCCTTGAAGCCGCTGACCATGCGGGGCGCGACGCCCTGATCTGAACGCGCCTTGCAAAGCGCTGAAAAATATCCACAATATCCGCCTATGGGTATTGAAATGGGGCGTTTGTGGTGTTCACGGATGTAGTGATTATCGGCGCCGGCGCGGTAGTGGCCGGTTTAATTATCGGCGCAATCGTCGGTTCAATGACGACCGGTCGACGGATGCGTCGGCAGGTCGCGGAAATCGGCGAAGAGATGGCGAAGCTGACGAAAGTCGCCGAGCAGAAACTTCTCGAAGATGACCCTAACCTGCCCGACCTCACGCAAAATTTGAACAACGCGGTTGCGCAGGCGTTTAGCGCTATCGAAGCCTTGGAACACCAGTCGGCGCTCAATCAACAAAAAACCGAAGGCGCAAAAGAAATCGCCGTATCGTCGCGCCGGATCATCGCAATGATGGAAGACATGGGCGCCGATGTTCCACATATCGCCGCACCAAAACTGGAGTCTGTCGCCGACCACGCTGAAACGAAAGCGCCACCACGGCTGCGCTAGGCGAACGGCAATTTGCGAGACGAGACACAACTAACCTTTATTCGCAGGCCCTGAACACGCTATAGACATCGCATGACCGTCATCGCGATGTTCTCCGGCCCGCGCAATATTTCAACGACAATGATGCGCGCTTTTGAAAACCGTCGGGACACGACGGTTTTCGACGAACCGTTTTATGCCTGTTACCTGAAAGAAAGCGGCGCGCCGCACCCCATGCGCGAGGAAGTCATGGCCGCGCAATCTGGCGATTGGGCCGATGTTGCTGATGAATTGCGCGCCGCGACGCCGAGCGGCGACGGCATCCAGTTTCAAAAAAACATCGCCTTTCACTTCGCCGACAACGCCCCTCTCGACTGGGTGGGCGATGCGAAAATCTTTCATCTGATCCGCGACCCGCGCGCCATGGTCGCTTCCTACGTCAATAAATATTTGGACGTGACACCGATCGTGGAGAGCTATCGTATCCAGCGCATAATCGATGGCCACGCTGGCGGTGACTGCCCTGTCATTGATGCGGCGGATATCCTGAAAAATCCGAAACAGGCCTTACGACGGCTCTGCGCGGCGCTCGATATCGCCTTCGACCCGGCAATGCTTTCCTGGCCAGCCGGCCCACGTGACAGCGACGGCGTCTGGGCGCCCCATTGGTATGACGCCGTTTGGGCCTCTACAGGTTTTAAACTCTATGAGGAAAAAGTCGTTGACCTTGCACCTACGCTTGAGAATGCCGCGATGGCTTGCATGAATGACTATCGGTACTTTTATGAACGGCGGCTCAAAGCCTCTTAGAAGAGTGTCATTTCACGCTTAAGCAGCGACCTATTCGTTGACGGATGCAGCCGCATACATGGAATTCTTCGGCGCAGCGAAGAGTTTCATGACCATAGGCTCAAAAGCTTCCAGCGGCATCGTATCATAGGCCGGATCAAATGCTGTCTGATCATATTGGTGGCAGAACTCAGCCGTATGCTGATAATGTGGATGATCTTTAAACCCATCGCGCATGTCCCGGTCCATGCCGAGATGATGGAAAAAATAGTAGCCCTGGAAAATTCCGTGATGCTGAACCATCCAAAGGTTCGCCTCCGAGACAAAAGGCTTCAAGATCGCGGCGGCTATGTCCGGATGATTAAAGGCGCCGAGCGTGTCGCCTATATCGTGCAATAACGAGCAAACAACATATTCTTCATCGCGCCCGTCACGATGCGCCCGCGTCGCCGTCTGTAAACTATGCTCAAGCCGGTCAACGGGAAAACCGCCAAAGTCACCCGCGAGCAGGCGCAGATGATCGAGAACGCGTTTGCCGCCGGCGGCCGCGAAAGGAAGAAACTGGGCGCCAATCGTTTGCCAGTCTTCTTGTGTCCCTTCCGTCATCGCCTTGAATTTGGCGCGGGGCGCTGAAGCGGCTCCGTGACCTTCTCCGTGATCTGGCATATTGCGCCTCCTGCTCTACGATAGCGCCGGCTTTAGTGTGATGAATTCAGTGACGTCAATACAATAGGAGCGCGGCGCCGGAATGCACAAGCGGCAACACCATCTTTCGGCGCGTGAGCCCTGCCGATGATCGCACGCATCGCGACCACTGTGGCCGGCCTCGTCTTGATCATTTACGGGGTGATCGCTGCGATTTCGCCGTTGCCCCTCGGCGTCCCGCTGGTGATCCTCGGCCTTTTTATGATCGCAGGCGCCAATCCCGCCTTCCGGCCGGTTATTCGCTACGTGCGCCGCAATTGGCGGTGGTTCGACAAGCTGGTCCGCATGATCGCGCCCCGGGCGCGCGGCGCTGTCCGCACCGTTATTGCCGAAACAGATCCAGCAAGGCAGGATCGAACAATGGATGAAAAAACGACAGGTGACGCCGCTACTGGCGAGGGCAACGAGGAAAACAACCGGTGACGTTCTTTAAATTCCTTGTGGTGGTATTCGCCTTCGTTCTCATCGGCGTCGGGCTCATCACTGCGATCACGCCGGTCCCTTTCGGCCTGCCGCTCATACTCATCGGATTTTTACTGCTTGCGACCGTTTCACCGGCAACGCTGCGCGCCGTCCGGCGACGTTGGAAATGGCTGGATCGGCGTCTCAAATGGTTGCAGAAAAAACTGCCGCACTGGATGACGCGGTCGCTGCGGCGCAGCGATCCTGATCCGGATGATGGTGAGAACAATGACGACGATGCAACGCCGACCAAGAGCGCCAAGCGCGACCAGGCTGGCATCGCCGGAATTCTACGCCGGCGCCGTTAGGTCGATTTTTCGACTTGCGTGAATTCCAGTTCGACTGGCGTTGCACGTCCGAAAATCGATACCGCCACTTTAACGCGGTAATTCTCTTCGTCGACGTCCTCAACGACGCCCGAAAAGGACGCAAACGGACCGTCTGTAACGCGCACAGTTTCACCGATTTCGAATGTTATGGACGGACCGACCCGCGTTTCGCCCTCTTCGATGACGCCGCGAATACGATCAATTTCCTTTTGCGGCACCGGCATCGGCTTGTTGCCTGAACCAAGGAAGCCGGTCACTTTCGGCGTTTCTTTCACGAGGTGATAGATCTGATCGTTGAGCACCATTTTGACCAAAACGTAACCGGGAAAAAACCGGCGCTCTGTATTAATTTTGCGACCACGGCGCACTTCTGTCACGTCCTCGGTCGGAACAAAGACCTCCTCGATGAATTGATCGAGTCCTTTGTCCTTTGCCGACATCAAGATTGTGTCCGCGACCTTCTTTTCGAAGTTCGAGTAGGCTTGGACTATGTACCAGCGTGCCTTCATGATCGTACCTTTAACCGCCCGTACCTTTAGCCGCCAAGTCCGAGGACGTACGAAACGCCGAAGCTCAGAACCTGATCTGCTACAAAGAAGAACACAGCCGCCACAACGACCATGATGAAGACCATGACCGTAGTCACAATCGTTTCGCGCCTTGTCGGCCACGTCACCTTTGACGCTTCTGACCTGACTTCCTGCACGAACTGAACCGGATTGGTTTTCGCCATAGTTCCTCTTCGCGAGTTAGACCGAATACACGGCCCCTCAAGTTAATTCCTGCCCATCTCAATCGATGGCAGGAGTGGAGGGACTCGAACCCCCAACCCCCGGTTTTGGAGACCGGTGCTCTACCAGTTGAGCTACACTCCTAAACCGAATGCCCCGCATCAGAAGGCTAATGACCAGCTGACCAAAGGGGCAAACAACTGGGCGGCTCTCAAATGAAACCCGCCCAGCAAAACGCTTTACTCGATGATTGAGGATACGACGCCTGATCCGACGGTCCGTCCACCTTCACGGATAGCGAAGCGAAGCTTCTCTTCCATGGCGATCGGAGCAATCAGCTCAACCTCAATTGCAACATTATCTCCCGGCATCACCATTTCTGTGCCTGCTGGAAGGCTCACAACACCCGTCACATCTGTCGTCCGGAAGTAAAACTGTGGACGATAGTTTGTGAAGAACGGTGTGTGACGTCCGCCTTCATCCTTCGTCAGGATGTAAGCCTCTGCCTTAAACTTCGTGTGGGGTGTGATCGAACCAGGCGCACAAAGAACCTGGCCACGTTCAACCTGCTCGCGGTCAACACCACGAAGCAGCGCACCAATATTGTCACCAGCTTCACCGCTATCAAGCAGCTTGCGGAACATTTCAACGCCCGTACATGTTGTCTTCTGGGTGTCTTTGATGCCGACGATTTCAATCTCGTCACCAACATTGATCACACCGCGTTCAACACGACCGGTCACAACCGTGCCACGACCAGAGATCGAGAACACGTCTTCGATAGGCATCAGGAACGGCAGGTTAACCGCACGCTCAGGCTGTGGGATAGACGCATCAACTGCTTCCATCAGCTTATTGATGCTGTCTTTACCGATATTGTCATCGCGGCCCTCTAGAGCTGCGAGAGCTGAACCAGCAACGATTGGAATATCGTCTCCTGGGAAGCCATATTCGGTCAGAAGCTCACGCACTTCCATTTCAACAAGCTCAAGAAGCTCTTCATCATCAACCTGGTCAACCTTGTTCAGGTAAACGACCAGCGCTGGCACACCAACCTGACGGGCAAGAAGAATGTGTTCGCGTGTCTGTGGCATCGGGCCATCAGCTGCGTTCACAACAAGAATGCCACCATCCATCTGAGCCGCACCGGTGATCATGTTCTTCACATAGTCAGCGTGACCTGGGCAATCCACGTGGGCGTAGTGACGGTTCGCCGTCTCATATTCAACGTGAGCGGTAGAGATCGTAATACCACGAGCCTTC
>JAJFFU010000007.1 GCA_021776465.1 Parvularculaceae bacterium
TCATCGCGCACGATTTCCATCGCCCGTCCGCCGAGCACATAAGACGGCCGTGTCACCAGCGGATAGCCGACTGTTCCGGCAATTTCTGCAGCGACTTCGCGTGTCGGCGCGGTGGCGTTTTTGGGTTGCTTGAGACCCAACTCAGTGACAAGGCGCTGGAAGCGTTCGCGGTCTTCGGCGAGATCGATGGCGTCGGACGGCGTGCCGAGAATTGGAACGCCTTCGGCGTCGAGAATATTTGCAAGCTTCAGCGGCGTTTGCCCCCCATACTGGACAATGACGCCAAGCAGCGTGCCTGCGCGTCGTTCAACCTCTACGATTTCCAGAACATCTTCCGCGGTCAGCGGCTCGAAATAGAGCCGGTCCGAGGTGTCATAGTCGGTCGAGACGGTTTCCGGGTTGCAGTTCACCATGATCGATTCAACATCGATGTCGGCGAGCGCGAAGGCTGCGTGACAGCAGCAATAGTCAAACTCTATGCCTTGCCCAATGCGGTTAGGGCCGCCGCCCAGAATGATAACTTTTTTCCGGCCTGAGGGGCGCGCCTCGCATTCTGGGTGGTCGCCAAAATGCGGTTCGTAAGCGGAATACATGTAGGGCGTTTTCGCTGCGAATTCGGCGGCGCATGTGTCAACGCGTTTGTACACAGGCCTGACGCCGCGTTCGCGTCGGAACTCGCGCACTTCTTTCTCGCCGCCGTCGCAGAGCTGCGCTAGCCGTTGGTCCGAAAAGCCCATGGCCTTTAACCGCCGCAAGGCTTCGGCGTCGTCCGGCAAGCCTTCTGCGGCGACCGCTTGTTCGGCAACGACAATTTCTTCAATGCGGTCGAGGAACCACGGATCATATTGCGTGATCGCGCGCACCTGTTCGATTGGCAGGCCATGACGAATGGCTTGCGCCGTGACGCGTAACCGGTCCGGCGTCGGCGCGGCCAGCGCAGCGCGGAAAGCGTTGGTGTCGTCGCCTTCGCCAAGGCCCGGAATGTCGATCGGATCGAGGCCGCAAAGCCCCGTTTCGAGCGAGCGCATGGCCTTCTGCAAGGACTCCGCGAATGTCCGCCCGATTGCCATGGCTTCACCGACGGACTTCATCGCCGTCGACAGCATCGGCTCGGCGCCCGGAAATTTTTCAAACGCAAAGCGCGGGATTTTTGTAACGACGTAGTCGATTGTCGGCTCGAAAGCGGCGGGCGTTGCGCCGGTAATGTCGTTGTCCAGTTCGTCGAGCGTATATCCCACGGCGAGTTTGGCGGCGATCCGCGCAATCGGGAAGCCGGTCGCTTTTGAGGCGAGCGCCGAGGATCGCGACACGCGCGGGTTCATCTCGATAACAACAAGGCGGCCGTCATCCGGGTTGACGGCGAATTGAACGTTTGAGCCGCCGGTTTCGACGCCGATCTCGCGCATGACCGCAATTGAGGCGTTGCGCATAATCTGGAATTCTTTGTCAGTGAGCGTCAGCGCCGGCGCCACCGTGATGGAGTCGCCCGTATGCACGCCCATCGGGTCAATATTTTCGATAGAACAGATGATGACGCAATTGTCCGCCTTGTCGCGGACGACTTCCATCTCAAATTCTTTCCAGCCGAGGAGGCTTTCGTCGATCAGCACCTGGCCGACCGGCGAGGCTTCGATCCCGGTACGGACGAAATATTCAAACTCTTCACGGTTATACGCAACGCCGCCGCCGGTGCCGCCAAGCGTAAAAGCGGGGCGAATAATAGCGGGCAGGCCAATGTCCTCGACAATGCGTAACGCATTTGCGATCCCGGTCGCCCGGTCATAGCCAATGGTCTGGCCGTCATCGTTTTTGATTGGCGGCGATGAGGCGATTGCAGCGCGCGGATTTTCAAGGCCGATCTTGTCCATCGCCGCGCGGAATTTTTCGCGGTCCTCGGCTTTTTCGATGACGTCAGCGCGCGCGCCGATCATTTCAACGCCGTATTTTTTCAAAATGCCGGCATGTTCAAGCTCTAGCGCACAATTGAGCGCTGTCTGGCCGCCCATCGTCGGAAGCAAGGCATCCGGCTTTTCGCGCGCGATGATTTTTTCGACGAATTCCGGTGTGATTGGTTCGATGTAGGTGGCGTCGGCGAGTTCCGGGTCCGTCATGATCGTCGCCGGATTGGAATTGACGAGGACGACGCGAAAGCCCTCTTCTTTCAAAGCCTTCACCGCCTGAACGCCCGAGTAGTCAAATTCACAAGCCTGCCCAATGACAATGGGCCCGGCGCCGATGATGAGGATGGTGGAAAGATCGGTGCGTTTCGGCATTTTTACTCGCGCGCAATCTCGCTTTCGGCGCGTCGCTTTCGCGGCGCGCGTCGCGCGAGGGAATCAATTGTCGGTTAAAGCGGTGTCTTAGGTGAAGAGATCAAAAATGGAAAGCATTTTTGCGCCGCTGCGGCGTGAAGTCTTGTCGCCATCGACAGAGATAATTTTGGGCTCGCGCGCTACCGATCGACCTGAATATCGCCAGGTTCGCGGGCGCTTGACATAATACCAAAAGGTTTCGTATAAATGGGGAACCAAAAGGTTTTCTTTTTATGATGGAACATCACGCAGACCAACTCATCTTTCGCGCCATCGCCGATCCAACCCGGCGGGCGATTATCGACATGTTGTCGAGCGGGGATCGCTCGATCGGCGATATTGCCGCCGGCTTTGACATGACCCGGCCGGCGGTCGCCAAACATCTCGCCATTTTGAAGGACGGACGCCTGATCGATGTTGAAAAACGCGGCCGCGAACGCATTCACCGGTTGCGTCCGGACACCCTGAAATCAGCGGCGTCGTGGATCAATCAGTTCGATCGGTTCTGGGACGATCGTCTCGCCAAACTCAAAGAAGTCGTAGAGGAAAAACAATGACTGAATTCACAATCGTCAAAACTGTTTTCTTAAAAGCGCCGCCTGATCATGTCTGGAAATTCTTGACTGAGCCTGACAAGCTCGCGACCTGGTTTCATCAGGGTGAAGGCGAGCTTAAAAAGGGCGGCGATTGGGCGTTGCTCACCAACAGTTTAGGCCGTGAGGGCGAACGCATGTGTTCGGGCAAGGTGCTTGAATTGAACGCGCCGACGAAACTCGTTCACACATTCACACATCCGCATCTCAAAGGCGTTGAAACGACGTGCACATGGACGCTGCAAGCCGCCGGCGGCGGCACGGTGCTGACGCTTGTACATGACGGCTGGGAAAAATTGGACGACGATCCGTTTGGCATGGCCGCCGACCACGATACCGGCTGGGACGAGCACTTTGCACGGTTTCGACGCGTGACAAGCTGACGGGCGCAAAGTTTCGGCGCGCCGTGCTCAAAGTAGCGGCGTAGCCGTGACTACCTAACAAGATTTTTAGGTCCTCATCGCCAATCAAGCGTACTCGCGCCATTCGTTCGCGTTGCGACCTATGCTAGCATGCCGATGTTCGCGAATAATGCGGACGGTGAGGCATGGAGCAGGTTATGCGGGTGATTGCTGCACTAAGCGCATTGGTTATTGGATTTACCGGGATCAGCGCGTCCGCCGACGAGCCGGTCGATATCCGCGAGTGGAAAGTTCCGTATGAAGAATCGCGGCCCCGCGATCCGTTCGCACATGATGCGACATCGGTCTGGTTCGCTGGCCAGCGCACGGGATATCTAGCCCACCTCAACACCGAAACCGGCGACATTCACAAGGTCGATTTAAAAGACGGGTCCGGCCCGCACAATCTGATTGTCGGTTCTGACGGCGTCGTCTGGTACGCCGGCAACAAGACCGCCCTCATCGGCCGGTATGATCCGATGACGAAAGCGATCGAAGAGATCGCGATGCCGGATCCGAATGCGCGCGACCCTCACACGCTGATCTTCGACGAGAATGAGGAACATATCTGGTTCACCCTGCAAGGATCGAACATGATCGGCAGGCTGAACATCGAAACGCGTAAGGTCGATTTGATTCCCTCGCAGACAGAACGCTCGCGGCCATACGGCATCAAGATGGCGCCCAATGGATCAATCTGGGTCGTCTTGTTTGGCGCCCCAAAGCTTGCGCAAATTGATCCGGAGACGATGGCGCTCAGGGAAATCGAATTGCCCCGGGACACAGCGCGGCCGCGTCGGTTAGAAATTCTGGCTGACGGGTCGGTCTGGTATGTCGATTATGCCGGCGGGATGCTCGGAAAATATGATCCGGCAACAGAGGAATTTGAGGAATGGGCGCTGCCGCAGGGCGAGGGATCGCGTCCCTATGGTATGGCGTCAGACAGTGAAGGCCGATTGTGGATGGTCGCGACGGGTGTTTCGCCGAATGTGTTTTTCGGATTTGATCCTGGTTCGGAAAAATTCATCGGCGCGACAGACATTCCATCCGGCGGCGGCACGGTACGCCATATGCACTACCATCAGCCGTCCGGCGCCGTCTGGTTTGGAACCGATACCAATTACGTCGGCCGGGCGATCGTTACGCCGCCGCAAACGGAGTAGCTTGTGCGTGTTCATTGTTGTTTCGCCGCGTGCGCAATGTTGGCAATTGGCGCATCGCCGGTCGCCGCTCACCCGGAAGGGGCGCCGTGGGGATCTGCCGATCCTGATACAACGACATCGTGCGCGGCGTGCCATTTCGACCATGAACCCGTCGGGCGTTCGAAAACGCTTTTATTGACCGGGCTGCCGGAATACGTCACGGCGGGCGAAGCCTATGAGGTGACCCTTCGTTTTGACGTCGCGGGCGCGCTGCATGCGGGCTTTTTACTTTCGGCATCGAGCGGCGCCTTCGAAGCGATCGACAATTTTATTGCGGCGAAGGACGCTGAAATAAGATCGTCCAAACCGCTAGCGCCGACAGACGGTGTCACGGAATGGTCATTCGTCTGGCGCGCTGGCGCCGACGCGACCGACATCGTGACCTTCCGCGCGGCGGCGAACGCCGCCAATGACGACCAATCGCCCTTTGGCGACAAAATCCATTTTCGAAAATTCGAAGTGCTGATGCGAGAAAGCGACGACTGAGTTACGTCCAGCGCTTTGACAATTTCTGGTCCATCTCGTTCGCGCCGGATTTTTTCGCCCCGCCATAGCCGGTGACGCTGTCGCCGACGAACGGATTGGATTGTCGTTCCTGACCGAACGTTGATGTCGGCCCGTGTCCCGGCACGAATTGCATGTCGTTACCGAGGGGCCACAATTTTTCAGTAATGGAATTGATCAGTGTCTGGTGATCACCGCGGGGGAAATCCGTCCGCCCGATTGATCCTGCAAAGAGAACATCGCCAACAAAGGCGACACGTGCGCCATTGTGATAAATGACAACATGGCCGGGCGTGTGGCCCGGCGTGTAGGCGACGTCAAAACGGATCCCATCGAGCTCAAGCGTATCGCCGTCATTCAGCCAGCGGTCCGGTTTGCAATCCTCGCCCATGCCCGGCTGTCCATATTGGGCCCAATGGGCGGCGATTTCGTCAAGCCAAAATGTATCTTCCTGATGCGGACCGATGATCGGCGCGCCGGTTTCGCGCTTGACGGCTTCGGCGCCGCCGGCGTGGTCGAGATGACCATGGGTCAGCCAGATTTGTTCGATCGTCGCATCGAATTCTCTTGCCGCTTCCAGGATTTTTTCCGGCTCGCCGCCGGGATCGACCACGGCCGCTTTGCCTGATGCTGCTCGAATGATCGAGCAATTCTGCTGAAACGGCGTCACCGGGACAACGCGGATCTGAAACGGCGGCTGGTTTTCGGTATCTGTCATGACCGGACTTCTAGCGACAAAATTATCCGGCGGAAATAGCGCGAAGCGTCACAATCGCCGTGGCGCAGAGGGTTCTTACCCCGTCTTTCTCGCCATAAACGTTTGAGTGCACGACACCAATCGTGCCGCCGCCGGAGATTACTTTCGCCTCCGCGGCGAGTTTATCGCCGGTCGCGGGTTTCAGGAAATTGATCTTGAGTTCAATCGTCAGGCAGACGCGGCCCTCCGGCAGGACCGATGCGTAAGCGGCGCCGGCCGCATGGTCGGCGAGGCCGGTGACGACGCCCGCATGCACATAGCCCATGAACTGGGTCAAATCCTCGCGCGGCGTTAATACGAGCGTAACGGCGCCTTCTTCAAATTCGCGGACCTCGAATCCCGACGCCTTGGTGAACCCCGTGCCGGTGATCATTTCGAAGGCGGCTTTCAAATCTTCTTTTTTCATGCGCTGACCGTAGAGGACGGTGCGTCTGGTGAAAATCAGAATTTGCAGTTGCGTGTGTATCGGACATAAATCACGCGATGGCGTTAGAGATTTCCAATCGCGATGCGCGGCGGCTGTGGCTCGAACGTCAGGGCCTCGCCGCAGCGCCGACAGGGCCAGCGACGCATACCGACCTGATGGACGTAATCAGCCGGCTCGGCTTTGTGCAACTCGACACGATCCGCGTTATCGCGCGCGCTCATGACCACATTTTGTGGTCGCGCCGACAGGGATACCGCGAAGGCATGCTCGACGCACTCGTAAAAGACCGGCTTGCGTTTGAGCATTTCACGCACGACGCGTCGGTGCTGCCGATGGCGATTTACCCATACTGGCGCCGACAGTTTGATCGCATGCGCAAACGCATTGAAGGTTCGAATTGGCGAAAGGCGATGCCGTCCGAAAAAGAATGCGACGCGATTTTAAAGCGCATTGCCGAAGAGGGGCCGCTCTCGACCAAAGACTTCGAGGCGTCCAAAAAGAAAACTGATCACGCCTGGGGCCGCCCTCCGCATAAATACGCGCTCGATTATTACTGGCATGCCGGCGTCCTCGCGACGTGTCACCGCCGGAAATTCATCAAGCATTACGCGTTGCGCGAAAACGTAATTCCGCATGAAGTTCTCGCAAAAAACATCAGCGATGCGAAGCAATTGAACTGGCTCTGTGAAAATGCGCTGGCGCGGCTGGGGTTCGGCACCGAGGGCGACATTCAACGCTTCTGGGACGCTGCTGATCTCGACGAGGTCAAAGCCTGGGCGAAGCGAAGACGCAAAACCCTCATCGACGTCGAGATTACATGCGCCGACAAATCGGTCGTGAAGGCGCTGGCGCCCGCCGCCATCAAAGACCAACTCGCCGCAGCGCCCGTGCCGACAAGCCGATTGCGCATCCTAAACCCGTTTGATCCAGTAGTGCGCGACCGCAATCGCCTCGCGCGTCTGTTCGGATTTGACTACCGCATCGAGATCTTCGTGCCCGCCGCGAAACGTCAGTATGGGTATTATGTATACCCGCTGCTGGAAGGCGACCGTTTCGTCGGCCGCATTGAAGCGAAGGCCGACCGCAAGGCTGGTGTGTTGTCGGTAGAAAATCTCTGGTGGGAGCGGGGTGTAAAAGCGACGCCGGCGAGGCGAAAAAAGCTGGAGACGGAACTCGAACGCATGGGTCGTTTCGTAGATGTGCGCGACGTCCAATGGAATCCTATGCGGAAATAGGAAACTGGAGTGAACGACGGCTCTCGGCGGATAACTGTCGTTCAGCGTCCAATGGAAACTATTGGCCCGTTGCTGCTATTCTCAGCATCTACCCTGCATGGCGCTTATTGGCTCTATAAAGGCCATTCGAACAACCCTATAAGCATGAAAATGATAATAATGGGGGTTACTCGTGCTTCTTCGTCGCATCACCGAACACGTCAAAGCGCAGAATTGGTTCGCGGTTGGGATTGACTTCTTTATCGTCGTTATCGGTGTGTTCCTAGGTATTCAGGTCGCAAACTGGAATGCGACGCATGCCAATATAAGGACAGCTCAAGCAGCTGTTGATAATGTCCAGGCAGAACTGTCCAGTAATCGGGAGAGGATTCAAATCTGGATTGATAATTATGAGACGCTTAGCAAACACGCATTGGCCACGCTTGACGAGCTGGAACGCCCGGAGGAGCAACGCGGCGAACGGTTTGTGGTCGATGCATATCAGGCAAGCAGTTACGCGCAGTTCACACTTCCTCGAGATGCCTATAATGATTTCCTGGCGCTCGGACCATCGAAAGCGCTCATTGATGAGGATATTAGGCAACGTCTGGTCAGATATTACTTTTTCCTGGATGCTATGAGTTTAACGCTGAAAAATGTCCCTGCTTATCGGAGCCGCCTGCGCAGCGTCATGCCTCATGATGTTGAAGTCCGTATACGCACCAAATGCCCGCCGCGGATAAATGTCCTTGAGTCTTCTATTCAGTTGCCGGAGACTTGCCAGCCAGAACTATCAGCCGACCAAATAGTGCGGGCCACCGCGGAATTATCGGCTGTGAATTTCAAGCCCGATCTCAATCTGGCTCTCTCCGACCTGCATTTGAAAATCGGTATATTACGCTTGGTCCTGAATACGTCACAAGAGCTTGATGCGTTCATTGAAGATACCGCTTAAACCCGAACAAGCTATTTCGCTGTGCATCTTCAGGGGTGTCTCCCCAAGCACGCGAAATTGATATTAGTTCGGCAGCTTAAATTCGCCTCAAAGCGGTCGTTCGTCAAAAAGAGCGCTATGTCCGCTTCAGGCGAATAGGGGTCAGTCAAGCGCCGTGTATTCCGCAGCTTATGCGCTTCAAGCCGCCTTCAGCCCCTCGATAAACCGCCGGAAGATATAAAAACTGTCTTCCGGGCCGGGCGAGGCTTCCGGGTGGTGCTGCACTGACATGGCCGGTGCGTCTTTCAGCGCGATGCCGCTATTGGAGCCGTCGAAAAGCGAGATATGGGTCTCGATCACATTGTCGGGCAGGCTTGCGCTGTCGACTGTGAAGCCATGGTTCATAGAAACGATTTCAACCTTGCCGGTTTTTATGTCTTTGACCGGATGATTGGCGCCGTGATGGCCTTGCGTCATCTTCTTGGTTTTTGCGCCGCTGGCGAGCGCCAGCAATTGATGGCCGAGGCAGACGCCGAAGATTGGAATTTTCTTTTCGATGAGTTGGCGAATGACAGGCGCAGCGTATTGCGCCGTCGCCGCCGGATCGCCGGGGCCGTTCGATAATAACACGCCGTCCGGCGCCTTTTCGATAATGTCTTCAACCGTTGCTTTCGCAGAGACGACAGTCACCCGGCAATTTTCACTGGCCAGGCGCCGCAGGATGTTTCGCTTGGCGCCGTAATCGATGACGACAATATGCGGACCCGATCCGTCATGGACGCCGTACCCTTCGCCCCAGATCCATTCCGTTTCGGTATGGGCATATGTCTGCAATGTCGTCACATCGCCAGCGAGGTCGCGGCCTTCCAGCCCGGCCCATTCGGCAGCGCGTTTCTGCATCGCTTTAACGTCGAAGGCGCCCGACGGCGCATGCGCGATGACGCCATGGGGCATGCCTTGCTCGCGGATTTGCGCGGTCAGCGCGCGCGTATCAACGCCGGACAAACCGACTATGCCGCGCCGGCGCATCCAGACTGAAAGGTCCGTATGGGATCGATAATTGGATGGGCCGGTCACAGGGCCGCGAAAAATGGCGCCGCGGGCTGCGCGCGCCGCCGCCGGTGAGGCGTTCTCGACGTCCTCCGGATTGACACCGACATTGCCGATATGAGGGAAGGTGAAAGTGATGATCTGCGCCGCATAGGAGGGGTCTGTGAGAATCTCCTGGTATCCGGTCATTGCCGTATTGAAACAGATTTCACCGACGGCCTCGCCGACAGCGCCTAGCCCGGCCCCGTAAAGCGTTGTTCCATCAGCTAAAACCAGCGCAGCGGTTGGCTTTCGGGCGAGTCCTTGACTAATGCGCATCAGGGAATATCTGTTCCTCGTTGTTTCGCGCGATTGCGAAGCGCGTGGATGGCACAGGCGAACGCCGAATGCGCCTCGCGCAAATCGGCCGGAAGCTATGCGAAGGGGCCCATCAGGGTCAATAACGGATAAGCCTGAAATTATCCAAACGAATCAAAACGTTCAAATAAAAGAAGTGATGCGGCGCAAGAATTGCGTTGTCGCGGAACAAATGTTCGGAAAGACGGCAATAATGCTCAGAGACCAAATTGATGAAGCGCTGAAAACAGCGATGAAGGCGAAGAACGATAAAATTCGTGTCGCCACGCTTCGCTTGATTAATGCCGCCATCAAGGATCGCGATATTGCCGCCCGCGGCGTAGACCGTTGTGAGGGTATTTCTGACGAGGAAATCCTCGCCCTGCTGACGAAAATGGTAAAACAGCGCGACGAGAGCGCCGCCGCCTTCGACAAGGGTTGCCGTCCGGAGCTCGCCGAACAGGAACGCGCCGAGATCGAGGTGATTCGCGACTTTCTTCCCCGTCAGCTTTCCGAAGACGAAATCAAAACGGCGGTTGAAGGCGTCATCGACGAATATGAAGCGTCGGGCCTTAAAGACATGGGCAAATGCATGGGCGCGCTAAAAACGCGCTATAATGGCTCCATGGATTTTGGTCGTGCTGGCGAGTT
The DNA here is from genome assembly GCA_021776465.1 of Parvularculaceae bacterium. Taxonomy (GTDB): domain Bacteria; phylum Pseudomonadota; class Alphaproteobacteria; order Caulobacterales; family Parvularculaceae; genus Hyphococcus. The sequence continues at coordinate 10,382 of JAJFFU010000007.1, forward strand.
CATGAAAGCAAGCCTGACTTAGGCGCCCACGCTCTCCTGCGCCGCGCCGCTCCATAGATGATTTTGTGAAAGCGCGCTGAAATTTTGCACGGTGCAACCTTAAGGCGCGGTCAATGGATATCGCTGTTGCAGGGGCGGGGATCGCGGGGCTGACCGCAGCCGCGTTGTTAGCGCGTTCCGGTCATCGCGTTGTCATCTACGATCAATTACCTGCGCCCGCGCCAGTGGGGTCCGGCTTGATCGTGCAGCCGGTCGGTCAGGCCATTCTTCGCGCCATGGGATTGTTTGATGCGTTGCGTGCGCGCGCTGCGCCGCTCCGTCGTCTGAACGCGCTCAATACGCGCGGACAAACGGTGCTGAACATTCATTACGAGGCGCTTGGCGAAGGTACTTATGGCCTCGGCGTTCATCGCGCCGTTTTATTCGAGATATTGTTGAACGCCGCCGAGGTTTCGGGCGCGAACTTTGAACGGGGCCGCGAGATTGCGGGCGTTGAACGCACGCCCGACGGGCGCCCCTGCTTGAAATTCAGTGACGGCGAAACGTCACCGAATTTCGATCTGCTTGTTGATGCGCTCGGCGTGCGGTCGGCGCTGATATCGCGCGGTGATGCGTTCTTAAAATTCGGCGCGCTCTGGACGAATATTCCGATGCCGAACGATAAAGATTTTCCGCCAGATGAGCTGACACAACGTTACCGACGCGCTGACTGCTCAGCCGGGGTCATGCCGATTGGCGAGGCACAAGCGGCGTTCTTCTGGACCATACGTCAGGACGGATATGACGACTGGCGCAGGAACGGCATTGACGCTTGGAAGCGCGATGTTCTTCGTTTGTGGCCAAATGCGGGAGAGTGTCTGGAACAGGTTTCCGATCCCGACCAGATGATTTTCGCCCGTTACGCCCATCACACGCATCGCGCGCCGGTGGACGGGCGTGTCGTGCACATCGGCGATGCGTGGCATGCGGCGAGCCCACAACTTGGCCAGGGCGCCAATATGGCGTTGCTTGATGCTTATGCGCTGGCCGTGGCGATCGAGGAGAGCGGTGACGCCGCCGACGATGCCGATGGCGCATTGTCAGCGTTCACAATGATGCGGACGCGACACGTAAAACTCTATCAGGCGATTTCCTGGGCCTTCACGCCTGTCTATCAATCAGATGCTCGATTACTGCCCGCTTTGCGTGACTGGCTCACCGGCCCGTTGTCAGAGGCGCCACCTGTCAGAAAACTGCTTGCGGCAATTGTTGCTGGCAAACTCGGCGGCCCGCTAAAAGCAATGGGTCTTTAGAGCTGCGCTTTTGCACGCCGCTTGCGCAGATGAGGCTTCAGCGCTTTTTTCCGCAGGCGGATCGATTTCGGCGTCACTTCGACGAGTTCATCGTCTTCGATATAGGAAATCGCCTGTTCCAACGTGCGACGTGTCGGCGGCGTCAAGCGCACGGCTTCGTCTTTGCCGGCGGCGCGGATATTGGTGAGCTGTTTTCCCTTGAGCGGATTAACGTCAAGGTCGTCCGATTTTGCATTCTCGCCGACAATCATGCCTTCGTATACGGCCTCGCCCGGACCGATGAACATGACGCCGCGGTCTTCGAGGTTCCATAACGCAAAAGGCACCGACGTGCCGTCGCCATTGGAGATGAGGACGCCCGTGCGCCGTCCCTCGATGGCGCCTTTGTATGGTGCGTGCGTCAGGTAGGACCGGTTCATGACGCCAGTGCCGCGCGTATCGGTCAGGAAGTCGCCATGATAACCGATCAGTGCGCGCGACGGTGCGTGCATGATCAGCCGCGTTTTGCCGGCGCCGGAGGGGATCATTTCTGCAAGTTCGGCTTTTTTCTGCGAGAGCTTTTCAATGACGACGCCGGAGTGCTCGTCATCGACGTCGATCACGACTTCCTCAATCGGCTCCAGCACGTCGCCATTCTCGTCCGTTCTCGTCAAAACGCGCGGGCGCGATACGGCAAGTTCGAAGCCTTCGCGTCGCATGTTCTCGATCAGCACGCCGAGTTGTAACTCGCCGCGGCCGGCGACTTCGTATGCGTCTTTGGATTCTGTTTCGGTTACGGTGATGGCGACATCGCCTTCGGCTTGCCGCAGCAGCCTTTCGCGAATGACCCGGGACTGAACCTTGTCGCCTTCACGCCCGGCGAGCGGGGAGTCGTTCGCCGCGATGGTAATTGACAGCGTTGGCGGATCGATCGGCTGGGCGGGCAGGGGCGTTTCAACCTCGAGCGCGCAAATCGTGTCGGACACAGACGCTTTTGAGAATCCGGCGATCGCCACGATATCGCCGGGCAAGGCTTCTTCGACCGGTTGTCGCTTAAGCCCGCGAAAGGCGAGCACTTTAGATACGCGCGCCTGCTCGACCAGTTCGCCCGTTCGCGACAATGCTTTGATCGTTGCATTTGGTCTGGCGACGCCCGCGACAACGCGGCCGGTGAGCAATCGGCCAAGATAGGGATCAGCCTCCAGCGTCGTCGCCAGCATGCGAAAGGGCGTATCCGCGTTGCCTTCAATTTGCGGCTCAGGAACATGGGCGACAACGGCGGCGAAGAGCGCATCGAGGTTCTCGCGCGGCGCGTCCATGGACGTCGCCGCCCAGCCATCGCGGCCAGCCGCATAAAGCACCGGAAAATCGAGCTGCTCGTCATTGGCGCCAAGCGCCGCGAACAGATCGAACGTTGCATCGAGCGCTTTGTCGGGCTCGGCGCTCGGGCGGTCGACCTTGTTCAGCACGACTATTGGCCTGAGGCCGAGGGCCAAAGCCTTTGAGAGAACGAATTTCGTCTGGGGCATCGGCCCTTCGGCGGCGTCGATGAGCAATAGACATCCATCGACCATGGAGAGAATGCGCTCGACCTCGCCGCCGAAATCGGCGTGGCCCGGCGTATCGACGATATTAATGCGAATGTCTTCGCCGTCGTCTTTTCCGCCCTCGCGGCCATTTTCATTCTGGCCGCCTTGGCGGCCGGTCCACACGACGCTGGTGCATTTGGCGAGAATGGTAATGCCGCGCTCTCGCTCAATATCGTTGGAATCCATGGCGCGCTCGGCCATATCCGAATGGGCGGCGACAGCTCCGGACTGGCGCAGCATCTCATCGACCAGCGTTGTCTTGCCGTGGTCAACATGGGCGATAATGGCGATATTTCGCGAAGTTATACGTTGTGTTGTCATAGAGGCGCGCGGCGTGCCCGTTTTTTCAGTGTATTGCAAGCGCATTTGCGCGAATGCGTCGCTTTGATTTGCCGGCTACGTCGCCGCGCGCTATGTCCAAGCGGTTCTATATGAACGTTTAATGCGATCGAACGCCGGGGAGCGGCGCATGTAATGGCGCATATATTCATCTCTTATGCTCGCGGCGACCGGCCGACGATCGAAAAACTGGCGGCCGTTCTCGAAAATGCCGGCCATTCCGTCTGGTGGGACCGGCATATCCGCGGCGGTGCGTCGTTTGCGAAAGATATCGAGTCTCAGCTTCAAAAGGCCGATGCGGTCGTTGTCGTCTGGTCGTCTGCGGCAAATGAATCCGATTGGGTCAAGGACGAAGCTGTATTCGGCCGCGACAAGGGTGTTTTGCTCCCGATCCGTCTTGACGCCGCCGAGGCGCCGCTCGGATTTCGCCAATATCAGACGCTCGATTTTGGGAAATGGCGCGGTGACGCGAAAGCGCTGGAAATAGAGGCGCTGCTCAGCGCCATCGATGATCTCAATGAGACGCCGCGTCCGGCAGCCGCTATCACCCCACCGAAATCGCTCGTCGCGCGCGTAAAATCTGACAAACGGTATTGGGCCGCGGGTGCGGTATTCGCGATCGCTATTGTGGCGGCTGCCGCATTGTACCGGGGCGGTGCGGCGCCGGGCGCCAGCGGTGTCGACACGGAAACGCAAGCGGCCGATACGGCGGACCATACGCCGTCGATTGCCGTCTTGCCGTTTGCCGACATGTCGCCGGAAGGCAATCAGGAATATTTCGCGGACGGTTTGTCGGAAGAGTTGTTAAACGTTCTCGTTCGCGTCGACGGCTTGCAGGTTGCGTCACGCACATCGTCTTTCGCGCTGAAAGACAAGGTCATTTCCATCGGTGAAATCGCCGACCGGCTCAATGTTGATCATGTGCTCGAAGGCAGTGTGCGCAAGATGAACAATCGGGTGCGCATTACGGCACAGCTCATCGACGCCAAGACGGACAAACATATATGGTCCGAAACTTATGACCGGCATTTGTCCGATATCTTTCGCATTCAGGACGAAATCGCGACGGCGGTTGTCGGCGAGTTGCGCGATGAACTCGGCATCGCCGACGACGCGCCAATTAAAATTCGTCCCGCGACGGAAGATCTCACTGCGTATGACGCTTATCTGAGGGCCCGCGAACTTTATCTGGCGCGCGGCAAAGCCAATGTTGCTGAATCGATGCGACTTTTCGAGCACGCGGTGGACCTAGACCCAAAATTCGCGCGCGGCTGGGAAGGGCTGGCCGGCGTCTACGCGATCGCGACGAGTTGGGGCATTCTTGATCGCGATTACTCAGCGATGTCGCTTGTTGCGGCGAAGAAAGCGCTGGAAATTGATCCCGGACTTTCCGCGCCCTATGCGGTCATTGGCCTGACCTACCGCACGCACTACCCAACCCCTTGGGCGGAATCGATCGACAATTTAAAAAATGCGATTGAACGCGACGGCAAGACGACCGACCCGGTTCTTTGGCTCGGCATGGATTACATGGCGGTGGGCGAAATTGATCAGGCGATCGAAACATTCAGCGCCTGTCTCGACATGGATGCGGCGCAAAAGCTTTGCCGCAAATACCGGTCGCTTTCGTTCCTGATCAACGGCGATACGGGTAAAGCGGTGGCCGACGCGACGATCAACGCGGAGAATGGATATTACTCGGATTTTGACGCTTATATCCCGCATTTTCTTGACGAGGGCGAACGGCTGTTAGCCTTTACGATTTCACGCACGGTCAACTGGTGGGCGAATTTTCCGCATCAGGAACTCATCGCCGCAATTGAAGACGGAAATAACCCGTCGCCGGAAAGAATTCAGAAATTCATGGCCTGGGGCGCTGGTCAAAATGTGCGGGTAAAAACCCATGCGCACACCATGCTGACTATTCGCGCCTACGAAAACCTGACCATTGAAAATTGGAACAATGATTACGAAATGCTGTGGCTGCCGCAGTTTTCTCATTACCGTCAGTCATCGGCATTTAAACAGTTCGCGGGCGATTTAGGGCTCACTGCCTATTGGCGTGAGCACGGGTTTCCGTCGCAATGTAAAGCGCTCGGCGCAATCGATTTTGAATGCCGCTAATTGGCCGGGCCGCGCCGCGTTCGACTGCTGAAATTACGCAGGATCAGCGCCCGCCACGCCCAACGCAGGAGCGCGAACACGGTCGCCGGAACGAAAGCGATGGTTAGCCAGAGCGCGAGCGCTTCGGCGGGAAGCGCTGACGCCATCAACAATCCCGCATAGGCGGCCACAGCAAAGAGTGTCCCCACGACAGCGATGCGTGAGACGGGCCGCAGTCCGACCACCCAGAAGAACCCTTTCAGGACCAATGCAATGACCAGGAGCGCGAAGGCCATGACAAATCCCTTCGCGAGCAACATCAGACCGGTAACAGGGTCCTTGTTGAAATCGACCGGCACCGGCGCCTGGCTCGACACAAAAGCCGGCGGCGTATCGATCGCCATGGGCAGGTCAATGGCGCTGTCTATGTGGCCCATTGTGATGCGGTTCTCGCCCGTCGCAGCGCGCCAGATGCGGGCGGTATTGTCCCGCGAACCGGATACGATCCACTCGCCGTCATCAGTCGAGGCGAGGCCGCGCACGCCGTCCTTGTGGCCTTCAAGCTCACGCAGTAACGATTGCGTCGCGATATCCCACATGCGAATGACCGGATCGACGCCGCTTGTCACGAGCGTTGCGTCATCGCCAACGAAGGTCACGGCAAAGGCGCGGTCGGCGCCGTGATTGAGGCTTGCGACCAAATTGTTATCAATTGTTCGCCAGATCCTGACGGCGCCATTATTGGCCGCCGCAGCATACATCAAACCATCTTTTGAGAATTTGACGTCGTTGCCTGGCCCGCCGATCGACAGAGAGATGAGACGTGCGCCCGAACGCCAGTTCCAAAGCGACACGGTCCCGTCCGAAGACGCCGCCGCCAGAATGTCGCCGTCCGGGTGAAAATCTACAGCATTGATATTATCGATATGGATTGAGAGCGATCGGATCAAATCACCGGTTTCGGGATTCCACAAATTGACCAGATGGTCGCCGGAAGCCGTGGCGATCGCGGCGCCGTCTGGCGACCAGGCGACATCGTAAACAGTAGCGCCGTGACCGATGAGGGTCGTAATCGTTGCGCCGCTGGCTGTGTCCCATACGATCGCGGTGCGGTCACGAGACGCCGATACAGCACGCGAACCGTCCGGAGAAAAAGCCGCGCCCCAGATCCAGCACTTTTTTTCTTCGTCGGTGCAGTTCTCGTCATGACCAACAAATTCAGTGCGTTCAACGCCCGTCGCAGCATCCCACACTTTTATGGTGTTGTCGTCGGACGCCGTAACGATGTGCTTGCCGCCGGCGTCGAAAGCAACGGAATTAATGTCTGCGCCTTCGATCCCTTTGACCTGCACGCCCTCCAGAGCGGCTGCATAAATTCGCCCCTCAAGAATAAGCGGTGAAATCGAAATCAGTGAAAACAGGATGAGCGCAATATAGGACCGGGGCAGCAGGGCCAACGACGCGGCGCCGGCGGCCCGGTCGGCTTCCAATGTTCCGTATCGGGATAAAAATGCGAGAACGGCCATCGCGGCGATGAATATCGGTCTGTAATCCGCGAAAACGAAATCTGACGCATAGGCAAGCGCGCCAAAGGCGGCGGCGATCAAGACAGCCATGGAAATGGCCTGGCCGAACAGGGCGAGCCGGCGCCGGGAACCCGTCGTCGTATATTTGGACGCGCGCTTTGATATATTTGCTGGCTTTTTTTGCGCCGGGGCCGGTTTCGGCCTGGGTGCTGATTTGGGTGCTGGTTTGGGCGCCGGGGCCGGTTTTGGTTTTTCTGCGCCCGGCGCCGGTTTCGGTTCGGGTGCAGGCGCCGGTTTCGGTTTCTCCGGCGGCGCTGGTTTGCGATCGGGCGCGCCCGCATGGGCGGCGGCGCCGTCGGCGACAGCGTCGATAAACGCCTTGAACGCGTTGTCGTTTAAATTGCCGCGCCAATGGGTAAGGTCGGCGGTCTGGATCTGTCGGAAGCCAAGCGGGATATCGACATTGTCGATCAGCGCTGGAAAGAGAATTTCTCGGGCAGCGCCTTCGTCGGCCTCATCAGCGACGAATCGCGAGGCAACAGAATGGCGAGACCAGATCACGATCACCGATCGCGTGGCGTCTAGCGCCTCTGAGATCTCCTGACGAAACCCGGCGCCGGTCTTGATTTTCGGATCCCACCAGACGTGCAGGCCCCTATCGACGAGCGCGTTGGCGATCTTTTCGACCTTCGCGCGATCGTCGCGCGAATAGGAAATGAATACGTCGTGATGCCCCAATTTGTCCCCGACACGGCTTATGGCCGCCAGCCATACCCATTAACTGGCGCACCAAATGTTTAGCTGCGGCGCTCTCCCCCGCTGCCCGTTTCCGGCAATCATTAACAAATGTGCAGGGCAGCGGCAATTCCTCCGTGACGGCAAGGCACGTTTGGGGAGAAAAAATCCGGTTATGTCTCTTAAAAGGCGCTAGGTATCAAAGACGCGGCGGGCTTGATGTTGCGCTGCACAACCCTAAATCTGTTCGCATATGGCCCGTTTTACCCCAGATTTCTTGGAAGAATTGAAAAGCCGCCTGCGGCCGTCGGACGTTATTGGGCGCTATGTGAAGCTGCAAAAGCGCGGCAACGCGTGGTGGGGCCTGTCGCCGTTCAACAAGGAGAAGACGCCATCATTCACCGTCAACGATGAACGCGGCTCTTATCACTGCTTTTCGTCGCAGAACCACGGCGACATCATCACCTTCCTGATCGAGACACAGGGCATGTCGTTTCCGGAGGCGGTGGAAAGCCTCGCTTCCGATGCGGGCCTGGACCTGCCGAAATCGTCGCCGGAGGACGCGGCGCGCGAGCAACAGATTAAAGGTCTTGCCGAAGCTTGCGAGGCGGCGGCGGACTTTTTTCAAAAGTCTTTACATCGCAATCAGGGTCGCGGCGCGCTGGACTATTTAAAGGACCGCGGCGTGACGGACGAACAGATCAACGAGTTTATGATTGGGTTTGCGCCGTCGGGCCGGGCCGAACTCAGGGACCACCTTATCAATAAGGGGTTCGCCGATGATGTGTTGATTGAGGCCGGGCTCGTGATCAAGCCGGACGATGGCGGCGCGACGTTCGACAGGTTCCGTGGACGGATCATGTTTCCGATCCATGGCCCGCGCAATCGCGTAATTGCTTTCGGCGGGCGTGCGCTCGATCCGAATGCGCGCGCCAAATATCTGAACTCGCCGGAAACGCCGCTCTTTCACAAAAGTTCTGTCCTATACCGCCTCGACGCGGCACGCCGGGCCGCCGCCGAGGCAAAAGCGCCGCTTGTTGTTTGCGAAGGCTATATGGACGTCATCGCGCTCTGGGGCGTGGGCGTTAAACATGTGGTTGCGCCGCTCGGCACGGCGCTGACGGAGGACCAGCTTGCCCTTCTATGGCGTGCGTCGGACGAGCCGGTGCTTTGCTTTGACGGCGACAAGGCCGGCGTCGGCGCTGCGCACCGTTCAGTCGATCGCGCGATGCCGCTATTGAAGCCGGGCAAGTCGCTCAACTTTGTTTTTCTGTCTGATGGTCAGGACCCGGACGATCTCGTTCGCGATGGCGGCCGGGCGGCGTTCGACGCTGTTCTTGCCAAGGCGCGGCCGCTTGTCGATGTTCTTTGGGACAGGGAGCGGGCAATCCGGCCGCTCGATACGCCGGAACGACGCGCGGCGTTTCGCGCGCAATTGCGCGACCTTGTTAAAAATATCGCCGACAAAGATGTTCGTAACGCCTATGGCGGCGAGTTGGCCGACCGGCTTGATGCCGAATTCAGCCAGAAGCGCCGACAGGCGCCGGCCCGGCAAAATCCGTGGCGCAGCGGCGGCGGGGACCGGGCGAGGGGACGTCAGGGCTTTCGGTTTCAAGAGCCCCCACGGCCCAGCCCCGGCTTGAAACGGCGCGGCCCGCCTGCCTCCTGGCGGCGCGAGGCCGCCCTGGTGCTGGCCGGGATCAATCATCCCGCGTTGATAGATCGCCAGGAATCGGCGTTTTTGGAGCTGGAACTCACGGATTTATCGCTTCAGGCGTTGCTGAGCGCCGTTTTAACGGCATTTTCAACCGATCCCGGCCTTGACAGAGCGGGGTTGAAAAGCCATCTCACGGCTTCCGGCGCGGCAGGTTCATTGGAGCGGGTCCTTAATGACCCCGAGCTCTCGAAACATCGTTTCCTCCGCCCCGAAACCGAGATAGACGAGGCCGAGCAGGGATTTCTCAATGCTCTGGCCCATCACCTGTATGAATCGACGCTCAAACAGGAGGTGGCGAGGTCGGCGTCTCGGATATTCACCAGCGGCGATGAAGGATGGAAAGCGGCGGCGGCGGCGCGCGAAGAACTCGTGAATGTGAACCGGGCGGGTGACGCAGACACTGGAGACGGCGGCGACCAGGAACGTCTCGATGCCGTACGCGAACGAATGAAACAAAGCGTCTCGAAAAAATTCGAGCGATAAAAGGTATTCAAACGATGGCGAAAAAAGCGGCGGCGAAAAAACAGCAGCCCGAAGCGACGGATGCGTCCGACGGACCAATCCTCGATCTGTCGGATGCGGACGTCAAAAAACTGCTCAAATCCGCAAAGTCTCGCGGCTTTGTCACCTACGACGAATTGAACAAAGTTCTGCCGTCGGAAGAAGTCTCGTCCGAACAAATCGAAGACATCATGGCCCAGCTCTCTGAGATGGGCATCAACGTCGTCGAGAATGAGGAAGACGATGACGAGGCGGAGAGCGACGGCGATAAACCCGCCGCCGCGTCGAAGTCGAAAGCTGTCGCCACAAAAGACACCGCCAAGGGCGGGCAAGTCGTCACAACGAACACAAGTTCGTCCGCAGACCGGACCGACGATCCCGTGCGCATGTATCTGCGCGAAATGGGCACCGTCGAGCTGTTGTCGCGGGAAGGCGAGATCGCGATCGCCAAGCGCATCGAGGCCGGTCGCGAAACCATGATCCGCGCCTTGTGCGAATCCTCACTGACATTCGAAGCCATCACCGTCTGGCGCGAAGAATTGATGGAGGGCCGCGTCCTCCTACGTGATATTATTGACCTCGACGCGACTTATGGCGGCGGACCGGAATCGCGCCCGGACATGACGCAACCGGACGTCGCCGAGCGCGTTCATAAAGAAGAGGCCGAAAAGGCCGAGGCCGAAGCCGCCACCGACGACGAAGAAGAAGATTTTGACGAAGGCGCCTTGTCGCTCTCCGCCATGGAAGCGGAATTGCGCGACGGCGTGATGGACCGGTTCGATGAAATTTCGTCGGACTACAAAAAACTGCGCCGCCTGCAAGACATCATGATTGAAGAGCAGCGTCAGGGCGCGGACCTCACCGCCTCGCAGACGCGGCGCTTCAAGAAACTGCAGAAAGATATCGTCGAGCGCGTGCGCCGGGTGCGCCTCAACAATCAGCGGATCGAAGCGCTTGTCGAGCAGCTTTACGACATCAACCGCCGGTTGATGGCGCTTGAGGGCAAACTGGTGCGTCTGGCTGACTCCTTTGGCGTCAATCGTCAGGAATTTCTGTCCGAATATATTGGCGCCGAACTCGACCCGGAATGGTTTGAGCGCATTGGCAAAAAGACGAGCAAAGGCTGGCAGAATTTTGTCACCAAAGCCGAACGTCAGATAACGAACATTCGCGAAGAGATCGGCAACCTCGCGACCGAGACCGGCCTTACCGTCACTGACTTCCGCCGTATCGTTTCCATGGTCCAGAAAGGCGAACGCGAAGCGCGCATCGCCAAGAAGGAAATGGTCGAGGCGAATTTGCGCCTCGTGATTTCCATCGCCAAAAAATATACGAACCGCGGCCTGCAATTCCTTGACCTCATTCAGGAAGGCAATATCGGCCTGATGAAAGCGGTCGATAAGTTTGAATATCGCCGCGGCTATAAATTCTCGACTTACGCGACGTGGTGGATCCGTCAGGCGATCACCCGTTCGATTGCCGACCAGGCGCGCACGATCCGTATTCCGGTGCACATGATCGAGACGATCAACAAAATCGTCCGCACCTCGCGCCAGATGCTGCATGAAATCGGCCGCGAGCCGACGCCGGAAGAGCTGGCGGAAAAATTGTCCATGCCGCTGGAAAAAGTCCGCAAGGTGATGAAGATCGCCAAGGAGCCGATCTCCCTCGAAACGCCGATTGGCGACGAAGAAGACTCACATCTTGGCGATTTCATCGAGGACAAGAATACGATCCTGCCGATCGATGCGGCAATTCAGTCGAACCTGCGCGAGACCACAACGCGCGTACTCGCCTCGCTGACACCGCGCGAGGAGCGTGTGCTGCGCATGCGCTTCGGTATCGGCATGAACACCGACCACACGCT
>JAJFFU010000061.1 GCA_021776465.1 Parvularculaceae bacterium
CGCTTGATAGAGGGGGCAGGCCTTTTGCAAGAGAAGACTTATGACATGGACACGCGATAGTTGGCGCGAAAAACCGGCCCGCCATATTCCGGACGATTATCCCGATCCTGCCGCTGTTGCGGCGGTCGAGGCGGAATTATCGTCCTATCCGCCGCTGGTTTTTGCCGGTGAGGCGCGCCGGCTGAGGGCTTCTCTTGCTGACGTCGCCGCTGGCAAAGCATTTCTGCTTCAGGGCGGCGATTGCGCTGAAAGCTTCAAGGAATTTCATCCTAACAATATTCGCGACACCTTCCGGGTCCTGCTTCAAATGGCCGTGGCGCTGACCTTCGGCGCCGCGTTGCCGGTCGTCAAAGTCGGGCGTATCGCCGGTCAGTTTGCCAAACCGCGATCATCACCGATCGAAACGATTGATGGCGTCACCCTGCCGAGCTATCGCGGCGACAACATCAACAGCCAGGAGTTTGAGGCGGACGCGCGCGCGCCCGATCCGCAGCGATTGTTAAAAGCCTACGGCCAGGCGGCGTCGACCCTCAATCTCATCCGTGCGTTTGCAAATGGCGGCTACGCCGATCTGCGCAACGTTCATAAATGGAACCTGGAATTCGTATCGGGTAATGCTCAGGAAGACCGCTACCGCGTGCTTGCCGACAAAATTTCCGAAGCGCTCACTTTCATGGAAGCGTGCGGCGTGTTGGGCGAGGATATTCGCGCCCTTCGGGAAGTGAATTTTTACACCAGCCATGAAGCGCTGTTACTCGGTTATGAAACGGCGATGACGCGCGTCGATTCCACAACCGGCGACTGGTACGATACGTCCGCGCATATGTTGTGGATCGGCGACCGCACACGCCAGCCGGACGGCGCCCATGTCGAGTTTTGCCGCGGCGTTGAAAATCCGATCGGCGTCAAATGCGGACCTTCGCTTGAGCCGGACGAATTGCTGACCCTCCTCGATATTCTGAATCCGAAAAATGAAGCCGGCCGCATTGTCCTGATCGCCCGGTTCGGCGCGGAAAACGCCGCCAAGGGACTGCCGCCGCTGCTGCGAAAGATCGAGGGCGAAGGTCGTCAGGTTGTCTGGTCTTGCGATCCCATGCACGGCAACACCATCAAGGCGTCCAGCGGGTATAAAACCCGCCCGTTCGACGCAATCCTGTCCGAGGTGAATACATTTGTTGATGTTTGTCGCGCGGAGGGGGCCTATCCGGGCGGCGTTCATTTTGAGATGACCGGTCAGAATGTGACGGAATGTTTAGGTGGATCACAGGCGATTTCTGAGGCTGACCTGTCATCGCGATACCACACCCATTGCGATCCTCGCCTGAACGCGACACAATCCCTTGAACTGGCTTACATTCTGGCGGATCGTTTCAAAGAAATTCGGACCTAGAATAAGCCCTGGCAGCACGCTTGCGACTTCGGTGCAACAGGGCGAAATATAGTTTGAATATCGACCACTGACGGTATCTAGCATCCGTCGCGTTTAATCAGTATGGCGTCAATCTCGGTCCGGGCGGCGAGTTACCGATCATCACCCTGACCCCCGGCAAGCCGAACGGAGTGTCGCGTGACGGTAGTAAAGTTGGGCGTTGCCGGAGCTGGCGTATTCGGTTCCTACCACGCTGCAAAAATTGACGCCCTCGCGGACACTGTCCTGCGTGGCGTCTATGATACGGATGCGGCGCGCGCTGAAGCGCTGGCTGCGAAGTTCTCGACGTCAGCTTTCGATAATTATGACGCTTTTCTGAGCGGCGTAGACGGCGTTGTTATCGCCGCGCCGGCCGTAAAGCATTTCGAATTGGGCGAGGCGGCGTTAAACGCAGGCAAACACGTCTTTATCGAAAAGCCTGTCGCCGCCAGTGCAGCGGCGGCGCGCGCGCTTGCCGATCTGGCTGGCAAAAAAGGTCTCATTCTCCAAGCCGGCCATCAAGAGCGTTATGTCTGCGAGGCAATTGGTCTGTTTTCGCGGGTCAGGCCGCCGCAGCGTATTGAGTGCGTCAGGCATGTTCCGTTCACCGGCCGGTGCGGCGACGTCTCGGCCGTATTCGATCTCATGGTTCATGATATCGATCTGATCCGGTGCATGACGGGCGCTGATCTGTTGAATGTATCCGCCGAAGGAAATGCCGAAAAGGTCGCTGCGGAATTGTTCCTGTCGACCGGAACCTTGGCCGTGCTGAACGCGCGCCGATCGGCGAAGGCGTCGGAACGACGCATGACCATTGTCTATGATGACGGGGTGATCGATTTCGATTTCATCCGCCGAACCCTGTCAAATACGACGAATACGTCGATTTCATCAGTATTCGACGCTGGCGAGGCGCCGCTGGCGGTGCGTGACCCGCTTGCTTACGGCGCCGAACTCTTCGCAAATGGCGTTCGCTGCGGTAAAACCCTGGGTGTGAGCGGTGAAGACGCCGCCGAAACGGTAGAATGGGCGCGGAATATCGAGCTGGCCGCTGGCATTGAGTCGGCGGGCGATATCGATCTGCGCAAACGGGTGCGCAAATGAACGGGGTCGCCAATATTTCGCTAGCTGCTGAATCTCGCCAGGGGCGGATATCTTTCATTGATCTTGCGGCCCAGCAGCGACGCATTCGTCCCGCTATTGAACACCGCCTTCAGGCGGTGCTCGACCACGGTCGGTATATTGCCGGTCCCGAGATCGAGGAACTGGAAGCATTACTGGCTGAACGAACGGGCGCTGCGGCGGCGGTCGCCTGCGCCAGCGGTACGGCGGCGCTGATCATTCCGCTTTTCGCGCTCGGCGTGAAACAGGGCGATGCCGTTTTTATTCCGTCATTCACCTATAACGCTACGGCAAACGCCGTGCTCGTTACGGGCGCAACGCCGGTGTTCGTCGATATTGATCCGGCGACTTTCAATATGGATCCGGTAGATCTGAAAAAGAAGATCGCCGAAATTCGCACGAAAGGCGAATTGACGCCGCGCGCGTTGATTCCGGTCGATATGTTTGGTTCGCCGGCCAATTACACATCGATCGCCAAGATTGCTTCGGACGAAGGCTTGTCGGTTCTTTCTGACGGCGCGCAGAGCTTTGGCGGTGTGTTTAACAACCGTCTCGTCGGTAACCTTGCGCCCGCAACCGCGACCAGTTTTTTTCCGGGCAAAGCGCTGGGCGCTTATGGCGACGCCGGCGCCGTTTTTACGCAGGACGCCGACGACATTGACGAGTGGATGTCCATCCGTTGGCACGGCACAGACAATGAACGCAAAACCTCCGTCCGTGTCGGCTTTAACGGGCGCATGGATACGTTTCAGGCGGCAGTGCTGCTCGAAAAGCTCGCGATATTCGACGATGAGTTGGCGGCGCGACGGCAAATCGCCGAAACTTACGATGCGCGTTTATCTTCAATAGCGCGCCCGCAACAGCATTTATCTGGCGCGCAATCGGGCTGCGCCTATTATTCGCTTTGCGTTGAAAATCGTGACGCCGTTGTTGAGCAGGTCAATAAAATGGGCGTTCCGACGGCGATCTATTATACGACGCCGCTGCACGAAATGCCGGCCTTCGCGGAGTTTGCGCCAGACGAAACCCTTGCGGCGACCAACGCTGTCGCCAAAGAAATTTTCGCCCTGCCCATGCATCCCTATTTAACACCGGATCAAGTCGATTATATCTGTGACGTAGTCGAAGCGGCGGCGTCGCAATAATCGTACGCCGCGCCAATCGTCGGGCCTGATGACGGATAAATTGAACATCGCCATTGCTCAGGTTTCGCCAATCGTTGGCGATATTGGCGGCAATCTTGCGCGCGCGCGTGCAGCGCGGGCCGATGCGGCGACCGTCGGCGCCGATCTGGTGGTGTTTTCAGAACTTTTCATCAGTGGTTATCCGCCGGAAGATCTCGTTCAGAAACCGTCATTCCAGCGGGCCTGTCGCGACGCAGCGCAAGCGCTCGCCGAAGATACGGCCGACGGCGGTCCGGCAGTTATCATCGGTGTTCCATGGCGCGACGGCCCCCATCTTTATAATGCGGGTATTGTCCTGCACGGCGGGCGCATCGAGGCGGTTCGATTTAAATCGCACCTTCCAAACTATGGCGTCTTCGATGAACCGCGCCGCTTCGCGTCCGGTCCGGAACTGCCGCAACCGGTGGACATCAACGGGTTCAAAATCGGCCTCATGATCTGTGAAGATATGTGGCTGCCGGGACCCGGCGAGCATTTATGCGACAATGGCGCAGAGCTTTTTATCGTTCCGCACGGTTCGCCATTTCGGGAAACGGCGCTCAACGAACGGGTTGGCGCGGCGCGCGATCGGTTGCGCGCCTGCGGACTGCCGCTCGTGTTCGTCAACCAGATCGCCGGGCAGGACGAGGTGGTGTTTGACGGCGCAAGCTTTGTCATGGCGGCCGACGGCGCCGTCTTGCATCGCTGTCCGCAATTCACTGAAGGCCTTTTCCTGACAAGGTGGGAACGCCGCGATAATGCGGTTGTGTGTGTTGATGGTCCGCGCGGCGACTGGGTCGGCGATGAGGAAATGGTCTATCGCGCGGTCACGATGGCGGTTCGCGACTATGTCACGCGCAACCAGTTCAAGGGGGTCGTTATCGGGCTTTCCGGCGGCGTAGATTCAGCGCTGACGGCGGCGATCGCAGTCGATGCCCTCGGCGCGGACGCGGTCAACTGCGTGATGATGCCGTCGCGCTACACGTCCGAGGAAAGCCTCGAGGATGCTGCAAACTGTGCAGATTTGTTGGGCGTTTCCTATCGGACTATTACGATTGAACCGGGTGTCGCTGCGTTTGAAACGATGATGTCCGAGGCGTTTCAAGGAACGCAGACCGACACAACAGAAGAAAACATTCAGTCGCGTCTGCGCGGTGTCATGTTGATGGCGTTGTCGAACAAGTTTGGAGACATGGTGCTGACGACGGGCAACAAGTCGGAAATGTCGGTCGGCTACGCAACACTCTATGGCGATATGAATGGCGGGTATAATCCGCTCAAGGATCTCTGGAAGAGCGATGTTTTCGCGCTTTGCCGTTGGCGCAATGAGTATCATGCGCCGGATTTGAAAGGGCCGAAAGGTCAGGTCATTCCTGAACGGATCATCACCAAGGCGCCAAGCGCCGAATTGCGCGCCGATCAGCGCGATGATGACAGTTTGCCGCCCTACGACATTCTCGATCCGGTTCTCGAAGCGCTGGTGGAAAAAGAAATGTCCGTCAGCGACATCGTTGCGTTGGGGTATGACGAAAAAATTGTGCGCCGCATGGAGCACCTCGTCTATGTCGCCGAATATAAACGCCGTCAGGCGCCGCCGGGCCCTAAAGTTTCGGCGGTCAGTTTCGGCCGTGACAGGCGCTATCCGATCACCAATGGCTGGCGGGATCGGTAGACCGTCGCTTTGTGCGCCCGCCGGGCCCATGTATGCTGGCCATCTATGGCCGATATTTTCCTTTCCTACGCCCGTGATGATCTTGCCCGCGTGACGCCGCTCGCAAAGGCGCTGGCGGCGCACGGCCTCACCGTCTGGTGGGACCAGCATATGCGCAGCGGCGACGAATTTTCCGCCGAGATCGAGCGCGAACTGAATGATGCGGGCGCCGTCGTCGTTTGCTGGTCGCAGACATCGGTGAAGTCGCGCTGGGTGCGCGACGAGGCGACGATTGCCGCGCGGCAGGGAAAGCTGAAGGCGATCAGTCTCGACGGCGCCGAGCCGCCGCTTGGCTATATGCAGTATCACGCGCAGGACATATCGGCCTGGTCCGGTGCGCCGGACACCGATGTGATCGCATCCCTTGTCGCCGCTTGCGTCAGCGACGAACCGGCGAATGCGCAGAAACTGGTAGTCGAAACGCCAATGGCGGCGGCGATCCGCGAGCGTCATGCCAACCCCGACGTGTCGCTGATCGTCCTGCCGTTCGCAACCATCTCAACCGATCCCGCGGATGAAGTGCTGGCTGTGGCGATCCATGAGGATCTGACGACGCAGCTTGCCCGGGTGCGCGGTTATTTCGTGATCTCGCGAACATCGGCCAATGTTTGCGCCGCAAAGAAAATGTCGCCCGATCAGCTTCATGCAGAGCTTGGCGTCGCTTACGTTCTGGAAGGAAGCCTTCGGCGCGCCGGCGACAACGTGCGCATTACAGCACAGCTCATAGACGCGCGCTCCGGCGGTCATATTGCGGCGCTTCGATTCGACAAACCGTATACGGCATTACTGGACCTGCAAAACGATCTCATTGCACAGATCGTCAACCACCTCGGTTCGGAAATCAATCTCGCCGAAGTGCGCCGTCTTGAGGCGCGGGCAACCGCTAACCCCACGGCAATGGATCTCCTCAAAAAAGCGCAGTCATTGATGGCGCAAAAGGGGTGGAACAACGCAACGCTCGCCGAAGCGGTTGGTTTGCTCGAACAGGCGCTTGAGATCGACGACGAGTTTGCCCCGGCCATTAGCCAGCTCGCGCTTTTCAAAGGCGTCGCCGCGCAATTTGGTCTGACGACGACGCCCCATAGCGTTATCCGCGATGAGGTCGTGGCGCTGGCTGAGCGCGCTGTCTCGTTCGAAGGGCATGCCTCGGATGTGCTGGGATATGCCGGCTGCGCATTGTGTGATGTCGGCGAGGTCGAACTGGGTTTTGAATTGCTGGACCGCGCTTTTGAAATTGATCCCTCGAATGCGCAGGCGGTCGCTGCGTTTGGTTGGGCTCATCTCATGCTTGATCGCCCGCAGGATGCGATCGAATATATGCAGGCCGCGATCAGGATCAGCCCGCAACAGCCGGGTCTTGCCTTGTGGATGTACGGGCTCGCGCAAGCGAAAGCGGCGCTGGGGTCGTTTGACGAGGCGCGTGAAACGCTGCGCCGCGTCAACCAGTTCGATCCCAAGTTCCGGCCGGCCTATGGCGCGCTGGCGGCGCTACGCCTTCAGGACGGTGACCGGGCCGGCGCCGAGCGGGTCATCGCCCGCGCCAAAGCGTCAAATCCTGACCTGACCGATGCGGACATTCTGGCGATGACGCACAAATCCTATAAGCCAGTTCTCATCGACAGCGGGCTCGTTGCCGGCGCTGTCTGACAGCCTAACGGGCGCTGGCGCAGACGAGTGTTTGACCGGTCCGACCCGCTCGGCTAAGGCGTCATCTTTTCAAACCAGAAGTGTCCCATGGCCCCCACCGTCCGTTTTGCGCCGTCTCCGACCGGCAAACTTCATGTCGGCAATGTTCGCGCTGCTTTGTGGAACTGGCTGCTCGCGCGCCGGGACGGCGGCAAATTTGTCCTGCGCATTGACGACACGGATCAGGAGCGATCGACGAAAGACTATGAGGACGCCATCAAGCGCGACCTTGAATGGCTAGGACTAAGCTGGGACGATACAGCCAACCAGTCGGATCGGTTCGCGCGTTACGACGCCGCGAAAGAACGGCTCATCGAGGCGGGTCTGCTCTATCCCTGCTACGAGACGTCAGACGATCTTGACCGCAAACGAAAACTGCAGCGCGCGCGCAGCCTGCCGCCGGTCTATGATCGCGGTGCGCTCGATCTATCGGATGCCGACAGGACAAAACTGGAAGCAGAGGGGCGCAAGCCGCATTGGCGCTTTAAACTTTCGCAAAAGCCCGTTGCCTGGACAGATCTTATTCGCGGCGAAACGACCGTCGATACGGCAAGTGTTTCAGACCCGGTGCTGATCCGCGAAGACGGCATGTATCTTTATACGTTGCCAAGTTGCGTTGATGATATCGACCTTGGGATCACCCATGTCATGCGCGGCGAAGACCATGTCACCAATACGGGCGTGCAGATCGAAATCTTCAAGGCGCTGGGCGGCGAACCGCCGGCGTTTGCGCATCACTCATTGCTCGTCGGCAAGGAAGGCGAGGGATTGTCAAAGCGCCTCGGCTCGCTCTCCATCGAAGCCATGCGCGAGGCCGGGCTCGAACCAGCGTCGATTACGAGCCTGCTCGCCAAACTCGGCACCGCTGATCCGGTCGTTCCGGTGGCGGACCTTGCGGCGCTCGCGAAATCCTTCGACTTCGACCGTGTCGGGCGTGCGCCGGCGCGGTTTGATATGGCCGAGCTCGAAGCGCTCAACGGAAAGCTTCTTCATGATACGGATTATGACGCCGTCGCCGATCGGTTGTCGGCGTATAGCGTCGACGAAGCGTTGTGGCTCGCAGTGCGCGGCAACATCACGCGCTTAAGCGACGTTGCGCGATGGGCGACTATTATTACCGCCGCGATCGAACCCGTCATTGAAGACAAGGCGTTTACCGACGAAGCCGCCGCACTTGTGCCCGATGTGCTCGACGCCGACAGCTGGGGCGCCCTTACAAACGCGCTGAAAGAAAAAACCGGCGCCAAGGGCAAGAAGCTTTTCATGCCGCTGCGCCTTGCGCTCACCGGTCAGCCGCATGGACCGGAGATGGCCGCGCTCTTCCCGCTGATCGGCGCTGACAAAGCGCGCGCGCGGCTGCGGGGCGAACGGGCTTAGGGTTGGAATTGACCGTTGGCGAATAACAACGCCCTGAAATCACCGTTGCGATATGGCCTTCTTTACGGCTCCAAGCGCCTTTTTCTCGGCGCGATAAACGTCCCTGTAATATGTGATGACGGCATTGGCGACGGCGTCTTGTCGATGCTGTTTAAGCTGCGCGGCGAGAATGGAATCGGCTTTGGCAAGTCCGTTTTCGCAGGCCGTTAGCGCTGCGTTCGCGTCCTTTTTGGGCAATGATGGGACGAAAACGAGACCGGCGATACGATCGGAATAAACCGAAGCATCAGAGCGCATCGCGTTTGCGACGCGCGCATTGAACTCGCGCTTGCCCTTTGGTGTCAGTTTAAATGCGGTGCGTTTCGGACCTTTGCCGCCGGCCTCTTTCTTCGCCGTCACCGCGCCATCGCGCGTCAGGTCTTTGAGGGTTTTGTATATCGTTGACATCCCGATTGCCGCCCATCGGCGCAATTCTGTGTCGTCGACAAATTTCTCCATCTCAAATCCGTAGCGCAGCCCAATTGACAAAAGGCCGAGCACAATCATTCGC
>JAJFFU010000062.1 GCA_021776465.1 Parvularculaceae bacterium
CTGATGAAAGCCCTGATGAAAGCAAAGGCCGAAGAAGGCATCTGGCTCGCTGATACGGCGCGGCCGACTATTGGCCCTAATGACGTCCTGATCAAAGTGAAAAAGTCGGCGATCTGCGGCACCGATGTCCACATTTATAACTGGGATGAATGGGCGCAGAAAACGATCCCTGTACCGATGACCGTCGGCCACGAATTTTCCGGCGAGGTTGTCGATATCGGATCGGAAGTTCATCCCGAACACGCGACCTTCAAAGTCGGCGACCGGGTGTCGGCCGAAGGCCACGTCACCTGCGGCCATTGCCGCAATTGCCGCGGCGGCAAGCGCCATCTCTGCCGCAACACCATGGGCGTCGGCGTCAACCGGCCGGGCTCGTTCGCGGAATATGTCGCCGTGCCGGCGTTCAACGTCTATCGCCTGCCCGACGATGTGTCCGACGATATGGGCGCGATCTTCGACCCCTATGGCAACGCGACCCACACGGCGCTGGCCTTCGATCTTGTCGGCGAGGATGTGTTGATCACCGGCGCCGGGCCCATTGGCATCATGGCCGCGGCGATCGCCAAATTTGTCGGCGCGCGCCATGTGGTCGTCACCGACGTCAACGATTACCGCCTAGGCCTCGCCGAAAAAATGGGCGCAACGCGCACCGTCAACGTCGCCGAAACCGACCTGAAGGACGTCATGGCCGATCTCGGCATGACGGAAGGTTTTGACGTTGGCCTTGAAATGTCCGGCGTCGTCTCGGCGTTTCAGTCGATGCTCGATACGATGAACCATGGCGGCAAGGTCGCCCTCCTCGGCATCATGCCCAACGGCGCCGGGATCGACTGGGACAAAGTCATCTTCAAAGGCCTCGACATCAAAGGCATCTACGGCCGGCGCATGTTCGAAACCTGGTACAAGATGGGCGCGATGCTGCAAGGCGGCCTCGACCTGTCGCCAATCCTGACCCACAGCTTTTCCATTGATGACTTTCAGGATGGGTTCGACGTGATGCGCTCGGGGCAGTCGGGGAAAGTTATTTTGGAGTGGTAAGTGGTTAAGCGGCAGGCGTAACCCACCATTCTAGATAACGGCACGGCGGGTTACGCTTCGCTAACCCGCCCTACATGTTTAATGTCGAACATATTATTTGCACACAAACAATTGCCGGAGGATTGGCAGTTTTTCTGTCTGTTTTCTCAGCAAGCGTAGGGCGGGTTGAGCGTCAGCGATACCCGCCATCAGTCCTCTCCAAGATGCGCAGTGTTCCAGTTTTCGGGTGACGTGTTTATCGGTCGGCCAAATTCCTTTTTCCAGTCATGCCATGTGGAATATGGCCAGTCGTCCGGGTCGCTGACAAAGCCGTGTTTCACCGGGTTCAAGTGAATGTAATCGACACAACGCGAAAGATCGTCTTCGTCCCTTATGCAATGTTCCCAATATCGACGCTGCCAGATATTGCGTTCGCCTTTGCGCCCATCTGATTTCAACGATGTTGGCAATCGTCGGGTAAAACCGGATTTGAGCAGCCGGATACGCGTCGGGAAATCATCATCGCCAGCCGGC
Organism: Parvularculaceae bacterium; assembly: GCA_021776465.1. Classification (GTDB taxonomy): domain Bacteria; phylum Pseudomonadota; class Alphaproteobacteria; order Caulobacterales; family Parvularculaceae; genus Hyphococcus. The sequence continues at coordinate 1,552 of JAJFFU010000062.1, forward strand.
AACGCCCAGATGAAATGCAGATGGTCCGGCAAAACGACGACGGCAATCGTTTCGAATGAATGCAGCCGTCCCAATTCCCGCCATGACGCACGCAATTCGGCGATCCGATCGATCAGGATTGGTCTCAACCGGTTTCGCAGATTTACCGTGAAAAAATAGGTTCCGCCAGGAACATAGAGACGGCGATAATTCGGCATCAAGACATCTTGCCAGAATAAAATGCTCGCGCAAATTAATCTGGCGGGTATCGCCTTCGGTTCAACCCGCCCTACATCCCGCCGGCCTTTGACATTCCGCCGCCTCCCGCCTACGCCGTCGCGCGAAGAGGAGACTGGCAATGATACCCCGTTATGCGCGCGCTGAGATGGCCGATATCTGGTCGCCGGAGATGAAATACCGGATCTGGTTTGAGATCGAGGCCCATGCGGGCATCGCCATGGCCGAGCTTGGCGTTATTCCGAAGGAAGCGGCGCAAATCGTCTGGGAAAAAGGCAAGGACGCGAAGTTTGACGCCGACCGCATCGATGAAATCGAACGCGAAGTAAAACACGACGTCATTGCGTTCCTCACCCATCTTGCAGAACTGATCGGCCCCGAAGCGCGGTTCGTGCATCAGGGCATGACGTCTTCTGATGTGTTGGACACTTGCCTGTCGGTGCAACTGGCGCGCGCGAGCGACATTCTGCTTACCGGTCTAGATCGCCTCCTCGCGGCGCTGGAGAAACGCGCCCTTGAGCACAAAGATACGATCTGCGTCGGGCGCAGCCACGGCATTCACGCCGAGCCGACAACGTTCGGTATCAAGCTCGCGACATTTTACGCCGAATTCAAACGCGCCCGCCAACGCCTCGTAACGGCGCGCGCGGAAATCGCCGTCTGCGCGCTCTCCGGCTCTGTCGGCACCTTCGCCAATATCGACCCGTCAGTGGAAGCTTATGTTGCTGACAAGTTGGGCCTTGGCGTTGAGCCCGTCTCGACGCAAGTCATCCCGCGCGACCGCCACGCCGCCTATTTCGCAACCCTCGGCGTTATCGCGTCATCCATCGAACGGCTCGCGGTCGAGATCCGTCATCTGCAACGCAGCGAAGTGCTGGAGGCGGAGGAGTTTTTCTCCAAGGGGCAAAAAGGCTCCTCCTCCATGCCCCATAAGCGCAACCCGATCCTGACGGAAAACTTGACCGGTCTTGCCCGGCTGGTGCGCATGTGCGCCATGCCGGCGATGGAAAACGTGGCGCTGTGGCATGAGCGCGATATTTCCCATTCATCCGTCGAGCGCGGCATCGCGCCGGACGCAACCGTGCATCTCGACTTCGCGCTTCAGCGCGTTGCCGGCGTCATCGAAAATCTCGTCGTTTATCCCGAGCAAATGCAGGCCAATCTCGACAAGCTTGGCGGTCTCATCTTTTCGCAGCGGGTGTTGCTGGCGTTGACCCAGGCCGGCGCGAGCCGCGAGGATTCCTATTCATGGGTTCAGCGCAACGCCATGCCCGCCTGGCGCGGCGAAGCGGCGTTTCTCGACCTTCTCAAGGCGGACAAGGACGTGGCGGCAAAGCTATCGGCCGGCGAACTCGACGCACTGTTCGACCTCGGCTGGCACACCAAGCATGTGGACACGATCTTCGGCCGGGTGTTTGGCGACTAGCTGACGCGGCGCTGGCGGCCTGGAGGTGGGCTGTCTCGTCGACGAACGCCATTCCAGGGCGGATTCCCGCTCAAAACAGGCCAAAACGCCTTGACATCAAGGCGCGGGTGGGTAATTTCCGCCGCTCGCCGCGACCGGCGCGAATACCCGTTTTCGGGCGCCCAATGGAGTAAGAGATGGCCAAGCCAACCACCGTCAAGGTCCGCCTCAATTCGTCAGCGGACACAGGCTTCTTTTATGTCGCCAAAAAGAACACGCGCACCATGACCGAGAAAATGGTCATGCGGAAATATGACCCGGTCGTGCGCAAGCACGTGGAATTCAAAGAAGGCAAGATCAAGTAAGGCGCCCTTTTGGATAGCGCCGATCTGACGGGCCGCCCTTTGGGCGGCCTTTTTTGCGCCCGCAGACAAAGGAGCGAGCCGCGCTAATGGTGGGAAAACTGGCAGGGATCGCGATCAGGCCGGACCGATACGCCGCCATGGTTGATCGTCCGGCGGTCCGCATCGAGGTCGATGGGCTGGCAGGCGATCATGCCGGCAAATGGCCCGACCGGATCGTATCGGTGATCGCCGCCGAGGATTGGGCCGCCGCCTGCGCTGACCTTGATCCACCGGCCGATCCGCTCACCGAATTGCCATGGCAAACACGGCGCGCCAATTTGCTGCTTGAAGGAGTTCGGCTGCCGCGCGCTCCCGGCGCGATGATCCGAATCGGCGCGGTTGACCTTGAGGTCACGATGCAAACCCATCCGTGCAAACGAATGGAGGAAGCGCGCGCCGGTCTGTTGAAGGCGCTGGCGAAAGACTGGCGCGGCGGCGTTCTGTGCCGGGTCAAAACTCCTGGCGCGATCAACATCGGCGATAGCGCCGAGGTTATTTCCTCACCGCCAGAAATCGTACGACGCCTGCCTTAAGGTTATGCAGCCCGGTTTATAACGCGATTGCGACCAGCGTTCTTGGCTTCGTAAAGCGCCTCGTCGGCGCGCTTGATCAGTTTTTGCGCCGTATCCTCTTCCGGACCGTTGACGGTCGACGCGATGCCGATAGAGGCGGTCACATCCAGTTCGTCGCGCGCGCCATTGACGACAAATTTCACCGTCGCAACTTCATGACGCAGCCGTTCCGCAACAACAGCTGCGAAACTTGCATCCGTGTCCGGCATGGCAATCAGGAATTCCTCGCCGCCATACCGACAGGCAAGATCAATCCCGCGTACAGATCGTGAAATCCGCTCGGCAAATTCCTGGATGACCTTGTCACCGACGTCATGGCCATGCGTATCGTTGATGACTTTGAAATGGTCGATGTCGAGGATCAAAACCGCCAGCGGGCGCCCGGTCCAGTACGCACGATCAAACATTGCCGTTAGGTGGCTTGCAAGATAGCGGCGATTGTAAAGCCCGGTGAGTTGGTCCGTCACGGCCATCTCAAGACTGGCCTGAAATGAAGATCGCAACTGATCGACATAATATTTCCGGCGCAACTGGGTTGTCACGCGTGCGATCAATTCATTCTTGTCCACGGGCCGCGTCAGGTAGTCGTTGACGCCGATATCGAGCGCGCGCACGAGTTTTCTCGTATCGCCCTGGCGAACGACAGCCAGGATCGGCGTCAGTCTCGTTTCATCAAAGGAACGGATAGACGAACAAAGACGCAGCGGGTCCATCGCTTCAAGCGACATATTGACGATGATCAGATCGAATTCGCCCGATCGCGCACGGCCAAGGGCCACTTCCGGGTCTGTCTCGTGAGCAACGGCGTAATTGTCACCAAGCGTGCGTTGCAGGCGCTCAATCTGCTCTTCATTGTCGTCGATGAGGAAAATGCGGGCGTCGGCCGCCTGCTTGTCGATGTCAATCTTGTCGACAACGCCGAGGCCTTTCCCGGTTGCGTAGCGAGCGCGCAATTCGTCCGTCATCATCTTAAGGCGCGTCAAACTGCGCACGCGCGCAAAGAGCGCCAAATCTTCGACCGGTTTTGTAAGAAAATCGTCGGCGCCCGCCTCAAGACCTGCAACCCTGTCCGCCTGCTGATCAAGCGCAGTCACCATGACGATAGGTATATGCGTAGTTTCAGGGTTTGCCTTGATGCGTCGACACGCCTCGAAACCGTCCATGCCCGGCATCATGACATCCAACAAGATAATGTCGGGCTGTTCAGACACCGCTTTTTCGACCGCTTCCTGACCGGAGAAAGCGCCAAGCACATCGAAATACTCGGCGCGCAATTTCGCTTCGAGCAGTTTGACGTTCGGTTCGAGATCGTCGACGACTAGTACACGCGCCGTCATGTAGCCCCCTGAGTGTGGGATTAACCAGAATGTTTCAGGAGCCTAGTCTAAATACCTTTTCACTTTCTCAAGAAAAGTGCTGACCGATATGGGTTTTGCAATATAGTCTTCGCAGCCGCCTTGACGGATACGTTCCTCGTCGCCCTTCATCGCAAAAGCAGTGACGGCGATGATTGGTATATCAACCAATTCTTCATCATTCTTAATTTTTTGTGTAACCTCAAGGCCGGATACCTCCGGGAGCTGAATATCCATGAGGATGAGGTCCGGGCGTCGTTCGGTCGCCAGCCGTAAAGCTTCTGGTCCCGTGCGCGCTTCAATTGTATTATAGCCGTGCGCTTCGAGCAGATCATGAAACAGCTTCATGTTCAGCTCGTTATCCTCAACAATGAGGACCGTTTTCGTTGCTGCCGGCGTTTCAGGTTTCACCATCGCGGACATTAACATGCTTTAACACCTCTGGCGCGTACGCCGAATCGGGCGTTGCGTTGTTTATGTTTTGCATCAAAGGTCTTAATTGATTGTTTATCCTGAAAGCATGGCGCGCCGCCGTTTTTGGCCAGTTCGCCGGTAACCTTTTGTTAAGCCATGGGGTTTGCGACCTCTTTTTGCACTGCCTGCGAATCACCTGCTGAGGCCGGGGAGCGACGCTGCGCCGTCTGCGGCCACGGCGAGGTTATCTCCCATCCGGAACTCCTGTCCCTGACGATCGCCCATCTCGACTGCGACGCGTTTTATGCGGCAATCGAAAAACGCGACGATCCGAGCCTTGCCGACAAACCGGTGCTGATCGGCGGCGGCGTGCGCGGCGTGGTTTCAACCGCCTGTTATATTGCGCGCACCTATGGCGTGCGATCGGCGATGCCGATGTTCAAAGCCAGAGCCGCCTGCCCGGACGCCGTTGTGATCAAACCAAACATGGCGAAATACGCCGAAGCCGGGCGCCAGATACGAGAAATGATGCGGGCGCTGACGCCGATGGTGGAACCGCTGTCGATTGACGAGGCGTTCCTCGACCTGTCCGGTACAGAGCGGCTTCATGGCGCACCGCCGGCGGTGATGCTGGCCCGGCTACAGCGTGCCGTCGAACGCGAGGTCGGCGTCACTGCATCTGTCGGGCTGTCGCACAACAAGTTTCTGGCAAAGGTCGCCTCCGACCTCGACAAACCACAAGGATTTTCGATCGTCGGCCGCGAGGAGACCTTGGACTTTCTCGCTGCGCTGCCTGTCACCGCAATCTGGGGCGTCGGCAAGGCGATGGCGCGCAAACTCGAAAGCGACGGGCTGAAGACTGTTGGTCAGTTACAGAAAATGGATACTGGCGAACTGGCGCGCCGATATGGCGAGCTTGGCCTGCGCCTTTCTCGTTTATCGCAAGGCAAGGACGCGCGGCGCGTAAAGCCGGAACGCGATACAAAAACGGTCTCTTCCGAAACGACGTTCAACAGCGACATATCCGATCCGCAGCGCCTTGAAGATATTCTTTGGGAGCTTTGCGAGAAAGTTTCTGCGCGCATGAAGGCCAGCAGTTTTGAAGGCCGCGTTATTACGCTGAAACTCAAATCACATGACTTCAAGACGGTTTCCCGGCGCACGACCCTCGACGCGCCAAGTAATCTGGCCCGATTGGCTTTCGCCGCCGCCAAGCGCATGCTGCACGAGACGGCGCCGGGACGCGCCTGGCGGCTGATCGGCGTCGGTTTCTCCGGCTTATCGATGGACGGCGCAAACCCGACACGTGACCTTTTCGGTTCGGACAATGAGCGCATCGCCGCCCAGGAGCACGCAATTGACGCCATCCGGGATCGCTTCGGCAAGGACGCCATCGGGGCCGGGCGGTCATTTCGAAAACGACCGCCCAAATAGGCCTATTTGCCGTGCTTGACCGGTTCCGCGTCCGCCTTGCCCAAGGCTTTCAGCGCGAACGCATAAAGATGGGCGCGTTCATCGAGTTGTTCGAACCGGGCCGCCGAGCCGCCGTGGCCGGCGCCCATATTGATGCGTAGTACGAACGGACCACTACGGGCATCATCGCGCAGACGAGCAATCCATTTCGCCGGCTCCCAATAGGTTACGCGATAGTCAGTCAGTCCGGCGGTCGCCATGATCGGCGGGTAATCCGTATCGCGAATATTTTCATAAGGCGAGTACTCTGCGATCCAGCCATATTCCTCGGCGCTGGTAATCGGGTTGCCCCACTCTTCCCATTCCGGCGGCGTCAACGGCAGATCGCCATCGGAAATGGTTGTGATAACATCGACGAAGGGAACGGCGGCGATAACGCCGGCGAAGAGTTCCGGCCGCAGATTGACCGTCGCACCGACCAGCAATCCGCCGGCGCTGCCGCCATAGATGACAATTTTCTTCTCCGACGTAAATTTCTGCGCAATCAACGCATCGGCGGCGGCCGCGAAATCCGTGAACGAATTCATTTTCTTGTCGAGCTTGCCGTCAAGATACCATTGCTGGCCCTTGGCGGCGCCGCCTCGGACATGAGCGAGCGCATAAATAACGCCCCGGTCAACCAGCGACAGGATATTGGTCGAAAAGCTGTCGGGTATCGTCGCGCCATATGACCCGTAGCCATAAAGAAGCGCTGGCGCAGAGCCATCGACCGGCGTCGATTTCAGCCGCAGGACAATAACCGGCACGACTGCGCCGTCTGCCGCTTTCGCATCCACGCGTTCGACGACGTAAAGCGACGCATCGTGACCGCTCGGCACTTCTTGCGTCTTCAGCAGCGTGCGTTTTCGGTTTTCAATATCATAGTCAAAAATCTGTTCGGGCGTAGACGGGGATTCATAAGCAAAGCGGATCGTATTCGTATCGTATTCGAATCCGGAACTAAGGCCCAGACTATACGCTGCTTCATCGAACGCGATTTCGTGAGACGCGCCGTCATACGTTGATATGACGATACGGGGCAACGCATTCGACCGCTCATAGCGAACAATATGGTCTTTATACAGGATAATGCGCGCAATATTTCGGCCCGGTTCGTGCACAACCCAGTCGATCCAGTTTTCGCGCCCCGGCGCGGAAACCGGCGTCTTTACGATCTTGAAATCGACAGCGCCATCGGCATTGGTGCGGATGTAGAAATCTTCGCCATGGTGTTCAACGTCGTACTCCACGCCATTTTCACGCGGGGCGATCAGTACGGGCGCGGCAAGCGGGTCATGTGCGGAGATCGCTCTGTACTCGCTCGTCGTCTGGCTGACCGACGCGGCAAAAACATATTCACCGCTCTGGCTTTTTCCGATGCCAAGAAAGAACCCCGGATCGGTCTCTTCATATATCAGCGTGTCGTTGGCTGTGTTATCGCCGAGGCGATGATATTTGACGCGGACCGGGCGCTGATTGTCGTCGCGCTCCACGTAAAAAAAGCCGGACGCATCGGCGCTCCAGGCGGCGCCGGATGCATCGGCGCTTTCAATCACATCCGGCAATTCTTCACCGGTTGCAATTTCGCGAACCTTGATGACAAAATATTCAGACCCGAGACGATCGACGGAATAAGCGGCGAACCGGTGGTCAGGGCTGTGCGCGACTGATCCGACGTCAAAGAATGGGCTGCCTTCGCTTTCCGCATCGCCGTCGATAATGATCTGCTCATCGCCGCCATTGCGGGGCGCGCGCACATAGAGCGGATATTCTCCGCCATCGCGGTAGCGGCGCGAATATGCCCAGTCGCCATCCGGGGTCGGCACATCGGTGTCGGCCTCTTTGATGCGCCCGCGCATCTCTGAATAGAGCGCCTCGCGCAAAGGTTCCAGATCGCCGGCGACGGCCTGATAATAGTCGTTCTCTGCTTCCAGCGCCGCTCTGATGTCAGCATCAAGGGTCGATGGATCACGCAAGACCTGCTGCCATTCGGCATCACGCAACCATGCGTAATTATCCGTGCGTGTCACACCATGTTGCGTGATCTCAACGGGTCGTTTTTCAACGGACGGCGCCGGGATTTCTAATGCGGCGGCGAAGGGAGACGCAGACATCGCTTCCTCTTTCTGGTTTTCGGGTTTTGCGGGTTCCTGCCCACCGCAAGCTGCGAGAAGCAATGCAAATATAGCGCTCACGGCGCCGAACCGAATGATCATGACAATAACTCCGAACGAGCGCCGCGCGGCGTTGGCGGCGCTGGCGAAATAACCCGGTTTATCGAGGCTTGGCAACGGCGAGCATATTGGCCGGGACTGCGCCGCTGGAACCCAATCAACGCCGATATTCCTTGAGAAGGAGACCTGACCAATCAATTTACGTAGATTGCCGCTTTATTTCGATAAAATTGACGTGAATACTCCCTGTCTGGGGTAGCGGGCCAAGTACGCCGCCTGCATGTGTAGCTGATCAGACCGCCGGGAAACACGTCCATGAAAACAACCGTTACGATCGCTGCCGCCGTTATTGCCCTTTCAGCAACCGCATGCGCACAAGAGTCCAGACCGCCGGCGCACGATGCGGCGACATCATCCCAAATTAAAACGGCGGTCTTTGCCGGCGGCTGTTTCTGGTGCGTTGAGGCTGACCTTGAAAAACTCGCCGGCGTTGGCGATGTCGTTTCCGGATATGCGGGCGGAGATATGCAAAACCCGACCTACCGCAATCATGGCCGCCATCTTGAAGTTGTTCGCGCGCCTTACGATCCGTCCGTGATTTCGTTCAGAGAACTGACGGATTATTTCCTGCGCCACATTGATCCGCTCGACGCCGGCGGACAATTTTGCGACCGAGGCAACGCTTATACAACGGCAGTGTTCTATCAAGACGAACAAGAAAAGGCCGACGCCGACGCTGCGATCTCCGCGGCCGCGGAAGAATTAGGGCAAGAGATCGTGACGCCCGTTCGTTCGCTCGATCAATTCTGGATCGCCGAAGATTATCATCAGGACTATTATGTGAAAAACCCGGTGCGATATAAATATTACCGCACCGGATGTCGACGCGACCGTCGCGTCAAGGCCGTGTGGGGCGGGTAATTACGCCCCGCCCTCTTTCATAAAATTTATTCGCTGTCTGGAACCGGGAAGCCGCGATCGCGCATCAGCGCATCAATCGTTGCATCGCGGCCGCGGAAGACACGATATGCGACAGCCGGATCAACCGAGTTGCGCGGCGCAAAGAGGTGATTGACGAGTCTGTTGGCGAGGTCCTTGTCATAAAACCCGCCCGGCGCATCGGCAAAGGCCTCGGCCGCGTCCGCGGTCAGCACATCGGCCCACATATATCCGTAATATCCGGCCGAATAGCCTTCGCCTGAGAAGATATGGCCGAAATGCGGGCTTCGGTGACGCATGACAATTTCGCTTGGCATCCCAAGCTCGGCGAGCGTCTCGCGTTCAAATGCGTCAGGGTCGATCCCGGTCGGATCAATTGAATGGTATCGCATATCGACAAGGGCGGAACCAAGATATTCGACCGTTTCAAAGCCTTGCATAAAGGTCGAGGCCGCTTTGATTTTCGCAACAAGGTCAGCCGGCATCGGCTCGCCGGTTTCATGGTGAACAAGGTAATTATCGATCACTTCATCCGTCGACAACCAACGCTCCAGCAATTGCGACTGAAATTCCGTGTAGTCACGAACGCCGCCATTTGTCGTCGGGAAGCGCGCTTTAGAAGAAAGCGTATGCAATCCGTGACCGAATTCGTGGAAAAACGTTTCCGCATCGTCCCATGAAATCAGAACCGGTTCGCCGGCCGCCGCCTTGACGAAATTTGAATTATTCGCAGAGAGCGGTTTCTGTTTCCGCCCGTTATAATCCTCATAACCACGGTAATTCGTCGCCCAGGCGCCAGATCGTTTTCCGGTGCGCGCAAATGGATCGAGGTACCACAAGCCCACATGCTCGCCGGACGTTTTGTCGGTCACTTCCCAGACCTTCACGTCTTCGTGAAAAACCGGCACCGAGCCGTCCTCAATCGGCGTGAACTCAAAATTGAACAACTCGCCCGCGACGAAGAACATGGCTTCGCGCAATTTATCGAGCTGTAGATATTGTTTCACTTCATCCGAGTTCAGGTCGTATTTCGCCTGCCGGACTTTCTCCATGTAATAGCGATAGTCCCACGGCTCAATCGTGATCCCCGCCCCTTCTTCATCGGCGATCGCCTGCATTTCGGCAACTTCTTCGCGAACGCGCGCGACAGCGGCGGGCCAGACCTGTTCCATCAACTCAATTGCTCGCGCTGGCGTCTTCGCCATGCGGTTCTGGAGCCGCCATGCGGCATAGTTTTCGTAGCCGAGGAGCCCGACCCGTTCATGACGCAACGCCAGAATCTCAGCTATAAGATCATTATTGTCGAACGCATCGCCATTGTCGCCGCGGCTGTAATAGGTGCGCCAAACCGTTTCGCGAAGATCGCGTTCGTCTGAATAGGTCAGGAACGGGGACATGGACGAGCGCGTATTGGTGATCGCGTATTCGCCCTCTTTACCGCGCTCGACAGCTGCTGCCGAAGCGGCCGTTACGAAAGACGCCGGCAGGCCCGAAAGCTGGCCCGCCGAAATGAACGTGACGTAACTTTCCTCGTCGGCAAGAACATTATTCGCAAATTTCGTGTGCAGCTCGGCTAGTCTTTTGTTAATCGCGCCATACCGTTCTTTCGCTTCGCCCTCCAGCGTGGCGCCATTGGACGCAAAGCCGTCATAGGTCAGCCAGACAAGGCGTTGCTCATCGGGCGCCAGCGTTTCCAGTTCGTCGCTTTCATAAACAGTCTGTACACGTGCGAACAACGCTTCGTTTTGCGTAATCTTGGTGAAGAATTCCGACAGAACCGGCGCCATTTCGCCCTGGATTTCGCGAAACTCCGGCGATGAAATGTTTGATGACCAAAGGCCCCAATAGGTAAACACTCGCCCGAGATCGGCGCCGGTCTGTTCCAGCGGGATAATGGTGTTTGCGAATGTAGCCGGTTCGGGGTTGCCCGTGATCGCGTCAATTTCAGCGAGGTTTCGCACCATACCCGCCTCAAGGGCCGGTTTCAGTCCCGCAAGATCCATCTCGTCAAAATGCGGTACGCCGCCATAAGGCCCGTCATAAGCCGATATCAGAACGTTCCCGGCGTCGTTGGACGCCTCGGCCGGCGCTACATCAGCAAATACGTCCGCCACAACAGCGCTCTCCTCAGCTTCATTGTTGCCCGCCACAGATCCGGAAGCGGCGTCGTCGCCCTGTCCGCAGGCGGTTAATACGGCGGCGATAGCGATAGATGAAACAGCGAGTGATATCCGCATCGGGCGGCTCCTTTTACAGGCATGAAAGACAGCGCCGGCTGCGGCCCCCGCATCGGCGAAATTGGCCAGCATGGTGATGTTTGGCGCGCCTGATGGCAAGTCGGCGATTGACGCAGGGAAAACGGCTCACCGCGCGAACGGCTCGTTTCAAGGCGCCGTGGTCACGCGGAGTATATAGACCCGACCAACGAAACCGCCGACGACGGCCCGCACAAAAAAAAAGGGCGGCTCGATTGAGCCGCCCTTTTCATTATTGGATGGAAAACGCGTTTTAGAATTCGTAGCGAATGCCGAAGCGAATTTCCCAAACGGACGCGTTTACGACCGGTGAGAAAATGTCGGCTGTCGTATCGATACCGCCAGTCAAGTTATCGAAAACATATTGACCAGAGTCATTGATGCCAACGAAGCCTTGTGCATTCGTAACGCCTTCATCAAGCGCAACCAGGTCCTGATCGCCAGGGAAACCAGCCTGATTAACGACGCCCCATTCGTCGTTCAGCAAGTTGCCCAAATTGTCGATGATCACGAACATATTGGTCCGGTGCCCTTTGCGCAGACCCGGCAATTCCTGCTCGAAACGCAGATCCCATTGCGAGAACCAGTCCGACTGGAATGCGTTCCGCGGTGCGATTTGCCCGCTGTACTGATCAAGACCAAGACGGCTGACGAGTTGGAAGAACGCGTCGGTGTCGAAGCCGGGGTTGAAGACGACATTCGGATCGCTCGGTCCGGTCGGCACGTAGAGCAGGTGCCGACCATCAAGTTCGTCACCAAACACGTCACCGCCATCGTCAAAGGTAAAGCTGTATGGCCGAGACTGCGAAATCTGACCGAACAAACGCACGCTCGTCTCATACTCGCCGAAGAACGGGTAAGAGACGCCCGCACGCACCGTGAAACGATGCGGCACTTCGTAGTTTGAAGTCGATAGCGCCGGGTTCTGCGGATCGGATGTCGAGAACAGAACATAGTTCGAGAACGCGACCGCCGACGTCATCGGATTGCGGTCTTTTGCATCCGTATAGGCGTATCCAAGGCCCCAATTGGCGCGCGCGCCGCTGTCGAAATCATAGTCTTTGAAGAGCGCCGCAGAGATAACCTTCTGGCTGCCGCCGTCATTATTCGTCAGGATGAAGTCCTGGTTGAACGGACGGTCGGTCGCGAAACACGCCGGCGACGTCACATCTGCGATACAAGCCGGGTCAGCACGGTCGATACGATTGTAGATCGGCCGACCGTCTGGAGCGGCGCCAAACTGTTGCAATGTCGCATCAATCACCGCCGCTGCAGCGCGGTCCTTCGTATAGAGGAAGTCAACGATCAACGTTGTGTCATTCCAGAAATTGTAGGTGGCGCCGATTGCCGCTTTCCACTGCGAAGGAATCTTGAAGTTCGGATCAACAGCGTTGACGCCGCCATTTGCCGCGGCAGCGCCGGCGACTTCGTTGAACTGATCTTCAAGTACGCCCCAGAATGGCGTATTTTCGTTGCCAGGGTCGCCAGCAACCCAACTCAAAGTATCGAAATTCGAGACATTGGGTCGGTAGCTCTGGAAGGTCCGTTGGCTGTCATTTTGATAGGAATTTGATAGCCAGACGTTCGGGTTGCCGCCGGAGAAGATGCCGGCGCCGCCGCGGATGGTCAGATTGTCGGACGCTGCATAGTTAAAGCCGAAGCGAGGCTGAATGAGTGACTCACCATCAAACGTTGTCTGGTTGTTAAATCCATTCCGGTCTTCGAAATTCGGATTGAGGGTCGGAAGATCGCCGGACGAGTACCAATCGAAACGAACGCCGGCGTTGATTTGCAAATCACCGAAATCAATATCGTCCTGCGCGTAGATCGAGTTCGTCGTATAAGAGAAGCTCGCAGAACCATCCGCCGGATTGTTGGTGCCAACAGAGTTGCCGTAATAGACGTCATCTACAAAAGCGCCCGATTCGAAATTATCAATTTCAGCATCCGGGTCTGCGACCAAATCGCCAAAGCTGGAGCCATCAAACCGGTACTCACCCTCTGTGTGCTGAATGAAGAGGTTAAAGACGTCAATCGTTTCACGCTCATAACCGAACGTCAGGAAGTGATTGTTCAGGCGGTAATCAGCCTTGAACTTAATGTTCAACGTTTCCGTCGCCAGTTGGTTCGCCTGGCGCGAGTCATCGCCACCTAGATAGACATTGGCGTCCTGGCCCGTCGCCGGGTTGTAGGTTTCAATCCGGACTTCACCGAAGCTGGTCGTATCATTCGATACCTGACCCGTGTCATTGTCCGTGAAGGAAACTCGCAGCTCCGTTGAGAAATTATCCGTCCAGTCCGAGAAAACCTGGCCTGAATATGACCGAAGCTTGGTGCTGCGAACGTAGTAGTGATCAAAGAACTCGTATTCGTCCGGATCGTCGTCCGATCCAGTCAGGTTGAACCCATTGATGTAATTATACGTCAACGCAAGGCGGTGATTATCGTTGATGTTGTAGTCAAGCTTGGCGAGGATTTTCTCATCATCTTCACCAGCCGATGACGGAAGCAGCGTCGGCGTATAGCCATAAACGTCCTGCGCAATCTGGAAGATGCGGTCGAGCTGGGCCTGGCTGACGCCCTGAACCCCAGTTGATCCAATCTCCGCCGGCCCACGGCCGAAAATCTCGGTCTCGTTGATTTTCTCATAGGCCGCGAAGAAGAACAATTTGTCCTTAATGATCGGGCCGGAGAGCGTCGCACCGAAGCGGAAATCGCTGAAGTCGCCTTTGTCGAATGCATCGCCTTCGATGGAACCACCGCGGAACGAGTCCGATGTGTAGTCAAACCAGGCGCTGCCGTGGAATTCGTTGTCGCCGGAGCGCGTTACCGCGTTGATGTTACAACCGGTGAAGCCGCCATATTCAACATCGAACGGCGCAAGCTCAACAGCAACCTGGTTGATCGCATCAAACGGGAACGGCAGACGTTCCGTCGGATAGCCATTGTCATTGAGGCCGAAATTGTCGTTCAGGCGGATCCCGTCGACCGTCAGCGAATTGAAGCGCGGGCTGGCGCCGGCGCAACGCAAACCGTTGTCATTAGACTCATCGACGTAAAGGCGCGGATCCTGACGGATGATTTCTTTAATGTCGCGATTGACCGCCGGCGAACCCTGAATGTCGTCAAAATCAAAGGTTGCGTTCGGACCGATCGCAACTTCCGTCACCGTCGAGCGCGTTGCCACGACGACGATTTCGTCGGAGGCGCCGCTGGTCAGTGCAAAGTTCAACGATGTCGTGTCGCCGAGTGATAGGCGCACATTTTCAACTGATTGTCCCTGAAAGCCGGGGGCGGAAACCGTAACGGCGTAGTCCCCGGTTACAGACAGGTTTTGTACGCTGAAACGACCCTGGCCGTCCGTCGAAACGCGCCGCGTCGAACCGGTGCTGGTGTCGACAATCGTTACAGACGCGCCCGATACCGGCGCCCCGGAATCATTGGAGACCTGACCGCGAACGTCGGCGGTGGTTTGCTGCGCTTCGGCAGGCGTCGTCATGACGACCGTTGTAAACGCGGTCGATAAAGCAATCGCCGCCGCGCCGGCGGAGAGCGTATTCATCAGTTTCATTTTCACGAACCCCAAGGTTTTTTGAAAGAAGTGCCGCGCCACGTACGCGATCCCAGAAATCATGGCGGGCGATAGAAACCCTAGATGACGCCTTCGTGACAGTCGCCCCCGACATTTCGCCTGCGACAAACGCGCCGAAATTGTTATTTTATTCGTATACGGGTGATTGTGGAAAAGTTTACGCCAATTCCTAATATGTTAGCAGCCGATCATTGCGCGCGAAGCGT
>JAJFFU010000063.1 GCA_021776465.1 Parvularculaceae bacterium
GCGCCCGCTGCAACCGCAAGCGCTATCAGCGCCCAGGTTGAAAAACCCTTGTTCTCAAGAACGAAGAACGTCGTCAGGACGGCAATGCCCATCCCGATCATGCCGAACCGGTTGCCTTCGCGCGCCGTTTCGGGGTTCGACAATCCGCGCAAAGCGAGGATGAAGAGGATACCGGAAACGACGTAGAGGAATGCAGGCAGATTATGAGCCATGGGTTCCGCCTACCGTTCTTTTTTCTTGTACATGGCAAGCATCCGCTGGGTAACGAGGAAGCCTCCAAAAATATTGACGCTGGCGAGCGCCACCGCCGCAAACCCTAACAATTTCGATGTGCCCCCGGCGGCAGACGCCGCAAGATCAGCGCCGAGCGCAATCAGCGCCCCGACAATGACGACCGACGAGATGGCGTTCGTTACCGACATCAGCGGCGTATGTAGCGCCGGCGTCACGGACCAGACGACGTAATAACCGACGAATATCGCCAGCACGAAAATTGTCGCGAGAAAAACAAATTCAGACGGGCCGGATGACGCAACTTCCGCAAGTTGCGAAACGAGGCCAGAGGCTTGCTCGGATGCTTCTGCGAGTTGTTGCGAGGATTCCTGCGCGCGCTCGGCGGCTTGCTTTAGTTCCTCGGCGGCGCGTTCAACTTCTTCTGCTGTCCGCTGCGCGTCTTGCTGTTTGCTGTCGGCCATTATTGGTCCCCTGACGATGACGGCTCATCATCGGTAGTGTCTTCCGCCGGCGCGTCGTCTTGCGCCTCATCCGCGTCAGCTTCAGACGCGTTTTCAAAATTCGGGTGGATCGCTTTGCCGTCACGGGTCAGCGCAATCCCTTTGAAAATTTCATCGTCCCAGTCGACGACGAACTCGTGCTTTTCGTTGTCCCAGAATGCAGAAATAAAATTGTAGATGTTGCGCGCCAAAAGGCTCGATGCGTCTGCAGGCAAGCGGCCCGGCACATTGAAAAAGCCAAGAATGGTAACGCCGCCAATTTCGATTGCTTCTCCGGGGCGCGTAAGCTCAACATTCCCGCCCTGCTCCGCCGCAAGGTCGACAATAATAGACCCCGGCTTCATCCCTTGCGCCATCTCGCTCGTGACCAGTTGCGGCGCAGGCCGGCCGGGAATGAGCGCGGTCGTAATGACAATGTCCTGCTTTTTGATATGTTCGGCGACAAATTCGCGCTGGCGCTTTTGAAAGTCTTCCGACATTTCCTTGGCGTAGCCGCCCGCCGTTTCGGCGTCTTTCATCGCCTCTTCATCAACGGTCACGAAGTTCGCGCCGAGGCTTTCGACCTGCTCTTTGGCGGCAAAACGCACATCCGTCGCTGATACGACAGCGCCAAGGCGGCGTGCTGTTGCGATCGCCTGCAGTCCAGCGACGCCTGCGCCCATGACGAACACTTTCGCCGGCGCAATGGTCCCGGCCGCAGTCATCATCAAAGGCAATGCGCGGCCAAAATAGGCGCTGGCGTCTATCACCGCTTTGTAACCGGCAAGGTTCGATTGCGACGACAGGACGTCCATCGATTGTGCGCGTGTAATGCGCGGCATCAAATCAAGCGCGAATGCATCAACGCCGAGACGCGCATAAGCGCCAACGCTGTCAGCGTCATTATACGGCGCTAAAATCGCAGCAAGCCGCGCGCCCTTCGGGAAGACACGTAACTCTTCCGTCGTCGGGCGTTGTACTTTGATAATAAGGTCAGCGGCCTGCGCAGCGTCAGCGGCCGAGGGGCTGATCTCTGCGCCCGCATCTCTGTAGGCGTCGTCGGAAAATTGCGCCGCCGCGCCGGCGCCCGACTGAACGGCGACGCTGGCGCCGAGACCGACAAATTTTTTCACACTTTCCGGCGAGGCCGCAACGCGGGATTCGCCCGTGCGCATTTCCTTCAGAACCGCAATCTTCATCGTCACTCCTGGCCGTCAAATGACGACATCAATGCGAGAAAAACGTCTTCACGATAAAATACACGATAATGTACACGGCGACACCGGCGAAAATTGACATCCATATGCCGTGCGCAAGCACAAGATTGGTGAAGAACATCGTCAGCGCCAAAGCGAATGGCACACCGATTTCCGCCGACGCTTTCATGATTGCCTGATAGGACTGGCGGTGCTCCTCGGCGTCTTTTGCAAGCTGCATCGCGTCTTCTGTCATCATTGCCCTCTATCTCGGAGTTTCGCAGTTTTTGCCGGAATTCAAGGGTCTAGGCAAGTCTTCTCATGCCGGCCGCGACTATTAACGTCATAAATTTTCCACAGGTCTCCAAAGACCTTCAGCGCTAAGCGTATGCATGGGGATGTAAGGCTGTGGTCGCCAGTAAGTAATGGGTTTGCTGCTCTGAGTCTTGAGCGCACGCCACGCGCCGCCGGTATCCCGTTTGGACCGCCCGGAAAAGCCAACGGCCTTCGGCAATTTGCGGCGCCATCCGGGATTATTTACGTCCCGCCAAAGTCTTCTCAGCAGAAAGGCCTTCTCAGCAGGTATGGCGTCTGGCCTTACGCTGACATCTGCCATGCGGGCCCACGCGCCGCCGCAGCGCGCCTCATTCAAAAAAAATCGTCGTCTCGCAAATCGTCGTGTATATTCGCGCATTCGGGTTGGGGGCGGCGTACAAGAATGTCTGGTAGCGGCGGTATGGATGCATCTTCCTTTCAGGAAGAAATTGCCCGCGTTTTTTCCCCCATTTCGGTCGCGCGATCGTCACCCATGTTGCACGATATCTGGTTGCGCGCCTGCGCTCTCGGCCCCCATGCCGACGATCGCTTCGAAATCATAGACGCGTCGAGCGGGCAAAGGCCGATTGCCGCCGCAGCCTTTGCGAGGCGCGCTTTCACACCCAACCTGTATCTTGTCGGCGCTGAAGTGCTGTGGGCGCAAACTGACGTCCATTATGAAGATGAGGCGGCGGCGGCGGCGCTTGCCGACGCGGTCGTTGCAAAAGGGAGCCCGGCGCGCTTTGGACATTTTCCCGGCGAGTCGGTTTTTGTGGCGGCGCTGGAGGCGGCGAGCAAGGGCAAAGGCGTCGTTCTCTCGGATGCGCTGGGCGGCGCGCCCTATATTCAATTCGATGACTCCTGGCGGGATCCGGAAAAGAAACTGAAATCGCGCCGGCGTTCCGATTTGCGGCGCTGTCGAAAAAAGGCGGACGCCATTGGCGCGGTTACAATCGACATCATCGCCCCGGAACCACATGAAGTTGATGCGTTGATCGAGGAGGCGATCACTGTCGAAGCCAGCGGCTGGAAAGGCCGATCGAAAACCGCATTGGCGTCTGACGAAAAGCAACTCGCATTTTT
>JAJFFU010000064.1 GCA_021776465.1 Parvularculaceae bacterium
AATCGGACGTCCTTGTTTTCGCGATTGGTGAGCAGCGCATATTCCGCGCCTTTGCCGCCAAGAAATTCCGGCCTGTAAGGCGAGGGCGACGTGACGGAACTGACGCCAAGCTCGACGCCGGCCGCCGCGCCGTTTTTCGTCACCAGATCATTCGCCCACCATGTGTGCGTATCGCCGGTCAGGACGATCATGCCGTCGCCGCCATTTTCCTCGGCCAGATCGTAAAACCGTTCGCGCGCCGCCGGGTAACCGTCCCATGCATCGAGATTTGTCGGAAGGCCAAGCTTTGAAAACTCGACAAAAGCGCGCGCCTGATCCCATTGTCGTTCAAGCTCAATGATGTCTTCCTCGGTTACATGATCGGTCAGGTCCGGCGCAACGACCTTGCCCATGATGACCTGATTGGCGATCAGCCGCCAAGGCTGGCCGGCGTTCGTTGATGTCTGAAAAGTTTGCTCAAGGAATTGGCGTTGCGCGCCGCCCAACATTTCACGGGCCTCGTCCCACAAAATGTCGTCGCGGAACCGCGCGATATCTTCCGGCGACTTCAATGTCGGCACGACTTCGTTATATTCAAACGGTCGCGTGCGCGCCATCAGCCGCGTTTCGATTGCGGCAATGGTCAGGAGATCGCCGAACGAGAACGACCGGAAAAAAGCTTCCGGCGAGGCGGTCGGTTCGCGCACCGGCATCCATTCATAATAGGCCTGAAGCGCCGCGCGCCGGCGGGCGTTCCAGTCGCCCTCGGTTTCCGGGTCGTGGTTTTGTGCGCCGCCTTTCCATGAATCGTTGGATGTTTCGTGATCATCCCAGATGGGGATCACCGGATGGCGCGCATGCATCGCCTGGGCGCAGGGGTCCGCTTTATATTGCGCATGGCGCTTGCGATAATCGTCAAGCGTCAACACCTCATGGGCTGGTTCATGATCGCGGCCGAGCGCCGCGCCGACCTCGCCGCCATAGCCCTCGCGGCTATATTCGTAAAAATAATCGCCGAGGTGAATGACCGCGTCATAGTCGTCCTCGCGGGCGATCAGATCATAGACATTGAAATAACCGAAGGGAAAATTCGAACAGGAAACGACCGCAAAGCGCGCGGTTGAAACGGCCCCGGCCGGCAGGGTGCGCGTGCGCCCGACCGGCGAATAGGTATCGCCAATGCGAAACCGGTAAAAATACGTCGCGCCGGGTTCGAGATCGTTCAGCGTGACTTTAACGGTCCAGTCTCGCCCCGCGCCGGTTTCCGCTTCGCCCTTGCCGCGCATCTGCGTGAACGCTTCGTCGTCGGCGGTTTCCCAAACGACCGTCGCGCGCGCTTCATTCGCATCGGGCGCCGGCGCGACCCGCGTCCAGATCACGACGCTCGTCGGGCCGGGATCGCCGGACGCAACGCCATGTGCGAACGCGCCGCCGGCGCTTCCCGAAACGGCCGTGTACGGCGTCATTGTCGGCGCGCCTGCGCAAGAGGCTGCGCCGGCAACGATGCCTGACGTCAATGCCGCGCGGCGTGTGATATTTCCAGCGTTTCGGTTGGTCATGATATTCTCCCGGTTAGGCGCAGCATCTTTTCCACAGTCTGGCCGCGGCGAAAAATTGCGTTATTCTTATGACAGGAATATGCGCGGGCTCGAAGCCTGTTGCTCAGCTTTTCGGGGAAATCCATGCAGCAAAATGCAAAACTGACGATCGTCGCCACTATGGCGTGCGCCATATCCGCCTGCGCCGGCGAGAATAATGAAGCGGCGCCCGATGATGCGCCGCAAAATAGCGCCAACGCCGCTGACGCTGCGCCGGCTGCGGCCGATGACGGGAACAACGGGCCAGTTCGGCCAAATACCGACCCATATCCGTCGACTTATGAGCCCTATCCGTCGGCCGCGACGCTGATCACCGGCGCGACAATCCTGACCGGCACAGGCGCGCGCATCGACAATGGATCGGTCCTGATCGAGGGCGGTAAAATCGCCGGTGTTGGCGCCGATCTTACGGCGCCCGACGGGGCGACGATCATCGAGGCGAACGGCAAATGGGTGACGCCGGGCATAATCGATATTCACTCCCATCTCGGAAATTACCCCTCGCCATCGACGCAATCGATGTCGGACGGCAATGAGGTGACGAACCCGAACACGGCGCAAGTCTGGACGGAACATTCGGTGTGGCCCCAGGACGCTGGCTTCACCCGGGCGCTTGCCGGCGGCGTCACGGCGCTGCAAATCCTGCCCGGCTCGGCGAATTTGTTTGGCGGTCGCTCGGCGATTTTGAAAAACGTTCCTGCACGGACGGTGCAGGACATGAAGTTTCCCGGCGCGCCTTACGGCATGAAAATGGCCTGCGGCGAAAACCCGAAACGGGTTTACGGCCAACAAGGCGGGCCCGGCACGCGCATGGGTAACTTTGCCGGTTATCGCGCCGCGTGGATTGAAGCGCAGGGCTATAAAAAACAGTGGGACGACTATTGGGCCGACTATGATGAATGGGACCCGAAAGGCGACGAGGACGAACCTGATGCGCCGTCGCGCGATCTCAAGCTGGAGACGTTAGCCGGCGCCTTGTCCGGCGACATTCGCGTCAACATGCACTGCTATCGCGGCGATGAAATGGTGCAGGTGCTGGATATGGCCAAGGAATTCGGCTACCGCGTCACCACCTTCCACCATGCCATTGAAGCCTACAAAGTCGCTGACAAATTAGCGGAGAACGGCGTGTGCGCTGCGGTCTGGGCCGACTGGTGGGGCTTTAAACTGGAGGCCTATGATACGGTTCGTGAAAATGCAGCACTCGTTCATGCGCAGGACGGCGGTTGCGCCATCATCCATTCTGATGATGCGCACGGCATTCAACGGTTGAACCAGGAAGCGGGCAAGGCCATGGCGGCCGGTCGGCGCATGGGTCTCGAGCTTCCGGAAGAAACGGTCATCACATGGCTGACGGCGAACCCGGCAAAGGCCATGGGCGTTCTCGATCAGACGGGCACGCTGGAGGCCGGCAAGATGGGCGATGTGGTCATCTGGAACGGCAATCCGTTTTCCGTTTATGCGCGCGCCGAACATGTCTTCGTGGATGGCGCCTTGCTCTACGATCGCAGCGATCCAAAACGCTCGCCGCGTGTCGACTTCGAACTCGGACAACCCGGCAATGATGCAACCGGAGGGGCAGGCCAATGACCATTCGTAACAGGACGATTGCACTTTTCCTCGCCGCCGCGCTGGCGCAAGGCGCAGCTTATGCGCAGGACGTAACCGCCATCATGAACGCGCGCGTGCTTACCGGCGCCGGCGAGACCATTGAAAATGGCGACATCATCATTCGCAATGGGCGCATTGCGCAGATCGGGGCTGATCTGTCGGCGCCGGCCGGCGCGACGGTGATTGACGCCGCCGGCAAGACGGTGACGCCGGGGATCTTTGCGCCCATATCCGCGCTCGGTCTTTCGGAAATCAATCTTGACGCGGAGGCCAATGATATCGGGCCGGATCAGGAGGTCGGGTTTCCGCTTGGCGCCGCGCTCGATGCGACGGACGCGATCCGTCCGTCCTCGACGCTCATTCCCGTCAACCGCGCTGGCGGCGTTACCCGCGCCGTGACGGCGCCGGCGCCGGGCGACTCGCTTTTTGGCGGTCGCGCCGCCGTCATTGACCTGACGGGGCGGGCAAATTCGATCACCCGCGCCCGTGTCGGGCAAGTCGTTTCGCTTGGTTATAGCGGCGCAGCGCGGGCCGGCGACACCCGCCTTGGCGCCTGGGCGCTCTTCCGCGAGACGCTGGACGAGGCGCGCAGCTACGCCGCCAATCCCAATGATTATGTCCGCCGCGCCCGCGATGGCCGCCATGTGATTGCGGATTTAAAAGCGCTTGGGCCTGTTGTCGCGGGCGAGCAGCCGCTTCTTGTTTCCATAAACGGCGAAGCCGATATTCGAAATTTGATCCGTGTAAAGAATGAATATGGTTTGCGTGTGATCATCGTTGGCGGCTCGGAAGCGTGGAAAGTCGCGCGCGGTCTCGCGGCGGCGAACATTTCTGTCATTCTTGATCCGCTTGCGAATTTGCCCGCGCAATTTGAAGACCTCGGATCGACCCTTGAAAATGCAGCGCGGCTTAATGCGGCGGGTGTCAGGATTGCGTTTACCGGCACGCCATCGGGCACGCATAATCTGCGCGCCTTGACGCAACTCGCGGGGATCGCTGTCGCTTACGGACTTCCTTATGATGCGGCGATCGCGGCGTTGACGCGCAATCCTGCGGAAATGTACGGGCTTGGCGCTTCGCTCGGGTCACTGGCGACCGGCAAGACCGCCGACATTGTCGTCTGGGACGGCGATCCGCTGGAAGTGACGAGCGCGGCCGAAGCGGTGTTCATTAATGGCGCGCGGCAGGACCTTGATAACCGGCAGGCGGCGCTATTGCGTCGCTACCGCGACCTTTCCCGCGGCGATCTTCCTTTCGCGTATCGCGGCGACTAGCGCCTGAATTGTCGGCGGCGCCGGAAAAAACAGCGCCGCCGATCATCAGTACCGGGATCAACCCGATTGCAATCAGCAACAGCGCTGCGGGCGCCGCGTCGGCGAGACGTTCGTCCGCCGCCAGCCGGTAAACCCGCGTCGCCAGCGTCTCGAAATTAAACGGCCGCAATAACAACGTTGCCGGCAATTCCTTGGCGATATCAATGGCGACAATGGCGCCGCCGGCGGCGACCGCGCCGCGCAATTGCGGCCAATGGACAGCGCTCACGATTTTCGCTGAACCGGCGCCAAGGGTTTTCGCCGCCGCATCCATCTGCGGGTTGATCTGGGCGAGGCCGCCGGCGATCACATTATAGGCGGCGGTCAGAAACCGTGCGCCGTAAGCATAAATCAGGACGATAATCCCGCCAGCGGCGCCAGCGCCGATCCATTGCGAGAAGACAGCGCTCAGCGCCAGAAGCCCGATCGCGATCACCGCGCCCGGCACGGCGTAGCCGAGCGTCGCGATACGCAACATCGCGCGGATCACAGGATTGCGCGCATTGCGTCCTGCGTATGCGAGGAGGCCGGCGAGCGATACCGAGACGGCGGCGCCGGCGATGGCGACGAGCGCGGTATTGGAAAGCGCACCGACAAGACCGCGGGACGCGGCGAGGCTGTCTGATTGCAAAAACTTCACCGCCAGAACACCGGCGGGTAGGATGAACCCAAACAAAACAGGCAAGGCGATGACGACCAGAACCATAAGCGCATGCAATGGTGAAAGCGTGATGCGGTGCGCTTTGTGCCGCGAATAGGCGGCCTCGGCGGCGCGACCGCGCCGGCCCGCCTCTTCCAGCAGGACAAAAATCAGCGCTGCAAAAAACAGCAATGCAGCAAGCTGTGTCGCCGCGCCGAGATCGCCGAGCCCATGCCATGTCCTGAAGATGCCAACGCTCAAGGTTGGCACGCCGAAATAATCGGCGACGCCGTATTCAGCGGCAATTTCCATCAGCGCCAGCGCCAGCCCGCCAGCGAGCGCCGGTCGGCCAGCTGCAACAAGCACGCTAAGCGCCGCGCGCAACGGCCCGGCGCCAAGCATGCGTGCTGCTTCCATCAATGCCGACGACCGCGCCGAGAGGGACGCCGCCATGGCGAG
Source organism: Parvularculaceae bacterium (assembly GCA_021776465.1). Lineage (GTDB taxonomy): Bacteria > Pseudomonadota > Alphaproteobacteria > Caulobacterales > Parvularculaceae > Hyphococcus. The sequence goes on from JAJFFU010000064.1 coordinate 5,601, forward strand.
ATAGACATAGGTGTAAGTGCTCAGGGCAAGGATGAATGCAGCGCCGGGCATCGACCTGATTTCCGGCAAATTCGCCGCGCCGATGATCGCCGCGACGGGGCCGAACGGGCCGAAGAAATCACCGTAAGCGTAGGCCGACACATAAGCGGGAATGGCAAAGGGAAGCGCCAGCAAGAGCGCGAACAACCGCCGGCCGGGAAATTGTGTCAGGCAAACCAGCGCCGCCGCGCCCGCACCGATGATTGCCGCGCCGGTCCCGGCCATGGCGCAAAGGGCAATGGTGCCGAGTGCGTAGCGCAGGCCCGGTCCTTGAAAGAGTTCCGCGAGGCTGCGCTGCGTATCTATTGCGCCCCAGAGCGCCGCCGCAATCGGCGCAGCGACGACCAAGGCGACGGAAACAATGACCGCGCCGGCGGAAAAATTCGATGTTGATCGGACGCCAGCCATGGGAATTGCCTACTAACAGTGCGAACAATTTTCGCCGGAACGTGACTCTTTAGCGAAATTCAGGCATTTCCCAAACCACGAACGCCCGCGGGGCGCAATCAGGAACAATGTTTGTCGCGGCGGCTATGGCGTTTACTCTCTCTGACATAACCCATCGTTTCGGATCGTTCACCGCCGTGGACGCCGCGTCTCTGGCCGTGCGCGACGGTGAGATTGTCTGCCTCTTTGGCCCGTCAGGTTGCGGGAAAACGACGCTGTTGCGGGTCGCTGCCGGGCTCGAACCGTTGCAATCGGGCTCTGTCCGGGTGGACGGGAAAATGATCGCCGAGCCGGGCCGCGCGACGCCGCCGGAACGCCGGCCGATCGGCTTTGTCTTTCAGGACTATGTTCTCTTTCCGCATATGACGGTGGCCCGCAATGTGGCGTTCGGCGTCACTGGAGACGGTGGCGGCGGGCGCAAATCCCGCGACATCGTCGCGGCGGAACTGGCGGCGGTGGGGCTTACGGGGTTTGAAAAACGCCATCCCCATGAGCTTTCCGGCGGGCAACAACAGCGCGTCGCGCTTGCTCGCGCCATGGCGCGCCGCCCGCGCGCGCTTTTGCTCGACGAGCCCTTTGCCAGCATCGACACCGTTTTGCGCCGCCGACTGCGCGAGGAATTGCGCCGGATTTTGAAAGGGCGGGACGCTGCCGTTGTGCTCGTCACGCACGACCCGGAAGAAGCCCTCGCGGTCGCCGACCGCATCGCCTTGATGCGCGAGGGAAAAATTATTGAGACGGCCGCGCCCGCAGATTTGTTCCGGCTGCCGCAAACCCCAGACGGCGCCGCTATGTTCCCGGACAGTCAGCAACTCCACGGAACTATTCGCGGCGGTGCGGTTGAAACGGCGTTCGGGCGGTTCATGACCGATGCGGCGGATGACGGGCCGGCTGTCATCGTCTTTCGCGCCGGCGCATTAACGGCGAAGCCTGATCCGGATGGATCGTTGCGCGTGACCGATGTTCGGTTCAAGGGGCCGGGATGGACAGTTTACCTCACTGGCGACGCTGGTGATCAATTCCTCCGTGTAGAGATGGATGTGCCGCCCGAAATCGGCGCCGCCGTGACTGTCGCCGCCGACCCTTCAGGGCAATTTGTCTTTTCCGTCGCTTGAGTCTTTCGATCTTTCCGTCCGGGGGCTTGGCGCAGCGGCGGGAGTTTGCTACAAATATGCTAATGAGAATTATTCGCATAATTGATTTCGGGATAAATAAATGAATTCAAGTGGTTGGGGCGTTCGAGCGCTTTTGGGTCTTGTCTCACTGGCGCTGGCCGCTTGCGGCGACAATGCGGGTGAAACGGCAGCTGAAACGACATCCGAGGCAAATGCGGTCGCCGGCGCCGTCAATATTTATTCCGGGCGTCACTACGACGCTGATATCGAAATCTACGACGCTTTCACCGAGAAAACCGGGATCAAGGTCAATCTCATCGAGGCCGGCGGCGACGCGCTGATCGAAAGACTGGCGCGGGAAAAAGACGCATCGCCGGCTGATATTTTTATCACCGCCGACGCCGGTGTTCTCTGGCGCGCGGAAAGCCGCGGTCTTCTCGCCAGCGTCAACGACGATACGTTAAACGCCCGTGTGCCAGCGCAATACCGTCATCCTGAAGGTCGGTGGTTCGGCCTCACCCGGCGTGCGCGCATCGTTATTTACAACGCGGAAATGGGCTTGCCGGAAGGTCTTGAAACCTACGAAGACCTTGCTGATCCGGCCTATCGCGGGATGATCTGTATACGGTCGTCTTCAAATGTTTACAACCAATCGCTGCTGGCCTCCATCATCGCCCATAATGGCGAGGAAGCAGCGGAAGACTGGACGCGCGGCGTCGTCGCGAACTTCGCCCGCAAGCCGCAAGGCAATGACACCTCGCAAATCGAAGCCGTCGCCGCCGGGCTCTGCCGCATCGCCGTCGTCAACAGCTATTACGTGGCGCGCTTCATCGGGACCGATATTGGCGACAAGGTCGGCGGCCTGTTTCCCAACCAGAGCGGCCGCGGCGCCCATGTGAATATTTCAGGCGCCGGCGTGACAGCGCATGCGCCAAATCACGAAAACGCACTGACGCTGCTCCGCTACCTACTGGAAGACGAGACGCAGACGGCGTTTGCAGGATCCAACAATGAGTATCCGGTTGTTGCGGGAATTGCGCCGTCCGGACCGGTGGCGTCATTAGGCGAGTTCAAGGCGGATGCCTTGCCGGCGGCGGCGTTGGGGCGCAATCAGCGTCTGGCGGTAGAGATCTTCGATCGCGCCGGCTGGCCGTAAGTGCAGGCCGGAAAATCCGGCCTTTTGGCGGAATTTGCAAAAAGATATAACGCCGATATAACATTGTTCCATAACAGCCGGGGAACAAAATGGCGCATCAGGATTTGGGCAGCGGCGCGGCCGCGCGGATGGCCCCTGCGGGGCTTTCAAAAAACGAGATCATGGTCTGGGAGACGCTGGCGGCGGGCGATGATCCGTTGAAGGCGTATGAAATTCTTGACCAGCTAAAAGACCGCGGCGTTCGCGCGCCGATGACGGTCTACCGGGCGCTCGACGGCCTTGAGGGCAAAGGGCACATTCACAAAATCGACGGCATGAACGCTTTTGTCTTGTGCAATCACGAAGGCCCGCATCTGGTCCAGACTTTTCTTGTCTGCGAGAGTTGCTCGAATGTGAAAGAGCTTGAAATGGTGGCGGTCGAGGCCGGTATCCTCGATGCCGTGCGTAAATCGAGTTTCGAAATGAACACAGCGCGCCTTGAAATCAAAGGCGATTGCGAAGCCTGCGCGGCCTGACGCGGTTTTGCGCCAACCGAATCGTTGACTCAGTTCATTCGCTGATTATTGTCGCAGACGCATTCATGCGGGAGAGGTTCGGCTGGACGATTTAGCCGGGCGCCGAAGGAGCAACCGCCCCGGAAACTCTCAGGCAAAAGGACCGCATGGAACACGAAAGGCTGGAAAGTGGGCGCTTGATATAAGCCGCCCCGCCGAAGGAGTAAGCGGAAACCAGGATCGCCCTAACGGCGCGGTTTCCGTGAAATCTCTCAGGTTCCCGTGACAGCCGGGGTCGCCGCATTTTTTGCGGCGTCTTTGTCATGGGAGATTGAATGAGCGACACGCTTAAAAAAACACCATTGAATGCACTGCATCATTCGCTTGGCGCGAAGATGGTCGAGTTCGCCGGCTATGAAATGCCGGTGCAATATCCCATGGGCGTCATGGGCGAACATCTGCACACGCGCGAGAAGGCGGGGCTATTTGACGTCTCGCATATGGGCCAGGCGTTCCTGCAAACGACCCAGATCACGCCAGGCAGCGACGGCGCCCACGAAGCGATTGCCTCGGCGATTGAAACCCTCGTTCCCGGCGAAATCCGTAAGCTGAAGAAAGGCGGGCTTCGCTACACGGTGCTGCTCAATAAAGAGGGCGGCATCCTCGATGATCTGATGATCACGCGGCCGCCGAAGGACGGGTCGGAAGGTTCGCTGTTTCTTGTCGTCAATGCTGCGAAGAAAGCGGAAGACTTTGCCCTCATCGAATCCGAGCTTGCCGGCCGCGCGGTTCTTGAGGTGGCGAAAAAACGCGCCTTGCTGGCGTTGCAGGGTCCGGCCGCGGCGGGCGTTATTGACCGGTTGATCCCCGGCGCGAGCGAACAAACCTTCATGACGATGCGGTCATTCGTGTGGCAGGGCGCCAGTCTGATCGTCAGCCGTTGCGGGTATACCGGCGAAGACGGGTTTGAAATCTCTGTCCCGAATGATCGCGCCGAGGAACTGGCGAAAGTGCTGCTTGCTGATGACGCCGTGGCGCCGATTGGTCTTGGCGCGCGCGATTCCCTGCGCCTTGAAGCGGGCCTTTGCCTTTACGGGCACGATCTGACGCCGGAGACGACGCCGATCGACGGCAATATCGCATTCGTCATTGGCAAACGCCGTCGCGAGGGCGGCGGCTTTCCGGGTGCGACGCGCATTTTGCAGCAGCGGGCCGATGGTCCCGCGCGGCTCCGCGTCGGCCTGTTGCCGGAAGGGCGCGCGCCGGCCCGCGAAGGCGCGGAAATTCAGTCTACGGATGGTAAGACAATCGGCGCCGTCACGTCCGGCGGCTTCGGCCCCACATTGGGCGCGCCTGTCGCTATGGGATATGTCGACGCCGATCACGCCGAAACCGGAACAAGCGTCAATCTCATTGTGCGGGGAAAGCCGCTGCCGGCGACGGTCGCCGACATGCCGTTCGTGCCGCAAAATTACTACAGGGGATGAGGAGAAAACATGACTGTCAAATACACCAAAGACCATGAATATGTCCGCGCCGAGGGCGACGTTTACGTCATCGGCGTTTCAAAACACGCAGCCGAACAACTAGGCGACGTTGTGTTCGTGGAACTGCCGGACGCCGGCAAGACCTTCAAGAAAGGCGACGACATGGCTGTCGTTGAATCCGTAAAAGCGGCGTCCGATGTTTACGCGCCGATCTCCGGCGAAATTGTCGAAGCCAACAGCGCCATCGTCGATGAGCCGGCGAAAGTGAACGAAGACGCGGAGGGCGCCGCATGGTTTGTCAAAATCAGGGCGTCGGATCCCGCCGAACTCGACGCGATGATGGATGAAGCGGCCTATGCGGAATTTGCTGCCGAAAGCTGATTTTTATGCCGCTCATCCCCGCGAAGGCGGGGATCCATTCTGAAGCATCGTCTGGATTCCCGCCTTCGCGGGAAAAGCCGGGGCAGGATGGAAATATGATTTTTGCGAGGTGAATGGATTCAATGAGGTATCTTCCCTTAAATGACGCCGACCGGCGCCAGATGTTGGACATCATTGGCGCAGATGCGATTGACGATTTGTTTGCCGATGTGCCGGCGGAAACGCTGAATGCTGCGTTTGATTTGCCCGGCCATGTGGGCGAGTTGGGCGTCGAGCGCGCGCTCTCGGCCATGGCGGCGAAAAACCAGGCGGCGAGCGCCGGGCCGTTCTTTCTCGGCTGCGGCGCCTACAAGCACCACATCCCGGCGACGGTCGATCACATTATTCAGCGTTCAGAGTTTCTCACCGCCTACACGCCCTACCAGCCGGAAATCGCCCAAGGCACGCTGCAATATCTTTTTGAATTCCAGAGCCAGGTCGCCGCGCTCACCGGCATGGAGGTCGCCAACGCCTCCATGTATGACGGCTCGACGGGCTGCGCCGAAGCAGCGCTGATGGCGCGCCGCATCACCAAGCGAAAAAAGGTAATCGTCTCCGGCGGGCTGCACCCCCATTACGCCGCGGTGACGCGCACCAATCTTGAGCTGCACAATGATGATGTCGCGATTGCCGCGCCTGATCCGGCTGGCGCGGACGACATCGCGGCGCTGATCGACGAGGAAACGTCTTGCGTCATTGTTCAGAACCCGGATGTTTTCGGAAATCTGCGCGATCTCGGGCCGATTGCCGAGGCCGCACACGCCAACGGCGCGCTCCTGATCGCGGTGGTAACCGAAGCGATATCGTTCGGCGCCGTAAAAAGTCCGGGCGAGATGGGCGCGGACATTGTCGTCGCCGAGGGCCAGTCTATCGGCAATCCGCTGGGCTTTGGCGGGCCCTATGTGGGGCTATTCGCGACGCGCCAGAAATATCTGCGCCAGATGCCGGGCCGTCTCTGCGGTGAAACAACGGACGCGGAAGGACAGCGCGGCTTCGTCCTGACCCTGTCGACCCGCGAGCAACATATCCGCCGCGACAAAGCGACGTCGAACATCTGCACCAATTCCGGCCTCTGTACGCTTGCCTTCACCGTACACATGTCGCTCCTCGGCGAGACGGGGCTACGTCGGCTGGCGGCGCTCAATCATGAAGCGGCATGCAAGACCGCGGATGCGCTCGGCGCCATCGACGGGGTTGAAGTGATCAATCGAAACTTCTTCAACGAGTTCACGCTGCGCCTGCCGGCCAATGCGGAAAAGGTCGTAAACGCGCTCGCTGACAAAGGCGTCCTCGCCGGCGTGCCGGGCGGGCGGTTGTGGCTTGATAATCCCGATACGGAGAATCTGTTGATTGTGGTGGCGACGGAATGCGTGACGGATGAAGATATCGCAATGTTTGCTGAGAAACTGGCGGGGGAAATTTAGCGTCATGCTCGGAATTATTTCAAAATCTCTCCCCCCGCTCTTTCCGGCGAAAGCCGGAATCAATGAAACGTTTTGCTCGCGGATAATATTTCGCCGCTGGGTCCCGGCTTTCGCCGGGATGAGCGGAGCGGAAATATTTCGCTTTATGTCGTCACTTCAAATTTCCGGGCGGACATTATGACCATGAACGCACAAGGCCGGCCCTCGCGCCCGGACAATATCGCCGCCACCGACGCGCCGACCTTCACCGGCAACAAGGCGTTGCAGATCGAGGAAGATCTGATCTTCGAGGTCGGCGACTTCGCCGGAACCGGTGTTGACTTCCCTGAGCCGGATGGCGCGCCGTCGCGTCTTGGCGGTCTCGAACGCGACGCCCCCATTGGTCTGCCCGGTCTGTCCGAGCCGGAGACCATGCGCCACTATGTGCGCCTCAGCCAGAAGAATTACGCCATCGACATGGGGCCGTTTCCGCTGGGCTCATGCACCATGAAACACAATCCGCGGCTGAACGAAAAAGTCGCACGGCTGCCGGGCTTCGCTGATCTCCATCCGTTGACGCCGGAGGCCCAGGCGCAAGGCGCCCTCGAAGTGATCGACGTGCTCAGCACCTGGCTGAAAGAACTGACCGGCATGCCCGCCGTCGCCATGTCGCCGAAGGCCGGCGCCCATGGCGAGCTCTGCGGGATGATGTCGATCAAGGCGGCGCTGGAAGCGCGCGGGGAAGCGGCGACGCGCACCCGCGTGCTGGCGCCGGAGTCCGCACACGGAACAAACCCGGCGACGGCCGTGCAATGCGGCTTCACGGTTGATGAAATTCCCGCCGACAAAACCGGCCGCGTCGATCTTGCAGCGCTAAAAGACATGCTCGGGCCCGATGTGGCGGGCATCATGGTGACGAACCCGAATACATGCGGGCTCTTTGAACGCGATATTCGCGCCATCGCCGAGGCCGTGCACGACGCGGGCGGATATTTCTATTGTGACGGCGCCAATTTCAACGCCATCGCCGGCAAGGTGAAGCCGGGCGACCTCGGCGTCGACGCCATGCATATCAATCTGCACAAGACCTTTTCAACGCCTCATGGCGGCGGCGGTCCGGGTTCGGGCCCAACGGTTTTATCAGAGGCGCTGGCGCCCTTCGCGCCGGTCCCTTACGTCGTTCGTGAAGGCGAAAGACACACGCTGGTCGAAACCCGGCGGGCGGCGAAAGAAGAAGGCGAAAGCGCAAAAAGCTTTGGCCGCCTGACTGCGTTCCACGGGCAGATGGGCATGTTTACCCGCGCCCTTTCCTACATGATGAGCCACGGCGTTGATGGTGTTCGGCAGGCCGCGGAAGATGCGGTGCTGAACGCGAACTATGTGCAGGCGCGTCTCAAATCGGAAATGACGCCGGCCTTTGACGGTTATTGCATGCATGAAGCGCTGTTCGATGATCGCTTTCTGAAAGACACCGGCGTTGAAACCATCGATTTCGCCAAAGCCATGATCGACGAAGGCTATCATCCGATGACCATGTATTTTCCGCTGGTTGTTCATGGCGCCATGTTGATTGAGCCGACGGAGTCTGAATCGAAACGCGAACTTGACCAGTTCTGCGACGCGCTTTTATCGCTGGCGAAACGCGCGAAGGCGGGCGAGGCGGACGCATTCAAAGCCGCGCCGGTCCACGCGCCGCGCCGGCGCCTCGATGAAACCGCCGCGGCGCGAAAACCGGTGTTGCGGTGGACGCCGCCAATTCCCGCGGAAGCGGCGGAGTAAGCCATCGACCGGCAATCGCTCGTCATCCCGGATGAAATGCTGCATCTTGATGCGGCGCTTCTGTACGCTGCGCTGCGCACGGAATGACAAAAAGCCGGTAAAGGGCGAAATTCATGGATACGCTGAGCAATTTCTCCTTGCTGGGACTGGAACTCCTGACGACATTATTCATTTTGGTTGTCGGTATCGGCATGCTCGGCATAGTCCTGATGTATGTTGCCGATGTCAGCCAGTCGCGCGATGCGGTGCGGCACAATTATCCCGTTGTCGGTCGCTTTCGCGACCTGTTTACCCGGCTGGGCGAATTTTTCCGGCAATATTTCTTTGCGCTTGACCGTGAGGAAATGCCGTTCAACCGCGCCGAGCGGGACTGGATCTACAAATCCGCGAAAGGCGAGAACAACACACAGCCCTTCGGCTCGACGCGCAATCTCAGCATTGTCGGCACGCCGATTTTCGTAAACACCGCGTTTCCGTGGCTTGACGAGGAAGCGCGCGACCCGCCGCCGGTCGAATTCGGTCCCTATACGGATAACCCCTATCTCGCATCGTCCATCATCAACGTTTCCGCCATGAGTTTCGGCTCGCTCTCAAAGCCGGCCATCGGCGCGCTGTCGCGCGGCGCGGCGCAGGCGCGATGTTATCTCAATACCGGCGAAGGCGGCCTTGCGCCGTATCATCTTGAAGGCGGCGCGGATATCGTTTTTCAGATGGGCACAGCGAAATATGGCTGCCGCGATAACAACGCGCTGCTTGACGAAGATAAGCTCGCCGCGATCGCTGCGCACAGCCAGGTTAAAATGATTGAAGTGAAACTCGCGCAAGGGGCGAAGCCGGGCAAGGGCGGAATATTACCGGCGGTGAAGGTGACACCGGAAATCGCCAATATTCGCGGCATTCCCGCCGGCGAAGCGTCGATCAGCCCGAACCGCCATGCGGAAATCAACAATGTTGAAGAGCTTCTGGACTTCGTCGAGCGGGTCCGCCGTGTCAGCGGTCTGCCAACGGGGTTCAAGACGGTCATGGGCGCCTATGGCTGGGTCGATGATCTTTGCGACGCGATTGAGCGGCGGGGGATCGAGGCGGCGCCGGACTTCATCACGCTCGACGGCGGCGATGGCGGCACGGGCGCGGCGCCCATGTCGCTGATGGACAATGTGGGCCTTCCGCTGAAACAGGCGCTCCCTATGCTGACGGATATTCTGGAGCGACGGGGTCTGCGCGGGCGTATCAAGATCATCGCGTCGGGCAAACTGGTGACGCCGGCGGAAGTTGCGTGGGCCTATTGCGCCGGCGCCGATGTGGTCAACACGGCGCGCGGCTTCATGTTTTCCATCGGCTGCATTCAGGCGCTGCGCTGTCACACCAACAATTGCCCCACGGGCGTGACGACCCACAAAAAGTCGCTGCAGGCCGGGCTCGATCCGAAATCAAAGGCCCCGCAAGTTGCACATTATGTCGAAAAGATGCGCAAGGACGTCGCCATGATCGCTCATTCTTGCGGCGCCGCCCATGCGCGCAACCTCAAACGCTTCCATGTGCGCATACAACAAGATGACGGAATGTCCGTACCGCTCGATGAATTACTGGCGCGGGCCCGCCCCTTGGCGCCGGAAGATTATCGCGCGGAGACGTAATGGCAACGCTTCTCATTGTCTATCACTCGAAAACCGGCGGCACGCGCCAGATGGTCGAAGCGGCGGCCGATGCTGCGCGGGCGGAATCCGAAACCGTTTTGAAGACCGCGGCCGATGCTGGTCCGGAAGATTTATTGTCCGCTGACGGATATATTTTTGCAGCGCCGGAAAATCTCGCGGCCATCGCTGGCGTCATGAAAGATTTTTATGACCGATGTTATTATCCGGTCCTCGGCGAGATTGAAGGGCGCCCCTATGCGCAGATGGTTTGCGCGGGCTCGGACGGCGAGAACGCCGCGCGCCAGACTGCGCGCATTGCCACGGGCTGGCGGTTAAAGGAAGCCCAGCCGCCGCTTATTATCTGTACGCATGCGCAGACGGCTGAAGAGATCCTCGCGGAAAAGACAATCCCGGAAAAAGACCTTGTTCGCTGCCGTTCGCTCGGCGCCACCATGGCGGCAGGGCTTTCCATGGGCGTTTATTGAGACGTTACGGATTAAAGCCGCCGCGCGCCAGAAACTGAACTTCGTCTGGCGTCGAGCGGCGTCGGAGAATGTTGTTGCGATGGGGAAAGCGTCCGAAATGGCGAACGATATTTCTGTGGTCAATCGCAAAGGAAAGATTGCCGCCGCCGCGCTGGCGGGTCTTGAAAAGACGCACGGAGTCTTCCTGTACGGATAAATCTTCCGCATGCATGAACGGCATCAAAAAAAACTGCTGCACATTCGGCGGGAACAATAAATCGAACCGGCGCGCGAGCGCGTCGCGGGCGGCCGACAAGGCAAGCGGGTCAAACGCAAAAGCGCCCGGCGTGTCGCGAAACATATTTCTGGAAAACTGATCGAGAATGATGATGCGAGCGAGGGCCGTGCGGGGTTTCGCGCGCCAGACGTTCAGGGCGCCGTTTGCCGCTGCTTCATGAAGCGCGCCGAACCGGGTGGCGCATAGAAGGTCAAAGGCCGGGTCGCGGCGATACCATTGAAAGGGTTTGGTCTCATGGAACCAGAAGGCGAGCACGGCATCGGCGCGCGCGTCGGTCGGGCGTATGGCGCCGGCGTTGCTCATCTGTCGCCTTTTTCCGTGTTGAAATTACGTCTGTGCTGAAATTATTCTAACAATCGGGCCTTCCCGGCGAAAGCCGGGATCTTGCAACGGGCGTGTTTGAATGAGTGACGACGCAATCGGTCGAACCGCCCCGGCTTTCGCCGGGGAGAACGGACCTAAAAGGGCCTAGTTCAGCTTGCCGCGCAGTTCGGCAATCGACTTTTCGATGAAGGCGTTCTGGGCGCCGGTGTCCATCCGTTCCTGGATGATCTCGCGGGCCGCGGCAATGGCCACATCAGCGGCCCGGCCGCGCACTTCAGAAAGGGCCTGCGCTTCGGCGCGGGCGATTTTTTCTTCGGCCGCCTTGGCGCGGCGTTCCATTTGCGCATTGATTTTATCGTGCGCTTCGGCGTTGAGGATTTTTGCATCCTTCTTGGCCTGCTCGATAATGGCGGCCGCTTCGGATTCCGCTTCGCGCTGGCGACGCTGATATTGTGCGAGAAGTTCCTGTGCTTCTTCGCGCATCTTGCGCGCTTCGTTAAGCTCGTCGGCAATGCGGTTTGAACGCTTGTCGAGACCGGACGCCATGGACTTGTGGAGCCCCGCGCGGGCAAAAACACCAATGACGATGATGAAGGCGAGCAACACCCAGAACGATGTTTGCGCGAAAATGCCTCCAGATGCGGCTTCGTGGCCTGCTTCTTCTGCGGCGGCGGCGGCGATGAGCGTCAGGGAAATCATGGCCGCCTCCTAGCGAGCAACATTGGTCATGGCGCGGGCGACCGCATCGTCGGTCGGCGCTTCGTCGATCAGCCGTTCGACGATGGCCCGCGTCGCATCGGCGGCGGCTTCGTCGACTTTGGCCGTCGCTTCTTTTTTCATGTCGTTGATCCGCGCTTCGGCCGCGTCGAGCTTGCTTTGCAGCTTGGCGTCGGTCTCGGCCTGCATCTCCGCGATCTCTGCATCGACCTCGGTTCGCGTGTCCGCGGCGATGCCTTGCGCTTTCGCTTTGGCGTCGGCGAGCGACTGATTATAGGCGTCTTCCGCGTCGTCGGCCTGGCGTTTGAAATCAGACGCCTGGTCGAGATCGTCGGCAATGCGGTCGCGCCGTTCTTCGATCGCGCCGCCGATCGCCGGCAAAAAGCGCCCGGCCATCAGCCAGTACAAAATGCCAAACGTGACGGCGAGCCAGAACAGCTGGCTCGGCCATGTCGACATATCAAGCTGCGGCAGGCCGCCGGATGCTTCAGCGGCGTCATGGGCGGCTTCTTCAGCGGCGGCGGCCGCCATGGTCGCAAGGGCGAAAACGGACAAGGATCAGCTCCTGACGCGTGCGTCTGACTAGAAGATTTCGAGAAGGATCAGGATCGAAATCGTGAAGCCGAGAAGACCTGTAAATTCCGTCAGCGCAAAGCCGAGCAACATGGTCGGCTGGTTGGCGGCGGCGGCGGACGGATTGCGGAACGCGCCCGTCAAGAAGTTGCCGAAGATGAGGCCAAGGCCAACACCGGCGCCGGCGAGAGGGATGGTTGCGAGGCCCGCCCCGATCAATTTTGCTGCTTCTACTTCCATTGGTATTCACTCCTGGTCGTTTTCAGTTGAGCCGTTTGTCCCGATGTCGCGGTTGGCCCTTCGACCCGCGCGGGAAATTGAAGCCTAGTGGTCGGCGGCGTGCGCCGCATCGCTGAGATAGATGCAGGTCAGGATCGCGAAGACATAGGCCTGCAGGAAGGCGACAAGAAATTCCAGTGCGGTCACCGCGACCGCGCCCAGAAAAGGCAGCAGTCCCATAACCGAAAGAAAGCCGCCGGCGCCCACCAGTGATACAACGAAGCCGGCAAAAAGTTTCAGGATGATGTGGCCGGCGAACATGTTGGCAAACAGCCGGATGGCGAGCGACAATGGACGCGACAGGAACGACACAACCTCAATCGGCACCAGCAATATATACATCAGCGGCGGAACGCCGGACGGCGCGAACAGTTTGAGGAATTTAAAGCCGTTCTTCCAGAAGCCGTAAACGATGACGATGGTGATCGTCAGCATGGAAAGCGCCAGCGTCACAATAAGATGGCTTGTCGTCGTGAATGTGTGGGCGGCGTGCGGCAGGCCCGGCAGCGTCGGAATCAGGCCAAACAGATTGGCGATCAGGATCCACAAGAAAAGCGTGAAGACGTAAGGGAAGAACTTGCGCCCTTCCGTGCCGATCGTATCGCGCACGAGGTCTGAAACGAATTCGTACAGGACTTCGGCCGTTGATTGCAGGCGGTTCGGGATGATCGCGGCGCGTCGTGTGGCGGCGGCGAAGAAAATGATGATCGCGCCGGTGCAGATCAGCATCCACAGCGCAGAGTTGGTCAGGGAAATATCAATGGAGCCGAGGCTGAGATCAACGAGATTGATGATCTCGAACTGTTCCATGGGGCTGGCGGCGCGAAACGTTTGCATGGTCTTCTCGTTGTTCTCGTCTCACTTCGGCGCCCGCGTAAATTCGCGTCGCCTTTATTATTTTATGGAGCGCGCAAGGTTGCGCAGTCCCGCCGCAAAGCCGATCCCGATGCCGGCGAGGAGAAGCCACGGGCTTGTCCCCAACCATTTATCGAGCAGAAAACCGATCAGCATACCAACAAAAAGCCCCGCCAGGAGATCGGACGACGCGCGCAAGGCCCGTCCCCATGCGGCGCCGCTGCCATGTCCCTCATCGTCCGGTTCGCGCTCGCCCCGCACAGCGTCGAGGCGGTCAGCAAACTCGTCCAGAGACGGCGGTGCCTTCCCGTCGGCGCCTTCTTTATCGTCGGAGGTCGCCATCTAATTGCCCGAAAACAGGCGCGAAACGAACGCTCGCACCCCTCGAAATCGGGCCGGACCATAACGGCGCCGCAATGCAGCGTCAAGCGATCCAATTCTCGGCTAGAGAGTTGATTTGTATTGGAAAATCGTCCCGCGGCGAGCGGTCGCGGCGGTTATTCCGCTGCGGCGAGCTGTTCGGCTTTGGAAAGGTCGACCGAGACCAGTTGCGAGACGCCCCGTTCGATCATCGTGACGCCAAAAAGCCGGTCCATGCGCGACATGGTGAGGGCGTGGTGGGTGATGATGATGAAGCGGGTCGAGGTTTCCGCCGCCATCTCGTGCAGCAGGCGGCAGAAGCGCTCAACATTGGCGTCGTCAAGCGGCGCGTCGACCTCGTCGAGGACGCAGACAGGGGCCGGGTTCGCCATGAAGACGGCGAAGATGAGCGCTGTCGCGGTCAACGCCTGTTCGCCGCCCGACATGAGCGACATGGAGGCGAGCTTTTTGCCGGGCGGCGAGACCATGATCTCGAGGCCGGCGTCGAGCGGATCGTCTGAATCGATCAAGCGCAACTCGGCCTGGCCGCCATTGAAAAGGCGTTTGAAGAGCGAGGAGAAATTGGCGTTGACCGTCTCGAAGGCGTCGAGCAGGCGCTGTCGCGCTTCGCGGTTTAACCCGCCGATAGCGGCGCGCAGTTTGCGGATGGCGCCGTCGCAATCTTCGCGTTCAACGGTCAGCGCTTCCATCCGTTCAACGACTTCTTGTAACTCTTCATCCGCCCGCAGATTAACGCCGCCGAGATTTTCGCGTTCGCGTTTGTAGCGTTCAAGTTTTCGGTCCACATCATCGCGTTCGGGAAGGTCTTTGCCTTCCTTGTGTTCGGCGATTTGAAGGAGCTCTTCCGGCGCCGCTTCACAGGTCTCGCGGGCCAGATGGACCGCTTCATCAACACGCTCGGCGGCGGCTTCCGCCTGCGCTTCCAGTCGCGCCCGCGCTTCGCGGGCTTCGGCGGCGGCGGTGTCCGCCGCTTTTGCCGTTTTGTCGGCTTCATGGGCTGCATCGACACCGCGCGCGAGGGTGTCGGCGGCCTCATTGCGGCGCGTTTCTGCAACGCTCAATTGTTCGAGCAGCGCTTTGCGTTTTTCTTCAATTTCGGCCGGCGCGCCGGCTGCTGCATCGCGGGCGCTGCGCGTTTCAACGAGACGCGCCTCAAGGTCGACGATCCGCGCCTTGGCGGTTTCAGCACGCTCGCGCCACAATTCGATTTCGCGGCCAAGCTCGTCCAGTCGCGCCGCGCGGGCGGCGGCTTCGCGGGTCAGTTCATTATGGGCGCCGCGCGATTCAGCGGCGTTTCCGCGCGCAGCGGCAACTGTTTCGCGCAAGGCGGCCATGGCGCCGGCAATTAATTCCGCATCAGGAAGGTCTGTCTGATCGGCGCGCAGCGTATCAAGGGAATGTTCCGTCTCGGATTTGTCGTTGGAAAGGCGTGTAAGGTTCTCGTCGATTGCGGAAATGCGCGCCGTCGCCCGTTCATGTTCGCGCTCAAGGGCTGCAAGGTTGGAGCGAGCCGTGTCGAGATTCTTCCGTGCGTCGGTAAAGAGTGCGCGCGCCTCGCGCTCAATGCGCTGGTTGTCCTGAAGCGCAGTGGCCGCGGCGTCATATTCGGTTTGCGCTGTTTCAACGCGGGCATGGGCGGTTTCGACATTTTGTTCCAGCGCGACGATACGGTTGCGTTGTTCGAGGCGCACTGCGGCCGCCGTTTTGGCGTCGGCGCGGGAAACAAAACCGTCCCAGCGCACAAGGTCGCCTTCACGGGTGACAAGCCGCTGGCCGGGGCGCAGCGCAGATTTTAGCCGCTGGAGATCGTCGCGATCAACGAGCCCGATCGCGGCGAGCCGGCGCTGGAGTTGTTCCGGTGCGCGCACTTTTTGCGAAAGCGGTGTCGCGCCAAAGGGCAGCGTATCGGCGCCGGCGCCATTGTCGCGCGACCAGTGCGCGGGCGCGGCTTCATCTGTCGCCGCGCTCAGATCATCGCCAAGGGCGGCGGCGAGCGCGTTTTCATAACCCGGATCGACGTCGATTTCTTCAAGGAGCGGGCGCCAGTCTTCGCTGTCATTGACGGCGAGAATTTTTCGCAGGGCTTCCCGCTCGGCGTCGATTTCGGTGAGGCTTTGTTCGGCCTGACGTAATGGTCCGCGCAAGGACGTTTCGCGGCGCTCGGCGGTCTGGCGTTCTTCTTCGGCGCGGTGGAAGGCGGCCTCCGCGCGGGTCGCGGCGTCGTCCGCGGCGGTAAAATGCGCGCTTGCGTTTTCCAGCGCTTCGGCTTGCGCCTGCGTCGGGTTGATGAAATCGCGCTCTTCGCGGAAGGCTTTCGCCTGTTCCTCGATCTTGGCGAGCCGGCGTTCGGCGACGGCGATATTTTCAGAAATGGTCCGGCGGCGCGCGTCAATCTCGGCCGCTTCCGTGCTCTTTTCTTCAAAGGCGCGCTCGGTGTCGCCAAGTTTTTCCGACGCGATAGTCATCGCTTCTGATGCGGCGGCGATGCGCGCCTGTTCGGACGCTTCTTTTTCTTTCAGCGTCGCCGCTTCCGCGTTCTGTCTTTCCGTGGCGGTTTCTGCGTCGCTTAACAGGCCGCGCTCGCGCTCAATGTCTGTCGTCAGGCGTTCGATTTCGCCATTGAGACGAGCGAGTTCTGCTTCAGCGCGGCGCGCTTCTTCGTCGAGACCTTCGCGCGCCACCGTTAACCGGTGCAGCGCGGCGGCCGCTTCGGCTTCGGTTTGGCGCAACGGATCGAGTGCTTCGTGCGCGTTTGCCTGTGCTGACGTCGCGGCGGCTGCAGCTTGGGCCGTTTGTTCGATGAGGCCGGTAATTTCCGATAATCCGTCTGCGGCCTTTTCCTGTGCTTGTGTCGCTTCGCGCCAGCGCAAAAAGCTCAGCATGGCCTCGGTGCGCCGAATGTCGCCGGAGACATTGCGATATCGCGTCGCCTGCCGGGCTTGCCGGGCAAGGGCGCCTTTTTGCGTTTCAAGCTCGCCAATAACGTCGTCGAGGCGTTCGAGGTTTTGCTCAGCGGCGCGAAGGCGCAATTCAGCTTCGTGCCGGCGCGAATGCAGCCCCGTGACGCCGGCGGCTTCTTCAAGAAGGCGTCGCCGGTTTTGCGGCTTGGCGTTGATCAATTCGGAAATCTGGCCCTGACGGACGAGCGCCGGCGAATTGGCGCCGGTCGACGCATCGGCGAAGAATAGCTGCACGTCTTTGGCGCGCACTTCCTTGCCGTTAATGCGATAAATCGATTGCGTGCCTTCATCCTTGCGGATGATCCGCCGGGAAATTTCCAGCTCTTCTGTGTCGTTCCATTCCGACGGCGCTGTGCGGTCGGCATTGTCGAGGGAGAGAATAACTTCGGCCCAGTTGCGCGAAGGGCGCATGGAGGTGCCGGAGAAGATGACCGCTTCCATGCCGTCGCCGCGCAGCGCCTTGGCGGAAGTCGCGCCCATAACCCAGCGCAAGGCTTCGAGCAGATTGGACTTGCCGCAACCGTTCGGGCCGACAATGCCGGTCAGCCCGTCGCGGACCTCAAAATCGGTCGGCTCGACGAAGGACTTGAAACCTATCAGACGGACATTGGTGAATTTCACGTAGGGCTTCCCGACCTTGATGGCGCGAACGCGCGCCCGTTACTGTGTTTGCCTTTGATTCGATTGGCTAATGATCGCCGATTCTGACGTCTGGCCAAGAACTGCGCCCTGCGTTGGGGAAAGTTATTCCGCCGCTGCGTCCAGCGCCTTGTAGATATCTTCAAATGCCTGGAACCGCTCATATTTTCCGTTGATGATAAATCCCGGCGTGCCCTGCAATTCAAATTCGTCCGTCGCGATGGCGACATTGCCGTCAATATGGGCCTTCAAATCTGCGCGTTGCAGGCATGCATCGAAGGTCGGCTCGTCTATTCCGGCATTTGCGGCGGTTTTGAGAAGTTCGGCCCTGGCGTCGTCACCGAACGCCCAGACTTCCTGTGTTTCGAACAGCGTATCCATCATAGCGAAATAGCCCTCGGCCCCGCTCGCGTCGGCGGCGCAACGCGCCAGCATCGAGCCGGCGTAAGAGCGTGCAACCAGCGCTGGATGGCCCGGTATCACCGGCATCTCGCGCAAGATGAAGCGGACTTTCCCGGTCTTGATGTAGTTCTCATAAACCGTGGGGAAAATTTCTTCGTGCCAGTGCGCGCAATGGGAACAAGTGAGCGAGGCGTACTCGATCACTGTCACGGGCGCGTCCATGTCGCCAAGAAACATTTCCGACAAGGCGCCGGTATTCAACGCGCCGGTGTTCTCAATCGCCACTTGCTCGGACGCAGTCTCATTAGCAAGCGCGCCGCCGGACCCGGCTAAAATGATAAACCCGGCCGCCGCGGCGGACATAAATTTTGATAGCGTAGCCATTACCCGCCTCCTTTTACGCAACACCAGGCCTGGGCGCCTCGTTATCAGCTCTCCGCTTTTTCCAGCGCCTCGTCGATCGCCTCGGACATGGCGTCCACCGTGGAAAAATTCCGGCGCGTGCCATCGACGATAAAACTCGGCGTTGAATTGATATCATAGCGGTCGCGCCCGTCGGAAACGGTCTCGTTGATGAGGTCGACCAGTTCCTGACGGCGGACGCAGGTGTCAAAGGCTTCGCCGTCGAGGCCCGCCTGCGCGCCGATTTTCATCAGCTCGTCGCGCGTGTCGCCATAAATCCACTTGTCCTGAGTTTTGAACAATGAGCCCAGTACGAGGAAATAGGCATCGTCGCCGCCTTTGTCCGCGGCGCAGCGCGCCAGCATGGAGCCAACGACGGAGAGTTCGGCCGGCGCTGTCGGGAATTCGCGGAAGACGAACCGTACTTTTCCGGTGTCGACATATTTCTCTTTGATTTCGGGAAACACGGCTTCGTGGAATGTCGCGCAATGCGGGCATGTGACGGACGCATATTCAATCACGGTGACCGGGGCGTCGTCTGCGCCGAGCGACATTTCTGCAAGGGCGCCGGTTTTCGTATCGTCGATGACTTCGGACCCGCCAGCCGAACCGGCGCCGGCAGCGCCGCCGTCCGATGAAGACTGGCCGCAGGCGGCAAGGGCGATGGCGGCCGCGCCAATGGCGCAGACACGCGAAGCAAGACGAAGCGTTTCACGAAGGTTCTCGGAGGACATCGAAGTTAAGCCTTTCCTGGACGGCAACGAACCTGGCGCGCCGTTCGACAAACTGGGAAAATGAACCTTGAGAATCGCCGATGGCGGCGGGGGACGCAAGCCCTTGAGGGCTCTATTTATCGCTCGTTTTGGCGCTGATCGCCGCGCGGAAAGACGACAGGGCAGCCCCGAGAGGCCCGTCAGACGCCGGTTTGGCCGGTTCGCCGCGATTTTCTTCGCCCTTGGTTCCGGCATATTTGGCGCCGGGACGCTGGCGAACGGCAATACGGTTAACGGCGTCCGGGCCCAGAAACCGGTTCACTGCGACGATCAGTTCATCGGCCCGCATCTGCATTTCTGCGGCCGCGCCGCCATCGCGGACAATCACCTCAAGGGTGCGACCGGGGCCGTTTCCATGCAGTTTGCCGGGCCGGCCGAGCGCCGCGATCTCTGCGCCGGCGATCGACGGCCAGTTTTCGGTGAGGCCGGGATCTGCGTAGTGCGTTGATTTCGCAAGCCGGGAAAACACCGCCGCCGCCGCCCGCGCCGCTTTCGGCGGCCCGCGCCGGACCGGTTTCGTTTGCTGAAAAAAGGGCTGTTGAAAATTAGCCACGTTTCGCCCGTTTGTTGCGCTTTGCGATTGCCTTCGCCGACAAGCATAACATGAACCCTATGGCGTTTGACGGCAGGGCTGAAAAAAAATCCGATGTGATCGCGGCGCAACTGCTCGCCTGGTACGACGCCAATGCGCGCGCGCTGCCATGGCGGATCGGGCCAAAAGCGCGCGGCGCTGGTGTTCGGCCGGATCCTTATGCGGTCTGGCTCTCCGAAATCATGTTGCAGCAAACAACGGTGGCGACGGTTGCGCCCCGTTATGCGGAATTCCTGAAGCGCTGGCCCACCGTTCGCGCCATGGCTGCTGCGCCTCTCGATGATGTGCTCGGGCAGTGGGCGGGGCTCGGCTATTATGCGCGGGCGCGCAATCTCCATAAATGCGCGGTGGTAATCGCCTCCGATCATGGCGGTAACTTTCCGGATACGGAAGAAGCGCTGTTGGCGCTGCCGGGTGTCGGCGCCTACACCGCCGCCGCTGTCGCCGCCATCGCGTTCGATCGGCGCGCTATTGTCGTTGACGGCAATATAGAACGGGTTGTTGCGCGGCTGTTCGAAATCGAAACGCCCCTGCCGGCGGCGAAGTCTGACATAAAAACGCACGCGGAAACGATCTGGCCGAAAAAGCGATCCGGCGATTTCGCGCAAGGGCTGATGGATCTCGGCGCAACCATCTGCCGACCAAAGTCGCCGAGCTGTCTTTTATGTCCGTTCACGGATCATTGCGCTTCAGTGAAATCAGGCCGGGCCGAAGAATTGCCACGGAAAGCCGCGAAGAAACCCAGGCCGCATCGGCGCGGCGCGGTGTTTGCGATGCTGAATGGAAAAGGCGAGATGTTGTTTGAGCGTCGCGCCGAGAAAGGATTGCTTGGCGGTATGCCGGGGCTTCCCGGAACCGTATGGGCCGAAGAGTTACCTGCGAATATTAAGGCGGCTGCGCCTGCGACGGCGAGCTGGAAACGTGCAGGCGAAATTGTACACACCTTCACGCATTTTCATCTGACGCTCGATGTTTACACGGCGCGTATGCCCAAAGGTTTCAGACGCGCCGCCGATCAACAATGGATCAAACCTGCGGAAGCCAAACTACCGACAGTGTTCAAAAAGGCTGTCGAAATCGCCGCCGCCGTCACGAGACGAAATGCGCAATGATGGATGTATAATTCATCGCCACATAAAGCAGGATCGCGAGATTGGCGAAGATGAGGATCGCCGGCAGCCACAAGAGCAAGACGAGGAGCGAGCCTTCATTCA
>JAJFFU010000065.1 GCA_021776465.1 Parvularculaceae bacterium
GACCATGGAGCGCATGAAAGACGAAGGCAAAGCAGGGCAAGGCGTCGGCGCCAAATCGTCGATGCTCAAATATTACGGCACGGAACTGAACAAGCGCCGTTACGAATTGATGATGGATGGCGGCGGATCGGATGAGCTTGAGTGGGAAGGCGAGCGAACCAATGACGGACGCCTTGCGCGCCTGTGGTTGCGCACCAAAGCAAATTCCATTGAAGGCGGCACATCCGAAGTCATGCTCAATATTATTGCCAAGCGCATTCTTGAATTGCCGGGCGCATAGACAAGTCAGTAAAGCGGCTAATTTCGAGCGTGTACGGAGGAAATGAAATGGATCAAACTGCTGACTGGTATTTCGATTTCATTTCGCCGTTTCCGTATTTGCAGATGGCGCGATTCGACGATGAAATGCGCCGAACAATACGCCCGCGCCCGATCCTCTTTGCGGCATTGCTCAACCATTGGGGGCACAAAGGCCCGGCGGAAATTCCCGCCAAGGCGCGCCACACATATTATTTGACCCACTGGATCGCGAAGACCCGCGGCGTGCCATTCAAGGGTCCGGCGCGCCATCCGTTTAATCCGATTAAGGTGTTGCGTCTGGCGCTTTCACTCGGCGCGACTTTCGAGGTCGTTGAAACCATTTACCGACATATCTGGGGCGAGGGGCAGGACGGCCAATCGGAAGAAAGCCTGGCCGCGCTTGCCGCCAAGCTCGGCGTATCCGACGTTAATGCGCGAACAGGCGACCCTGACATCAAGCAGGAATTGCGTCGATCGACGGAGGAAGCGATCAGCCGAGGCGTTTTCGGCGTGCCGACCCTTTTTCTGAAAGACCAGCTATTTTGGGGCGACGATGCGACGGAGATGTATCTCGCCTTCAGGAACGAACCGGATATGTTTGAGGCGCCTGAGTACAAGCGTATGAAAACCGTAACGCCCGCCGCCGTTCGGCGGCCAGCCGCTGCTGGTTGAAGTCAATACCTCCCCCAATGTATGCGTTGCTAAGAAAGGCTCTTAAATAATGCCCCTCGTCTTAACCGAAGAACAGCAGATGCTGCGCGATTCTGCGCGCGGGTTTCTGGATGAAAAGGCGCCGGTCGCGGCGCTTCGAAAGCTGCGCGATGACGGCAATCCCGACGGATTTGATCGCGGTGTCTGGAAAGAGATGGCCGAGATGGGTTGGGCCGGTATTGTCGTTGACGAGGAATTTGGCGGGTCCGAATTCGGATTTGTCGGCGCCGGCGTCCTCGCCGAAGAAATGGGCCGCACACTGACGGCATCGCCATTCCTGTCGACGTCTGTTCTGGCCGCAACGGCGCTCAAGAAAATCGCCGGCGACAATCACAAAAAAGAATATCTGCCGAAAATTTCCGCCGGCGAGGCGCTCTTTGCCCTTGCCGTCGATGAAGGCGCCAAGCACCGCCCGGCGAAAACCGCCATGAAAGCGGAAAAACACGGCAACGGATTTAAACTGTCTGGCGCGAAAACATTCGTCGCAGACGGCGCCGTCGCCGATAAGATCATCGTGGCGGCCCGGTCAGCCGGCGCGCCCGGCGAAGAAGACGGGCTGACGCTTTTTCTGGTCGATGCAAAAGCGAAGGGCCTTTCCGCGGAACGCACAATGATGGTCGACAGTCGCGGCTATGCGCGGCTCGACTTTGAAGGCGTTGAGGCGACCGGGGACGATGTGTTGGGCGAAGTTGATAACGGATACGCCGCGCTTGAAGGCGTCCTCTCGGCCGGGCGCGCCGGTCTGGCGGCGGAGATGTCAGGCGCGGCGCAAGGCGCCTTCGAGATGACCGTCGGTTACCTCAAGGAACGCAAGCAATTCGGAACGGAAATCGGTACGTTCCAGGCCTTGCAACATCGCGCGGCGCATCTTTATTCGGAAATCGAGCTTGTTAAGTCCGCCGTCCTGAAGGCGCTTCAAGATCTTGACGGGATGTATGATGCAGCGGCGCTGTCGTGTTCGCTTGCTAAAGCGAAAGCCGGCGAGGTCGCAAAATTGGCGAGCCAGGAAGCGGTGCAAATGCATGGCGGCATCGGTATGACTGACGAATATGATATCGGGTTTTACATGAAGCGCATTCGCGCGGCGCAAGAGATGTTTGGTGATACCGCCTTTCATGCTGAACGCTTCGCCAAACTGCGCGGGTTTTAAGGATTACCGTCATGAAAAAAGTAACACCGGACGAGCTTGCTGATTATGTGGGCAAAGAAATTGGCGTTTCCGAATGGGTCACCATTGATCAGGACCGCATCAATAAATTTGCGGACGTAACCGAAGACCACCAGTTCATTCACGTTGATCCCGAGGCGGCGAAACAAACGCCCTTCGGCACAACAATAGCGCATGGGTTTTTGACATTGTCGATGTTGTCGCGCTTTGCTGTCGACAGCATTCTCATGCTTGACGGTGTCAAAATGGGCGTCAATTACGGTTTCGATAAAGTGCGGCTCTCCGCGCCGGTAAAATCGGGCAAGCGCGTTCGCGGGCGTTTCACATTGATGTCAGCAAAGCAGAAAATTCCCGGCCAGTGGGCGCTCAAATATGCTGTTAAGGTCGAGATCGAAGACGAGGATAAGCCGGCGCTCGTCGCCGAATGGCTGACGATGCAAATGGTTTAGAGAACGAATATGGCGGCGGATTATACGCCGATATATGCGCTCGTTCGTGATGTGCCAAAAGGCGCGGTCGCAAGCTATGGCATGATCGCGAGCCTTGTTCCGGGCGCGGGTCCGCGCCAGGTGGCGCGCGCGATGCGTATGGCGCCAAAGGGCCTGCCGTGGTTTCGCATCATAACATCTTCCGGCGCCATGGCGGATCATTCGGGCGCCGAAGAACAGCGCCGCCGTCTCAAAAAAGAAGGCGTGCCGTTCAAAAAAACCGGCGCCGTCGACTGGGCGCAGTGCCGCTGGGCGGGGCCGTCGCCCGCCTGGATTGCAAAAACCGGCGCCGACCCATTAGAGATCATGGAAATTGTCGCCGGTTGGGCGCGAAAGTGAGGGCGCCATGAGCGAACCGATCAACGTTGTTTTCGTGCTTTTTCCGAATGTGACGCAGCTCGACTTTACCGGACCGTTGCAGGTCCTGTCGCGACTGCCCGACGCGAGTGTGCATCTGGCGGCGCGCGAAATGCGGCCAATAAAAACCGACGCTGTGTTGACGCTGAACCCGACATGCACGTTTTCTGACTGTCCGCAGGCGGATGTTATCTGCGTTCCCGGCGGCTTTGGCGTTGACGATGCGATCAACGATGCAGCGCTGATGAGTTTCGTGAAAGCGCAAGCCGAGACGGCGCGCTATATTACCTCCGTTTGCACGGGCGCTTTCGTTTTGGGCGCCGCCGGTCTGTTGAACGGCAAACGCGCTACAACCCATTGGGCCTATCATGATGAACTTGCGAAAGTGGGCGCCATTCCGGTGAAAGAACGGGTCGTCCGCGACGGCAATGTCTTTACCGGCGGCGGCGTCACGGCGGGCGTTGATTTCGCCTTTGCGCTGATGGCCGAGATCGCCGGCGACGATCATGCGCGCGCTGTTCAGCTGGGCCTTGAATATGACCCGGCGCCGCCATTTGACGCCGGCGCGCCGCAAAAGGCCGCGCCATCAGCGCTCGCGTCCATGAAAGAGCGCTACGCGCCACGGATAGAGGCGTTTCGCGCAGCGCTGACAAAAGCCATGACGTAACAATTGTTTCAGCATTTTTAGCTGAAAATTGGCGCAAACTTCGATAGGCTAAATTTTGAACAACAAAGCAGTCGCGCCGCGGCGGGAGTTAAACCATGCAACATCGCTTTTTCATTTCTATTTTTGCCGCAATGTTTGCGGCCGTTTCGCTCGCCGGCGGCGCGGCGCTCGCGGCCAAGCCGGAAAAAATTGAGCGGCGCGTCAACGAAGCGCTCTCTGAGTTCCGCCAGGACATTGGCGGCGCCGAAGAAGTGCTGGCGCGCGCCAAGGGCACGCTTGTCTTCCCGCTCATTCGCAAAGGCGGCATCGGGATCGGCGGCGAATACGGTCAGGGCGCGTTGCGCATTGGCGGAAACACCGCCGCCTATTATTCAACGGCCGCTGCCTCTATCGGCCTGCAATTTGGCGGACAATCCCGCCGTCAGATTATCGTGTTTCTCGATCAAGGCGCGCTAGACAAATTTCGATTGAGCGATGGCTGGGAAATCGGCGTCGACGCATCGGTCGCGGTCGTTACCGTCGGGGCCGGCGGCGCCATCGACACAACGCAGCTCAATCAGCCGATTGTCGCTTTCGTTTTCGACAATAAAGGCCTGATGTATAATCTCTCGCTTGAAGGCTCGAAGATCAGCCAAATTCATGATGACTGAGGCGCGCCGTTGCAACTCGTAGCGTCAATATAAAACCTCCGCTCATCCCG
>JAJFFU010000066.1 GCA_021776465.1 Parvularculaceae bacterium
TTTCGCGAGCGTTGTACGAAGAGGTCGGCGGATACCGGCCTTTGCCATTATTTGAAGACGTTGATTTTGTTCGCCGGCTCACGAAGAAATGCGGTCGCGGCGCTTTTCGCATCTTGCCGGCGACCGCGACAACCAGCGCCGTGCGTTATGAGCGTCTCGGTTATGCGCGTTGCGTGATGCGCAATAATCTCCTGCTAGCCCGGTTTATGTTCGGTGCGTCGCCAGAGGCGCTTGCGAAGGATTATCAATGATGCGCGGGACGGTGATTGTTTTAGCAAAGGCGCCGCGGGCGGGCGCGGTCAAAACCCGCCTTGCCGCGGATATCGGTGCCGGGCGCGCGGCCGCATTGTTCCGTATAATGACGGAACGCACCGTAGCGTCGGCGATTGCCGGTCCGTGGCGCACGATCATTGCGGTTGACGCCGCGTCAGCGCTTGTCGGTTGGGACAATGTTTTTCCACAGAGTGTTGTTCGGCGCGCACAGGGGCCGGGGGATCTGGGTGATCGCATGCGGCGACAATTTCACGCCGCGCCGCCGGGCCCGGCGATTATTATCGGCGCTGATGCGCCGGATTTGCGCACGGCGCATTTATATCAGGCGTTTCAGGCATTGCGCGGCGCGGATGCGGTGTTCGGGCCGGCGGCCGATGGCGGCTATTGGCTGATGGGCCTGGCGCGTCGCCGCACAGCGCCCGGTCTTTTCGCCGGCGTGCGCTGGTCGACGAAGCACGCCCTCAAGGACACATTGAAAACCCTGCCGTCGGGGTTCAGTATCGACACGCTGGAAACACTGTCCGACATTGATGAGGCATGTGACCTTGTTCATCTCGGACCGAGATCGACACGTTAGGACACGGACGCAGGGGAGATAGAGATGAAAAACATTATCGGCGGCGCCATCGCACTGATTGTCATTGCGGCCATCGCGCTTGTGTTTTTTATTATCCCGGCCCGCGTTGACGCATCGCTCAATCAGGTGATCGCCCACGCGCCATATACCGTCAGCGCACAGGCGCGCACATTGCACGCAACGATCCCGGTCGCCGATCTTCATGCGGACACGCTGCTCTGGATGCGCGATCCGACGCAGCGGCAAACGCGCGGACAGACAGACATTCCGCGGTTGATCGAGGGCGGCGTCAAATTACAGGTTTTTACAGCCGTTACGAAATCGCCAAAAAACCTCAACTACGAAGAAAACGATCCAAACTCTGACGACATTACGATGGTCGCGGTACTGCAACGCTGGCCGCTGGCGACCTGGGGGTCGTTATTTGAGCGTGCGCTCTATCAGGCAAAGCGCCTGCAGAAAGCTGACGAAGATTACGGGTCCGGCTTTCGCATGGTGCGCAACCAGTCCGAATTGCGCCGGTCCCTGAATGTCGGCGCGCTCGCTGGCGTTTACGGCATAGAAGGCGCCCATCCGTTGGAAGGCGAGATCGAAAACCTCGATCGCCTTTATGATGCGGGGCTCCGTGTTGTCGGGCTGCAACATTTTTTCGACAATGAACTGGGCGGTTCCTTACACGGAACATCCGGCGCCGGGCTGACCGACTTTGGGCGCGCCGTTGTTACGCGGGCAAACGAACGGGAGATGATTATCGACGTCGCCCATTCATCGGAAGCGGTGGTCGGCGATGTGCTGGCGTTATCGACGCGGCCGGTCATCGTTTCGCATACGGGCCTGCAAGGCCATTGCGATAGCGAGCGCAATATTTCTGACGCTATGATGAAAGCCATCGCGGAGGCTGGCGGTCTGGTCGGCGTCGGTTTCTGGGACGGCGCCATTTGCACGCCGGATCTCGAAACGATCGCGGCGGCCATCGTCTATGCGGTGGACTTATTGGGCGCCGATCATGTGGCGCTCGGGTCCGACTTTGACGGCACGGTCACAACGCCGCTGGACGCGGCGGAACTGCCGGCCCTGACCCAGGCGCTGCTGACATCAGGGCTCGACGAGGGGACGATCCGCGCCGTGATGGGCGAAAACGCCGTTCGATTTTTTCTGGAGAATTTGCCGGCGACTTAGCGCAGCAAAAGACCGGGTTCGGATCAGAACAAGAGCGCCAGTGGTACCGCGATAACGATGGCGACAATTGCGACCAGGACCATAAAGGTCGCCGAGCTATTCACCGCTTCAAAGTCTGAATTGTGATTCTCAAGGCGCGTCGATTCCGACTGCATATCCATATTGGTCATGACACTACTCCTTCGGCCCTTTTGTTTTTATTGGCGAATTGCCTTGCTTTGACGGGCCTAGTCATAAAACTGTCATAATAATTGCGCACCCGGTGCGCAAAGTCAAGTGGAATGCGCAAATAATGCGCGAAAGGCGCGCTCAGCGCGCCTCACTAATCAATCAAGCCATTGAAAATATGATGTAATTTAGAAGATTACGTTTTCTTCGGAGGAGATTTAAGTTTTGGCTGTGGCCGGGTGAACAGCCAGTCGTTTTCAGAAGACCCCGCGGCGTCGAATTTGTAATTGTCGATAACGAGCTTTTTCAGGTCTTCCGCGCGGGTAATGCGTTTTTGCGTCGCCGCCCGCGCCATCGCGCCTCGGGCGCGCTTGGCGTAAAATTGCAGGCTTCGCAGTTTGCCGTC
Source organism: Parvularculaceae bacterium (assembly GCA_021776465.1). Taxonomy (GTDB): domain Bacteria; phylum Pseudomonadota; class Alphaproteobacteria; order Caulobacterales; family Parvularculaceae; genus Hyphococcus. Next base: position 2,604 of record JAJFFU010000066.1, read on the forward strand.
CTTTTCATCGCGAAAATTCGGGGTGACGATCCGGGCCTTGAGGGCGCTCTTTTCAACCGCGCCAAAATATTCCTTCGACGCCAGATTGACGACCGTTTGGTCGTCATGGGCTTTCAGCGCCTTGTTGATTTCCTTTGAAATGCGCTCGCCCCAGAAATCATAAAGGTTTTTGCCGCGCGGCGTTTTCAGGGCCGAGCCCATCTCAAGGCGGTAGGGCTCAATCGCGTCGAGCGGTCGCAGCAGGCCGTAAAGGCCGGAGAGGATGCGCACATGATCCTGCGCAAAGGCCAGATCGTCCGCGTCCAGCGTTTTTGCATCCAGCCCCCAGTAAACGTCGCCGTTAAACGCCAGCGCCGCCTGTTTTGCGCCGGGCGCTTTTACGTCCGCCCGGAACGCCTGAAAGCGTTCGAAATTTGTCGCCGCCAGCGCGTCTGAAATCTTCATCAGCGATTTCAATTTCGCCTTTGTCAGTTTGCGCGTTGTCTCGGCCAGTTCCGATGTGTCTTTCAACAGCGCCGGTTTCGTCGCCTTCGGCGCGCCGGGCGCCGGATCGAAGTTCAAATTTTTCGCGGGGGAGAGAAGGATAAGCATGGTGCGGATTTGTCTTTATGGCTACAGCATTTTGCCGGGGTTCATAATACCGTCAGGATCGAGCGCCGCTTTTACGGCGCGCATCATATGGAGTTCAACAGGCGATTTTCGTTTCGCCAGCGTATCGCGGCGATGGCGCCCGACGCCGTGTTCGGCGGAGATCGATCCGTCGAATGTCGCGATGATATCGTAAACGGCGCCTTCGATTTCAGCGCGCCTGTCGGCAAGCGCATCTTTGGGCGCGCCGTCGGGGCCGATAATGTCATAATGCACATTGCCGTCGCCCATATGGCCGAAAGCGACAATGCGCGCTTCGGGCGCGAGCGTTAAAACCGCGGCCTCGGCCGCATCGAGAAACGCCGGAATATCGCTCGTCGCCACGGAAACATCATGGCGCGCGCCGAGCCCTTGGGTGTTGATCGCCTCGGACATGGAATGGCGCATATGCCAGAGCGCTTTTGCCTGCGCCTCGCTTTCGGCAATAACGGCGTCGGTGAGGAGGCCCTTTTCAAGCGCATCGGCGAGCATCGTTTCGACCGTGCCGCGCAATGCGCCGGTCTCGCCGCTGGAGAACTCCATCAGGACGTAACATTCGTGCGGCGCGCCCAACGGATCACGCACGCCGGGAATATGGGCCGATGTCAGCTCGACGCAGAGCCTGTTCATGAATTCAAAACTCGTGGCGCCGCCGCCGGTCGCGTCTTGCGCATGGGCCAGTAACGCAACGGCGTCGGCTGCGTTCTTGACGCCGGCGAAGGCCGTTATTTTTTCGGCCGGCGCCGGGAAGAGTTTCAGGACGGCGGCAGTGACAATGCCGAGCGTTCCTTCGCCGCCAATGAAGAGGTGTTTTAAATCGTAGCCCGTATTATCTTTGCGCAACCGCTTCAGGCCGTGCCAGATCCGCCCGTCAGGCAGCACCGTTTCAAGGCCCAAGACGAGATCGCGGCAATTGCCGTAGCGCAAAACGTTGACGCCGCCGGCGTTGGTCGAAATGACGCCGCCGATCTGGCATGTGCCTTCCGCGCCGATGGACAAGGGAAAGAGACGGCCGGCCTCCGCCGCAATGTCCTGCGCTTCGGCGAGGGTAAGCCCCGCATCCAGCGTCATCGTGTTGTTGAGCGGCGAGACGTCGCGGACCTTGCGCAGGCGTTTCAGCGATAAAAGAATTTCATCGCCGCCGGGGATCTGGCCGCCGACCAGGCCGGTATTGCCGCCTTGCGGCGTGATGGCGATTTTGTTGTCGGCGCAGATCTTCACGACCGCAGCGACCTCGTCAGTCGAGGCTGGCGTCACGATCAGCGCCGCTTCGCCTGGCCACCGTCCGCGCCATTCCGACAGAAAGGGCGCCGCATCGGCAGGCGCGACAAGGCCTTTCTCGCCAACCGCCCGCGCGATCGCATCCAGTGCGCTTTTAGGCGGGGATTTGCGGTGCGGTGCGTTCATGGCCATGGTCTAGGCGCCCGCCCGCCTGCGTGCAAGACGGCGGCTTTGCCGCGTTCCATTATTATTGCTAAACAGCAATGCGCTTTCGGTTAATTGCAGGATCAGATGACAAAACCGTTTCCCAGATTTTTTCGCAGAATTTTATTGGCGGCGACAGTCGTCGCCCTTGCCGCGTGCGGTTCGGAACCCGCCGACGCGCCGATATCTAGTCCGCGCGACGCTATTGCAGCAGCCCTCGCCAATCCGGCCCGTTCCGCTGACGAGATGGCCGACGATGTCTTGCGCAAGCCGGCCGAGGTGCTCGCCTTTACCGGTATCGAACCCGGCATGAACATTTTCGAGATGGAAGCGGGCCATGGCTACTATACCGAAATCCTCGCGCATATTGTCGGACCAACGGGCTCGATCATTATGCAGAACCCGCCGGCGTTTGACTCCTTCGCCGGCGCCGCCGTCAAAAAGAGATTAAGTGGAAACCGCCTTCCCAATGTGCGCCATGAACGGTGTGATTTTGACAAACTTTTAGCCGATGACGGGTCCATTGATATCGTGACCTGGTTTCTGGGCCCCCATGAGCTTTATTTCATGCCGGCCGGTGTTGATAATCTCGGCGATGAAATGCGCGCTTACGCAGAGATCATGCGCGTCTTGAAACCGGGCGGATATTTCGTCGTGCTCGATCACGCTGCGCCGCCAGGGTCGCCGAAATCAACCGGCGCCGACACGCACCGCATCGATCCGGCAATCGTCAAAGGGCTCGCAGAAGAGGCGGGTTTTGAACTTGTCGATCAAAACGATCTCTTGCGCAACACGACCGACAATTACGAATTGGGCGTCTTTCATCCGGAGGTGCG
>JAJFFU010000067.1 GCA_021776465.1 Parvularculaceae bacterium
TAATGAAGAAAGGCGTTTTGAAAATGCGTCGATGAAAGCGCCGCATGGGCGCGGGCAAAATCCGGTTCGCGCGCAATCGCGCGTTCAAACATTGAATTCGCGATTTCATTGTCGCCCTTATTGAAGCGATGAAGATGTTGCAGGCCGAGATGATAGGCGGCCCAGGCGTCAAGGTTTTCCGGCGCCGAGATGCTCGCTTCGCGCGCTTCGTTTTGCGGGATGTGCACTTCCAGCGCCGCAATAACGCTGGCGACAATGCGCGATCTGATTTCATGAACATCGTCGACGCGGCCCGAAAAACTGTCGCCCCAAAGAACGCTATCGCTCTTGGCGTCGGCGAGTTCCACCGTCACGGTGATCCGGTCGCCGACAATTTCAACGACGCCGGACACGACATAGCGAACGCCCAGAACGCCGCCGACATCTTGAATATCAGGCTCGGCGCCGCGAAACCGGAACGACGATCCGCGCGCAATAATAAAAAGCCAGCGCAGACGCGACAGCGCGGAAATCAACTCATGAGGCAACGCATCAGCAACGCCCGCATAAGGGCCCGCCGCGCCCACAAGGCGAAACGGCAGAACGGCAATTGACGGGCGCCCGTGCTGCGCCGGCGCCGGCGCCGGCGCTTGCCCGTCCTGTCCGGCCGCTTGCGCATTGCCGCCCTCAACGACGCTGTCGCCGACAAAACGGAAACCCTTGCCATGGATGGTTTTGATCCAGCGCTGATCGCGACCATTATCGCCAACCGCCTGGCGCGCCGATTTTATGCGGCTCGACAGCGCCGCATCGGAAATAAAGCGTCCGTCCCAGATTTTTTCAATGATTTCCGTTTTCGAAACCATCCGGTCGCGATTGGCCGCAAGGAGCGCCAGCAACGCAAAAACCTGAGGCTCGACCGGGACCACAGCGTCGCCCTGCCGCAGCTCGACCTTCTCCTCGTCAATCGCAAATTCGCCAAACCGGTAAATCATCAGGGCGCCATTATAGTCCGTAATCCGGGCAAACTCCCGATTTTCTCCAGAAAACCTGCAAGCTTGGCCGCTCTAGCCCCCCTATACCGAAAAACGAAGGGCGGCCATGAGCGCCGCCCAGAAATTGAACGGGAAAAAGGAGAAACCCCATGCCACTCGTAACTGTCGACGTCATCAAGGACGTATTCACCAAAGAACAGAAAACCGACATCATCGAACGCGTCACAAACGCCATGCTCGCCGTCGAAGGCGAAGCGTTGCGCCCTTACACCTGGGTTCGGATCAACGAAATCGAACAGGGCGACTGGGCCATTGGCGGCCAGCAATTAACGGCCGCCTCCGTCCACGCCCTTGCCGCCGGCGAGGCGGCCTAGCCATCCCATTTGCGCCGGGCGTTCTCTGTGACGCCCGGCGCAAATGAAACCAAAACGGTAAAGACCATGGAAAGCAAACTTCTGATCATGACAGCGGTCGCGGTCACGCTTGGCATGATCGCCCCGGCGCTCATGCGCGTCGCATTTTATCTTGTAAGCTAGCCTGGCCCCTGAACGCGGCGACCGACTCAGGCTAGCAGCATCCTAATGAAATCACCGCCGACCTTTGATCTGGAAGCCGCCCATATTGGCCCTGTCGCCGGCGTCGATGAAGTCGGGCGCGGGCCGCTGGCCGGCTCCGTGGTCGCGGCGGCCGTAATACTCGATCCGCAAAATATTCCCGCGGGCCTTGCTGATTCCAAAACGCTCACCGAAAAACGACGAGAGGCGCTGGCCCCGATCATCCGCCAATGCGCGGAATTCGGCGTTGGCGAGGCCAGCGTTGAAGAGATCGACACGCTGAACATTTTACAGGCGAGCCTTCTCGCCATGCGCCGCGCCGTTGCCGCGTTGCCGCGCGCGCCGGCCGTTTGCCTCGTTGACGGCAATCAGGATCCGGGCCTTCCCTGCCAGACCGAACTCATCATCAAAGGCGACGCGCGTTCATTGTCGATCGCCGCCGCCTCGATCATCGCCAAGACCGTTCGCGATGAACAAATGCGCGCCCTCGATAAACTTCATCCGCAATTTGGTTGGGGCTCGAACAAAGGATATGGCTCCGCGGCGCATCTGGCGGCGCTGCAACGTTTCGGGCCGACACAACATCACCGAAAGACCTTCGCACCCGTCCGCAACATGTTGTGTTCGGCGTGATTGCGCCGCGTCGTTCAGATTTGTTAACCAACCTTTCTAACTCCTTAATATTTTGATTCCGTTATGAAATTTCTTTTTCTCCCCTATTGACGAGATGAATCTCGAGACTCACTGTGCGCCGCCTTGCTTGAGGAGAGACGGGAATGGCGGCGCATAAAAAACCAGCGGCGAAAACGATCGAGACGCATCTCAACAAGATCATCGAGGGCGACTGCATCGCGGCGATGAAAGCGTTGCCGGACGCATCGGTCGATCTCGTCTTCGCCGACCCGCCCTACAATCTGCAGCTCGGGGACGCTGAACTCACCCGCCCGGACAATTCCCGCGTCGATGGCGTCGACGATGCATGGGACAAGTTTGACTCGTTCAAGACCTATGACGACTTCACGAAAAAATGGCTCGCTGAAGCCCGCCGCGTTTTAAAACCGAACGGCGCCGTCTGGGTGATCGGTTCCTATCACAATATCTTCCGTGTCGGCGCGACCATTCAGGATCTCGGTTTCTGGATTTTGAACGACGTCATCTGGCGCAAGTCAAACCCGATGCCGAACTTTCGCGGCACACGCCTGACCAACGCTCATGAAACCCTGATCTGGGCGGCGAAATCGAAAGACTCCAAATATTCGTTCAATTACCGCGCCCTCAAAACCGCCAATGACGATCTGCAAATGCGCTCCGACTGGGAGTTTCCGATCTGCTCCGGCGGCGAACGCATCAAAGACGAAAAAGGCGCCAAAACCCATCCGACGCAAAAGCCGGAATCGCTTTTGTACCG
>JAJFFU010000068.1 GCA_021776465.1 Parvularculaceae bacterium
CGCTCATCAGCGCCTTTTACGCAGGAGACATTAAACGTCTGGGCTGCCGCCACGCCGCAAAGCGCCAGACTTCCCGCCGCGCCCGCTGCAATCGCCGAACCAAAAAACCTCATAGTCCCCCTCCTCTACTGTCCGATACGCGCGCTGACATTCGCGCCGTCCCCATCATAGCCGCTGATTAGCGGCGATTCGCACCCCGGAAACGATTCTATCGCCTTAATTGTTGCGTAAACATCGTCTTAATTCGTCAAAATCAAGCTAATTTGACCGCTGTGCGCCATCCCGGTCGAGGATGAAAAATTCGCAAGCATGCTCGTTTTTATCGGATTTCTCGCAGCCGCCAGCCTTTGTCGTACGCCATTCGCGCGCCTCTAGCGCCGGGAAGTACGCATCACCCTCCGGTTCGGCGTCGACGCGGGTGAAATAAATGCGGTCTGCGCGGGCAATCGTCTGGCGATAAATATCCCCGCCGCCAATGATACAGAATTCATCCGCCTCGCGCGCCGCCGCGCAAGACGCGGCTAACGCAAGGCCGCCGCGCATGGACCGCGCCACAAACACCTGCGGCGCGGCAAAAAGCGGTTCGCGCGTCAGCACAATGTTGTCACGTCCGGGAAGCGCCTTGCCGATCGACTGAAACGTCTTTCGGCCCATCAGCAAAGGTTTTCCGAAGGTGTTTTTCTTGAACCATTTAAGGTCATCGCTGATCCGCCATGGCAAGGCGCCGTCGCCGCCGATGACGCCGTTACGCGCGACCGCGACAACAAGAGCGACTTTCATGATTGCGCATCGCCTTCTTCAGCCAGCCGCGACAACGGATCGCCCGTTAATCTGTACACGGTCCAGTCGTCCATCGACTCGGCCCCGAGCGATTTATAAAACGCAATCGACGGCGCGTTCCAGTCAAGCACCCACCATTCCATACGGCCGCAATTTTCGGCCTTTGCAATTGCAGCAAGCCGCGCCAACAGCGCTTTGCCGGCGCCGTTTCCGCGCCGGTCTTCGCGCACATACAAATCTTCAAGGTAAAGCCCGTGGCGACACAGGAACGTCGAATAATTGAAAAAGTACAGCGCGTAACCGAAGGGACCGTTATCGTCTTCGGCGATCAATGCGAAGGCTTTGGGGTTTTTGGCGAACAGAGTCTGCGTCAAGTCGCCCTCAACGGCGACAACTTCATGCGCGAGTTTTTCATATTCAGCCAGTTCCCGGATAAAACCCAGGATTGTCGCCTCATCGCCCGGCGCAGCGTCACGGATACGGAATGTCATACGGCGATCGGCGCTCTTATCGTCGATTGCGCTTCGTAATGTTCAATAGCGATATCGTCGAACGTAAACGCGAATATGTCCTTTATCGCCGGATTTAATCGCAAGCGCGGCAGCGGCCCCGGCGCTCTGGCAAGTTGTTTTTGCGCCTGCTCCACATGGTTTGAATAAAGATGCGCATCGCCCAGCGTGTGAACAAAGTCGCCGGCTTTCAACCCACAAACCTGCGCGACCATTTCTGTGAGCAAGGCGTATGAGGCGATATTAAACGGCACGCCCAAAAAGATATCGGCGGAGCGCTGATAAAGCTGACAGGATAAACGCCCGTCGGCGACGAAAAATTGAAACAGGCAATGGCATGGGGCCAGCGCCATGTCGTCAAGTTCAGCCGGGTTCCAGGCGCTGACGACGAGCCGCCGGGAAGACGGGTTCTTCTTGATCTCGTCGATTACCCAGGCAATCTGATCGACCGTGCGCCCGTCCGACCCAGCCCAGGAACGCCACTGCTTGCCATAGACAGGCCCGAGGTCGCCATTTTCATTGGCCCACTCATCCCATATCGAAACGCCGTTTTCTTTGAGATAGGCAATGTTGGTATCGCCGGCGAGGAACCAGATCAATTCGTGTACGATGGATTTCGTGTGCAGCTTCTTGGTTGTCAAAAGCGGAAAGCCGTCGGCGAGATTAAACCGCATCTGATGGCCGAACACAGCGCGCGTGCCGACGCGGGTGCGATCGACGCGTGCATCGCCTTCATCAAGGACGCGCTGTAAAAGATCGAGATATTGCCGCATGGGTCGCCGCCGAATCGGTTGTATTCGTCGGCCAGCATAGCAAGTCCGGCCGTCACGTCACGGACGCGTTTTCCAAGCTGAAAAAAGACCGGGCCATTCGTCGGGCGCGCGCTAGTCGCCGTCTTTCTCGATCATCTGCACTTTGCGATGGGGACCGTGATAATCGGCGACGCCATTCGAGATGGCGTAACACGCAAGGCGAACAGAGCGCGGAATTTTGACCTTCTCGCCATCACGTTCGCCTTTTTCGTAATATTGGATCATCCGCCGCTTGAGGCCGAGAATCTGCGCAGCGTCTTTCTGCGACAAGTCCAGGGACTTTCGCCACTTCCTGAAATCTATGGGTTCCATGACCGTGACCGTCGCCTCTCAGGCTGCAAGCAGACCGTACCGGCGCACTTAATGCATAGTTATTACAGATTGTTGACATTTTCGGGTATTCGCCAAGATTTCCGAAAGGGCTTCAAAAATTTACGGATAGTCCCTATATTTAAGTCGCTCGCTTGCGGGCTATGGCGATAAATGACGCGTGTAATAAGCGGCTCGGACCCGGGGGCGGTACCCGGCGGCTCCACCAGAATTCCCGTACAGGTTGTGTATCGGGGATTGCGGCGGGGCCGAAATAGGATCGACGGACGTCTAAAGACGATGTTTTTGCCCGGTTTGCCTCCGTTATTTGGCTAAACTGAATAGTTGCTAATGACAACAATTCGGAAGAGTTCGCTCTTGCTGCTTAATGCGGCTGAGTAGACTCGCATTTTAAGTCCTGTCCTCTTCCAAGGTCAGGCGGGGCCCCCCGGCGCCTGGCAACAGAAGCCGGGACCTTTTTTCGCGAGACATTCCCATCAACGTAAGGCTAGGCCCATCAACGTAAGGCGAGGCCCATCAAGGTAAGGCCGCCGGGAATCATCATTTTGCGCCCATTCGGGCGCGGGGAGCGCCTGGCAACACAAGCCGGGACTTTTTTCAACAATTTTTAGAAATGGCCGAGGCGCGGAACCAGCGGTGGCGTTTGCGGCGCGGCGGCGCTAAATAGGCGGGCTGTGAAACAGACGGGCCGAGGCGCAAACCGTGAGCGACGACGTAGAACTCGATTATGACTATATGATGCAGCAGGCGCTGCGCTATCTGATGCGTGACGTCCTGGAACTGGTCGCCGATGTGGGCGACGCGCCGGGCGAGCATCATTTCTATATTGAATTTCTAACCGGCGCGCCGGACGTTTCGATTCCCGATTTTCTCCGCGAGGATTATCCCGAGCGCATGACGATCGTCCTGCAGCATCAATTCGAACAACTGACCGTCACCGAGACAGGGTTCGGCGTAACGCTATGGTTCAAGGGTAAGGAATCGCGTCTGGAAATTCCGTACGCGGCGGTTACGAGTTTTGCCGATCCCAGCGTTAAATTCGGCCTCCGGTTTGATTCCATTGAGGATGACCCGGTAAGAAGCGCGAACAGCGATGACAATGCGCCGGAAGACGACGAGACCGAAACCGCAGCGACGGACAACAACGATGATAGCGCGGACGCGAAAGACAAAGACGGCGCCGACATTGTCAGTCTCGATGCGTTCCGAAAAAAGTAACATTCGTCAGACGAATGCGATTAACAAACTAGCGCGAACCAAAAATTAGAAAAGGACGCCGGCAATGGCGCAATTCCGCAAAGAATCCGACAGTTTCGGTGAACTTTCCGTACCGGCTGATAAATATTACGGCGCGCAATCGGCGCGGTCGTTGATCAATTTTCCGATTGGCGTTGAAACCATGCCGGCGCCGCTGATCCGCGCCCTTGGCGTCGTCAAGCGATCGGCCGCCCTCGCCAACATCGCGCTCGACAATATCGAACCGGGAATCGGCAACGCCATTGTGCAGGCCGCCAGCGAGGTTGCCGAAGGAAAGCTCGACGATCATTTTCCTCTGTCCGTCTGGCAGACCGGGTCCGGCACACAATCGAACATGAACACCAATGAAGTTGTGTCGAACCGGGCCATCGAAATTCTCGGCGGCGTCATCGGGTCGAAAGAGCCGGTTCACCCGAATGATCACGTCAATCGGAGCCAGTCGTCGAACGACACATTTCCAACGGCAATGCACATCGCAGCAGCCGAGGAAATTGTTCATCGCCTCGTTCCGGCGCTGCAAAGCCTGCGCAATGCGCTCAACGACAAACGCGAAGCATTCAAGGACATCATCAAGATCGGGCGCACTCATCTACAGGATGCAACGCCGTTGACGCTTGGTCAGGAATTTTCCGGCTACGAACGTATGGCCGCGAACGGGATCGAACGGGTCGAAAGCGTCCTGCCCCGACTATACGCGTTGGCCCAAGGCGGCACGGCTGTCGGCACGGGCATCAACGCAAAAATCGGCTTTGCGGAAAAATTCGCCGAAGAAGCCGCCGCCTATACGAAGCTTCCTTTCGTCACAGCGCCGAACAAATTCGAAGCGCTTGGAACCCACGACGCGATGGTCGAAGCCCATGGCGCGCTCAATGAAGTTGCTGTCAGTCTTTTCAAGATCGCCAACGATATCCGCCTCCTGGGTTCCGGGCCGCGCTCGGGCCTTGGCGAAATCTCGCTGCCCGAAAACGAGCCCGGCTCATCGATCATGCCGGGCAAGGTGAACCCGACCCAGTGCGAAGCGTTGACCATGGTCTGCACGCAAGTCATGGGCAACAACACGGCCGTCAGCTTCGCCGGCAGTCAGGGACATCTGGAACTCAACGTCTTCAAACCGGTAATCGCCTACAACACCCTGCAATCGATCCGGCTCCTTGCCGACAGCGCCAAGTCCTTCACCGAAAAATGCGTCGCTGGGCTCACCGCAAACGAAGATCGCATCGAGGAACTGATGAGCCGGTCTTTAATGCTGGTAACAGCGCTCGCCCCTGAAATCGGTTATGACAACGCCACCAAGATCGCCAAGGCCGCGCACAAGAACGGCACGACCCTGCGCGAAGAAGCGGTCAAAATGGGATTTGTCAGCGAGGCCGATTATGACCGGATCGTGAAGCCCGAGAAGATGATCAGCCCGAATTGAGGTTGCGATTCACTTGGTCTGCGTTACGGGCCGTAGATGGATATGTATATCCGAGCCGTCACGACCTGCAACTTGCAATCGCGCGGTGTCTGCAAACGCCGTCGTAATTTTTGGCGCGGAAACGAGTTCGCATTCCGTTTTCATCGTTTGCCAGCAAATGTCGAACGCTATCAGATAGATATCGCCTTTGCTTTTTGTCACATCGGCACGAACGCGATACCCATAATCTCCCTCATGCGGTGCATGAATAACGAACGAACCGTTTTGACCAAGCGGGAGCGTCGTCCCCAGTTCAATGCTTTGCTGGTTTATGTCGTCGCCCTGCTGTTGGCGTAACAATAATTCAATCTTGAACGCATCCGGGCTTTTGTTCGCTGTGGCCGCAATAAGCGTCAGCGGCACGGCAACCGCTGCGCCAAGCGCGACAAAAGCGATCTTGCTGATCCATGACATTTTCTTCTCCTTCGCCGGCGTCGCTGATTTCGCCGATGCGGCTTTCACATAATGGCCGACATACTCCCGCAGGACGTCGCTTGCCGTGCGGCCTTCGGACCGGGACGCCGCCGATAACGCCTCTTTTTCTTCCGGCGATACTCTAATCTCGATCTTTTCGGTCTTCTTCACGATCGATTGTCCCTCCCCGCATCGCCCGCCGGATCATGCCGGTCTTAAGGCCACCCTTACATAGGATTCACGGAAATTCGCGTCATGACGGCGTCATTTTCGCGTCATGGCGCGCGACGCATCGTATTATTCGCACTGTCGCCCGCCGAGACGGCGCGACTGGACCGAAAATTGCTGTTTCTCGTCAGGCGCACCAGCGCCAGTGTACGAATTTGAGACAACGACTTGGGAAAAGGGACAGATATCATGAGTGACGCCAAGCCGTCAGACAGCCAGACGCGCCTCCTCCTGGCGCAATTCCTGTTCGCCAACAATGTCGACATCGAAACGCTGTACAGCGCCCTCGGTTCCGACCTGTCGAACGCAGACCCGGAAGCGGTCTCCCATATGGCGGGGATCATCGACGGCGTCGCGCTTGCGACCGCGAAAATTCGCGCCCATGGGCTCGACGACTGGACAAATAATTAAAGAATGCCGCCAAGGCCAGTGCGGCCTTGGTTTACGGCAGCGAACCGGCGGCGTATGGGGGCTCCTCGCCGGCCGGTTCGCTTTTTTATGCGCAAACGCTCTGTCACCTTAAAAGGTCACCGCACCAGCATCGCGCTGGAGCCGGAATTCTGGGCGGCGCTCGACAACTTTTCTGAACATGATGACCGCAGCCTGGCGAGCCTGATCGCCCGCATTGATCGCGATCGCCTGAAACAGGCCCCGCCGCCGGGACTTGCATCGGCGCTCCGGGTTTACGTGCTGAAACGGGTCAGGACGAAAGACTGATCAGCCTTTTCAACCGCTCGTTCCGGCGCAGGCCGGACTCTCAGGCGTCGAAATCCCGAACCAGACAATAGGGAACCCGGGGAGATCCCGGCCTCCGCCGGGATGAGCGCATGGTCTAACCGGCCGCTTGCGAAACAACGCTCAGGGACGGCCGCCCCAGAACCAGCTGCGCATAAAACCGCGATACGTCATCGGCATAGCCGCGCATGATCGGGCGAACCTGCTCGAACTTGTCGACGCCGGCAGCGCGCGCAATCAACTTGCCGAAGCGCGGACGGATCGGCGTCGCCACCGGATCGGTCCATTGCGCCAGCGTGCGCACAGTCTGCATTCGCGTCCAGAATGCACGGGCCGATTTCAACGCTTGCGCTGTGTCTTCCGGAATGAGGTCGGCGCGCGCCATGGCGTCGATCGCCTCATAGACGTCTTCGCTCTGCACCGCCGGATGGGCTGAGGCGTGACGGTAAATCAATGTGCTGACGACCAGCTCCACATCGACACGGCCGCCTTCGAGCCGGTCTATGTCCCAATCTGACGTCGCCCGTTCGCGGCGCATTTTCTGCGCCCGCGCACGATCCAGATCGCGGAATAAAATGTCCGCCCGGCGACCGCCCGAAACAGCGCCGCGAAGCGCCTCGCGGGCATTGTCGGCAATTTCGTCGGCGCCGGCGATTACGCGGGCCCGGCCGAGCATGATCTGATCATAGGCGACAGCCTCAGACTGCACATAGGATTTGAACGCTTTCAGCGTCGGCGCAATAGGCCCGCTCACCCCTGACGGGCGATGGGACACGTCCGGCGTGATCGCAAAAACGCCGCTGCCGAATTCACCGAGCAGCGCCATATAGCGTTGCGCAAAGGCGTCGCCCGCTTCGCCAAGGTCTTCATCGGCAATGAACCCGAGGCACGTAGCAGCGCCCGGCAAATGCGCGCCGGCGCCGCTGAAGACATGAAGCGCGACCTTGTCTGCGGCGCCGCCTTCGGTTGCGACTGTGGTCGCCCGCGCGAATTCAAATGTATCCGTCAGTGTACGGACGTGAATAGCCTCAAGCGCTTCGGCCGCAGCATCGAATGAGGTAACGCCGCCGGAGGCGCATAGGGCGACCCGTGCAATCACGTCACGGCGCCATGCGACAAATTCGTCGAGCGATTTTTCGCCGGAAATTTTTGGCGGTGTATAGCGCGTCAGCCATTCCGCGCCTGTTTGCGGCGTTTCCGCGCCCGGTCGGTCAAAGAATGCGGCGACACCGGCGCGCGTTTGGGTCAGCGGCTCAACGGCGCCGGAAAAACACCCCAGCGCATCAATCAACGGATCGCGTTGCGGCGCGGTCTCAGAGACCATGGCAAAGAGATTGCCTTTGTCCTCTGCCAGACACACCAGTTGATCGAATAACCGCACCGCCAAATTCGGGCGCTGCGTTTCGCCAAACGCCGTTAACAAGCCCGGCGCCAATGCGGAGAACCGTTTGTCGCCGCCATCTTCAGCGGCCCGATGCGCCCAGCCGTCAATGGCCGCCGAAAGGCTTTCGCCATTCGTAAACCCGAGATCTTCCAGCTTGTCTGCGTCAGGCTCATCAGCGTCGTTTGACTGAAACCGCTCAGCGTCAATCTGCGGACCGCGGATCATGCGTGCGAGCGTATTGCCCGCATCAATCCGTGCGCCATCAAGCGCGGCGGCGACAGATTCGTAATTTGAAAACCCGCATAGGCAGGCGAGCGCGTCCTGTTCGTCGGCGCGCACAACATCCGTCGCGGCGCCGCCTTTCATCATCTGCGCGCGTGATACGGCCAGATGGGCCAGTTCCTCGCCAGCAACGAGGCGGCGCGCCGCATCGGCGGTGATCGCCTTCGATGAAGCGGCGGTTTCAAAAACTTCGCGGGCCGACGCCGTACGGAATACCGGACGGGCGCCGCCAATGGCGAGGCGGCAAAGCTCGGCGACACGGCGGAAGGGCGCACGCGGATCATCGCTTTCCTTTTCAAGCGCCGCGCGGAATTCGTCATTCAATATCGGAGCGCCGCCCCAAACTTTATCCTCGATCTCTTCAAGGAAGGCGCCACCAGAAGCCCGGTCGCCGGCAACAATACGAGCCGTTGCAAGCCAGCTACGGAAGGCATGGCTCTGCGGACCATCTGCATTCTTGCGCGCACGCGCCACGCTGTCAGTAAAACCTGCGCCACTGACGCCAGAACCGAGCGGCGTTTTTAAGGCAAAGAGCGCATAGTCGCCGGGCTTGCCTTCAAAGGCTTCGCGTAACTCTGCGCCGACACGAACGAAGACCCGGTCAGCGCCGCGCGCCGCCGGTCCCGGAAAGACACTTTCATCGTAAAGGAAAAACAGCTCCAGCGGGCCGTAAGGGGCGAGATCTTCATGGGCGAAATCACCGCCAGCCACAGCGCAAATCCCGGCCATCATATTTTTTTCGTCGGCAACCGTTAGCTCACCGCGTTTCACCGCAGCGCGCACCAGCCATCTGAGCGCCGTCTCAACGAGGCGTTCGGCAAAATCCACACGGGCCGCGGTCGCTTCGGCGACGCTCCAGCGGCCGCCCAGCTCACCGATCGCCAGGGCAATGTCAGCGCGGTTTTTTAAAGGCGCCAGCGCCGCATACAAAACATCCGGACCGCCAACACCGCCATCGAGGCCGGCAAGATCGCGCGCCGCTTCAGCAAGCACAGCGGACGGTCCCTCCGTCAGGGCGGCGGCCGCCGCTGCCGGGTGCGACATGCACAATTCGGCAAGGCGCCGGGTCGAACCGAAAATGCGCAACATCAACAGCCGCCGGTCGGGCTGATCGAGCGGTGCGCCCGGGTCTTGCCCCAACGCCTCGGCGACAGCGCGCCGCCAGCGGGTCAGCGCGGCCTGCGCGCGGCTTGGATCTATCTTGTCGCCTTGATTGCGGTTCGTCGTCGACGTCGTTGCGGCCATGGTTTCGCCTGCCTTGATGTTCGAGATTCCAATGCAGGAGTTTGCCAAAGCGGGGTGAATGCTGCGTTAATCATATTGTGACATTTAGACCGCGCGGCGAATGCTGATATGAATTATCTTCCATAAATGGCCAGGCAAAATGGTTCGGCAAGGCATTACGGAATGAATCGGAAAGTCGCGCGCTTACTCATTTTATCGAGAAAGCTTCGCCGCCGCGCCGCTCGGCTCGATGTTTGGCGGGTCTGGCTGTTCGCGATCCTGATCGGCGTCGCCGTCGCCTATGCCGTCATTTTGTTCCGCGAAATGATCGATTTCGTCTCAACAATTGCCTTCGGGGAGACCGAGGCTGGCGTCATCAGCGGCGCCAAGCGCCTTGACTTTTTCCGGGCCTGGGCCGCCCCGATCATCGGCGGCGTCGTCGTCAGCGCCATGTTGTATTTCGCCGACCGTTTCAAATGGCTTCAGGACGGGCGCTCGCAAGCGATCGCCGACGTCATCGAAGCGCGCGCTGTAAGCGGCGGGCGCGTATCGTTACGAGCCGGCCTTGCTTCGGCTGCGGTTTCCGCAGTGTCGCTCGGATCGGGCGCCAGCGCCGGGCGCGAAGGCCCGGCCGTCCATCTCGGCGCGACCATCGCCTCATTCCTCGATCAGCATATGGGTTTCACGGCGAAACAGCGCCGCGCCTTATTGGGCTGCGGCGCGGCTGCCGCCGTATCGGCGAGTTTTAACGCGCCGATCGCCGGCGTTCTGTTCGCTCTTGAAGTGGTCATGGGAAATTATGCTTTGTCCGTGTTCGGACCGATTGCCGCCGCAAGCGTTGCCTCGGCGATTGTCACGCGCATTCATCTCGGCAATTTTCCAGCCTTCGCGCCGCCCGACTACGGACTTGTCCACACGATCGATGTCCCCCTCGCCGCATTGTTGGGCGTCTTGTGCGGATTGATTGCGTCGGGGTTTTTACTGGCAACGGAAAATTTGACCGAAAAAGTGCGCGAACAGGCCGACCGGATCAATCTCTCCTATTTGTTTCTGCCCCCGCTCGGCGGGCTTATTGTCGGTTTGATCGGCGCATTTTATCCGGAAATTTTCGGTGTCGGTTATGAAGCCGTAACGAAAGCGCTTGCCGGCGAGTACACCATCTTCGCACTTGCGACGCTGGTCGTCATGAAAGCAGCGGCAACGGCGGTAACGCTATCTTGCCGGTTTGGCGGCGGTGTTTTTTCGCCCGGCATTGTGATCGGCGCTTTCGCCGGGGCCGCTTATGGCGCGGCTCTCGGCCAGATATTTCCAGAAGCAACAGCAAGCCCAGTTTATTACGCCATGATCGGCATGGGCGCCGCCGCCGGCGCCATTCTCGGGGCGCCCATATCGACAACGCTGATCGTTTTTGAATTGACCGGCGAATACGGCATCACGATTTCGCTCATGGTCGCCGTTGCGATTGCAACACTGATTACACAATGGCTTTGCGGTAAATCGTTCTTTCACTGGCAGCTGGGCCGGCGCGGCTATGATTTGTCTGAAGGCCCACACGGCGTGCTCTTGCAAACCATCCGTGTGCGCGACGTGATGGAAAAAATGCCGCCTGGCGCGCCATTATCGAAAGAGGCGCCGCGCTTGCTTGATAAAAATTCGCTTGGCGAAGCATTGGCGCAACTAACAGATTCTGAGGAATACGGCCTGCCCGTCGTCGATAACGATGAACGCGATAATGTGATCGGATATCTATCCCGCGTCAAAGCGCTTCAGGCGTACAACACGGCGCTCGTGGACCAGCACATTGAACACCACACGTAACCGCGGGGCTCATCGCGCGAAAGCAATCGCGCTGAAGATCTTTATTCGTTTCAACAGCGGAAACGCACGCGGGCCGTGTTTTAAATAAGCGGGTGTCAAAAAGAGGTGCGCCATCGCAGGCGCGGACACATCCGGTGCGAGGCGCAGTACCGGTTTTGCCCGTCGCCATAGCTCGTTTGCGCGCTCCATATAGCCAGAGCCCGGCGCCAACACGCCGCCTTCGCGCGCCGCCGCAAACGCTGCGCCCGCTTCCTGAACGACAAGACAAAGCGTCTCGTCGCCGCCACAAAGGGCGACAGCGGCAGCATCGATTGCGCCCTCCGCGTCCCGTAGCCAGCAGAACAGATCGTCACTATCGGCAAAGCCTTCGCCATAGAGCGGCCGCGCGGCGGCATCGACGGCGGCATCGACCCATGGCGCAATCGCGTCGTCCGCCAAGCCGGCGGCTGCGACTTCCTCAATAATGGGATGGGCGCGCGGATGCTTTCCGGCGCGAATTTCCGACAGGGCGTCACGGTGCCATTGAACGCGGATCTCGCCCAATGCCGGCTCGGTAACGCGGCCTGGGATGAGCCGCAGTTCACTGTGAAAAGCGTAAAGCGCCGTCAGGCGTTGACGCAATGGAGGCGGCGCATAACGCGCCGCCAGCCATCGGTCTTCGTCTCGTTGCCGAAGCAACGCATCGCAATGAGCAGTAGCGTCGTCCACCGCTCCTTATGAGATCCGGAACAGCCCCTGCGCCGACACCATCGCGAACAGCATGGGGATCGACAATAGAGTGTTCGTCCGTGAAAAGAGCATTGCCGTCCGCCCAGCAGCCGCCTTCGCGTCAGGCGCGAGGTCCGGGTATTTGTTATCGATGTTCAAGGCTTTTTGCTGGTTCGGCCAGATGATGAACCAGACATTGAACCACATGATAATACCGAACCACATGCCGATGCCGAGAGCCGTGTGCCCCGGAACAGCAAAGCCGTTAACGGCGCCGAGCGTCAGGACGTTGACGAAATAATTGTTCAACATCGCCAATACGAGACCGGTGGCGATTGTCGCCATGGCGCCCCAGCGGAACCAGTACAACGCCTTTGGCGCGATGTGTTTGCCGATCGCTGGTTTTTGATCATCCGGTATCGACGGCATCAGCGGGATCTGTACGAAATTGAAGTACCACAACAGACCAATCCACATCACACCGGACAGAACATGCAGCCAGCGGACAAGGAACTGCCAGAAAGAAATATCAAGTGAACCGCCCCAAACAGTCAGGTAAAGCAAGAGCAACACAAGTGACAAAACCGCACCGGCCGTAACGGCGTTTCGTAAATTCGTCAGAATGGCTGTCATTCATTTTCTCCAAATTTTGATAACTGCGCCGCCTCTACCACATGTCGGTGAGCGGTGACTAATCCAAACCGTGCGCTTTTAAACCTTGAGTCCAGCCGGCAGCGCAATCATTGCGCCGACTTTTACCGCCGGCGAGCGTTTGAGTTTTCCCGCACACGGGGCGGATAGCCCGGAATACGGCGCATTTGTCTGTTTATGACCACGAAAACAGAGAGGACGCGGCAGGATGCCCGTCATAAAAAAACCGGGGCGG
>JAJFFU010000069.1 GCA_021776465.1 Parvularculaceae bacterium
CCGGTCTCGGGGCTGTTCGTCGAATTGCCTGACATTACGGTTCGCATGGTGCAGCGGCGCGAAATGGCGATCCTGCCGCCATTCGATGACTTCAAATTCAAGACCAGCGACGTCGTGATCGTCGCGGCGACCCGGTCTGCACTGACGGCGCTCTTAAAATCGAACCCGCCCATGCTTGAGGGGTTGATGGCGGAAACCTCGATCGCCGACGAGGAAGACGGCTCGGTTCAGCGCTCAACGCAATTGACGCTTGTGGAAGCGATTGTCGCGCCGGGCTCACGGTTGATTGGCCGCTCCATCGCGCAGATCGGGTTTCATGCGCAAACCGACTGCGTCATCATCGGGATCGAGCGACGCAGCCGGATGATCCGTACACAGATGAACACGATCAGGCTCGAGGCCGGCGACGTATTGCTGATACTCGGAAATTTGAGCGATATCCGCAATCTCCGGTCTGATCGCGATATCCTCCTGCTTGAATATTCAATGCAGAACCTGCCCGATCCGCGCAACGCCCGGATCGCCGCATTTATCTTCGCCGCCGTTGTCGGTGTTACTGCAACCGGCATTGTCCCGATTGCAGTCTCTGCAATTGGCGGCGCCACTGCGATGGTCGCCTTTGGCTGTCTCAATGTGCGTCAGGCCGCGCGCGCCATCGACCGGCGCATCTATTTCCTGATCGGCGCATCGCTCGCCATGGGCGCGGCGCTGGAGCGATCGGGCGGCGCGGCCCTTATCGGCGAAAGTCTCGCCGCCATGGCCGGTCCGTTCGGACCAACCATCGTGGTTTCAGCTTTCTTTATATTATGCGCGGCATTGACGAATGTTCTGTCCAATAACGCAACAGCGGTTCTCTTCACGCCGATTGCCGTTTCGGCGGCGCGCCAACTCGGGATCGATGAGCATATCCTGGTGCTGACGGTGATTTTCGGCTCAAACTGTTCATTTGCAACGCCTGTCGCCTACCAGACAAACCTTCTGGTGATGACCCCCGGGCACTATAAATTCCGGGATTTTCTGACTGTCGGCGGACCGCTCATCATTATCTTGTGGATTGCCTATACGATCGCGGCGCCGTTCTATTTTGGGCTCAATTGACCGCAAAAAAGAATAGCATCATTGATGCTGCGCTAATCGCCCGCTAAGGTTTTTTCGTTAGGTAAGATGAATGAGCAACGAAGAATTCGCACGGCGGTTCGGTCTTGAAAGCGGTGACTTTTATGTCACAGCGTCGGCGCCCTGCCCTTATCTGTCTGACAAGCGCGAGCGAAAAGTATTCTCCTATCTGGACGGGCCCAACGCATCGTCAACGAATGCGCTGCTGACACGGCGCGGCTTTCGGCGATCGCAGAACATCATCTATCTGCCAGCGTGCGAGGGATGCTCAGCCTGCATTCCCGTGCGCATCGTCGTTGCTGATTTCGAGGTGACCCGTTCGCGCAAACGCAATCTCGTCAAAAACGCCGACCTCGCTCGACGTCTGGCGGCCCCGCGCGCAACGGGCGAACAGTTTTCAGTCTTGCGCGGATATCTCGATTCCCGCCATAGCGACGGCGGCATGTCGGAGATGACCGTGCTCGATTACGCAGCCATGATCGAGGAAACCGCCGTCGACACAATGATCGTCGAATATCGCGCGCCGGCAACCGATCCCGATGATGACGAAACGCGCCTTGTGGGCGCCGCGTTGACGGACCGCCTGACCGACGGGCTCTCCATGGTTTACAGCTTTTTCGAACCGGACGACGCAGAACGTTCGCTCGGCCGGTTCATGATTCAGGACCATGTCTCTCTGGCGCGCGAGCTTGGCCTTCCATATGTCTATCTCGGCTATTGGGTCGAGGGCTCGCCAAAGATGCAATATAAGGCCGACTTTCAGCCGCTTGAAAAACTCACATCCGACGGCTGGGTGCGCATGGACCGCACAGACTAGCGAACCAATCAATTAGCGGCCCATTTGGCCTGACGCCAAAACGGCGATAAGACTCCCCGCCTGACAATCAAGGGCGGTATCTCCTTCATGATGAAACGGCGCCAATTGCTGACAGGCGGCGCGCTCGGCCTGGGCGGGCTAGCCGCCGGCTGCGAGTGCGGGACGCCAGCGGGCCTTGAGGCGATCCGCGGCGCGGTTCGCCAACGCGAATTAAAAATGGTGACCACCTGGCCAAAGGATTTTCCGGGCCTTGGAACCATGGCCGAACGCACGGCCCAGTTCATTTCCGACCTGTCCGGCGGCGCCTTGACCGTCAAAGTTCTTGCCGCTGGCGAGCTAGTCTCCGCCTTTGAGAGTTTTGATGCTGTCTCAGACGGCGCCGCTGACCTTTATCATGGTGCGGAATATTACTGGGTTGGAAAGTCGCCGGCTTTCGCCTTTTTCACCGCCGTACCATTTGGCATGAACACAGCCGAGATCATGGCATGGACGGAATTCGGCGGCGGCCAGGAATTGTGGGATGAGCTGTCGGCGAAGTTCAACATCAAACCTTTCGCCGCCGGCAACACGTTAAACCAGTCCGCCGGGTGGTACAAAAAGGAAATCAACAGCCTTGAAGATCTGCGCGGGCTTAAAATACGCATGCCGGGTCTCGGCGGCGAAGTCCTGCGACGCATCGGCGCCAGCGCTGTCGCGCTATCGGGCGGCGAGATTTATCAAGCCCTGCAATCGGGCGCCATCGACGCCACCGAGTGGGTCGGCCCCTGGAACGATCTCGCTTTCGGTTTTTATAATGAGGCGAAATATTACTATAATCCCGGCTTCCATGAGCCCGGCGCGCAGCTTGCTGTCGGCGTCAATCTCGATGTCTGGAGCGGGCTGAACGAGACCGAACAGGCGATTATTCGCGGCGCCTGTCAGTGGGCGAATAATCTTTCCGTTGCGGAATACATGCACCACAATTCAGCGGCGCTCGACCAGCTTGTCGCCGAGCACGGCGTTCAATTGCGCACCATGCCCGAAGACGTGCTCGCCGCCGCGGCCGCCGCCGCGAAAGAGGTTCTCCTTGAAACGGCGCAAAATGATGCGCTAACGAGCCGGATCTATGAAAGCTTCAAGACGTCCCTCGCGCGCAGCATGGCGTGGAGCGACGTATCTGAAGCAAGCTACATGGCTGCGCGCCGAAAATACGCCGCTATCTGACATGATTGAACTCGCAGGCAACGTCTTGAACTGGTTCGCCTCGGGTGTTCTTTTTCCGTTGTTGCTTTTGCCTGTTGCCGCGCTCGCCACGGAAAAGCGCATCGCGTCATCGTGGATGGTTTTTCTGCTTGGCGTAGCTGTCACCGGCGGCGGTCTGTTGTTCGCAATCATCACACCGGTTTTACGCATTACGCCAAATTATTCGGGCTTCCTCGCAATCGAATTGATGTTCTTTGTCGTCGCATTAATCGTTCTTGCGATTGGCGGCGCCGGTAAGGCCGCGGCCCATCTTGCCCCGCTGCTTTCCGCGATCACCCGTATCGTCGGCCGCACTGTCATGTGGCTGTTGCTCATCATGGCGCTATTGCAATTCGCTATCGTCCTCATGCGTTATGTCTTCGGCGTCAACGAAATCTTTATGCAGGAATCGATCACCTATATGCACGGCGCGGTGTTCCTGCTCGCGGCGGGTTATGCGCTGCTGACGAACGACCATGTGCGCGTCGATATTTTTTACCGCGACGCCTCACCAAAACGAAAAGCGATGGTCGATCTTCTCGGGACATATCTTTTTCTCTTCCCGATCTGCCTCGTCATCTTGTGGACGAGTTCACCTTACGTCGCGCGCTCCTGGGCGTTCTTCGAAGGCTCGGCGGACACGTCGGGCATTCAGGGCGTCTTTCTCCTGAAAAGCCTGATCCCGGCCTTTGCCGTTTTACTGGCGATGGCCGGTTTTGTCGTTGCGCACAAAGCGGTCGAGACGCTGAAGGCCGGCAAATGAATCTCGCGCCAGTTGATACCAGGCCCGCCTGCTGCACATTCCCGCGACGGCGGGAATCCAATCAATGTCCGCCTCGGAACCCCGCCGTCGCGGGGATGAGCAGATTTAACAATGGCGGGGAAAGCTGATGGATCTCTCCGCCGTTGAGACCGGGTTTTGTCTTTGCCACCTCGCCGGCTGGCTCGACGTGATGATGGTCGTGACCCTCTGCGCCATGCTGATGGCGGGTTTCCCGGTCGCATTTTCGCTTGGCGGCACGGCGCTCATTTTCGCCGTCATCGGGCTTGCCGCTGGCGTCTTCGACATTTCCTACATCAAGCCGTTCCCGTCGCGGATATTCGGCGCCGTTTCCAACACGACGTTGATCGCCGTGCCGATGTTTATTCTCATGGGCGTCATTCTCGAAAAATCGAAGATCGCCGAAGACCTCCTCGATGAAATGGCCAAGCTCTTTGGCACGATGCGCGGCGGGCTCGGCATTTCCGTCACCTTTGTCGGCGCGTTGCTCGCCGCATCGACCGGGATTGTCGGCGCCACCGTCGTCACCATGGGATTGCTCAGCCTGCCAACCATGTTGCGCCGAGGCTATGACCCGGCCTTTGCGGCAGGCTCCATCGCGGCGGCGGGAACCCTGGGACAGATCATCCCGCCATCCATCGTGCTCATTCTTTTGGGCGATGTAATTTCCAACTCGTTCCAGCGCGCACAACTTGAACTCGGCGTGACCTCGCCGGAGACCGTTTCGGTCGGTCATCTTTTCGCCGGCGCGTTGATCCCGGGATTGATGCTCGTCGGCCTCTATATGGCATGGCAGATTTTCGTAGCGGTCACGCAACCGAAAAAAGCGCCGGCGATCCCGGCCGAAGAATTCGGCAGCCTCAAGGAAACATGGATCGCCGCGGCCAAAACCCTGCCGGCGCCGCTCCTCCTCATCTTTGCCGTGTTGGGGTCGATCCTCGCCGGCGCCGCGACGCCGACAGAAGCGGCCTCCGTTGGCGCTGTCGGCGCCATGTTGATCGCCGGCGGACGCATGGCCCCGAAAGGCTCAATCGCTTTTGGCCGGCCCGCCGTTTATGTTTCGGCGGCGTCCATTGTCGGGTTGATCCTGCTGACTTCGCTGCTCGACCTTCGCCTCGGCCGCGAAACCGTTGCGCCCATGGAGGCGATCGGCATCGCGGTTGCGTTCGTCCTCTGCGCGGTGACGCCATGGGGACTGGTCGCGAGCCTGGTGCAGATGCGGCGCGAACGCACCATCGCGCCAATCCTTGATCAGACGACGCGCGTTACCACCATGGTATTCACAATCCTCATTGGCGCGGCCCTGTTCTCTCTCGTCTTTCGCGGCCTCGGCGGCGACGAAACCGTAGAGCGCGCCCTCGCCGCGACCCCGGGCGGCGTCGTCGGCGCCGTCATTGTCGTCATGGCGGTAATGTTCGTGCTCGGTTTCTTTCTCGACTTTATCGAGATCACCCTCGTCGTCGTGCCGCTGGTCGGGCCGCCGCTGTTGATGATGGGCCTCGATCCGGTCTGGCTCGGCGTGATGATGGCGATCAATTTGCAGACGTCGTTTCTGACGCCGCCCTTTGGTTTTGCATTGTTTTATCTGCGCGGCGTAGCGCCGCCGGAAGTGAAGACGGCGCAAATTTATGCTGGCGCAATTCCTTTTATCTTTATACAGATTTTAGCGCTGGCGCTGCTCGCGGCCTTTCCGGCAATCGCAACATGGCTGCCGGGCGTACTCTATAATTAGAAGTATCGCGAAAGACGAGCCGATGAGCGAAGAAACCCTTGCAATTTCAACGGCGATTGAAGATTGCACCGTTACGCTGTATCGAATCCGCCATTCAATTTACAAATCGCTTTCAGCGGGGGACAGGAAATCATAATGAAAATCACTATCGGAATCGTAGCAATAGCGACGTTATTGATGACCGCGCAAGCATCGGCAAATGACGCGACACCACGGCTTCATCCAACAGAAGCGGCATGCGTGACGTACGAAACAACCGGTCCGATGATGACGGGTCAATCGACGCGATGTCACCGCGATTACGCCTATGAGCAGTATGAGATCTTGAATACCAATATCGCATTTGCCGGCGTTTCACAAAGCCAGAACCAGCACACAATCACGATTGGCGAATGGATTTACGCGATCGACCTTCAAACCAACAAGGGAACGAAAACCAAAAACCCGCTATATGAAGGTCTCGTATCGGCGCTGGAAGGCTCATCGCCCGAAGAGATGACGCCGATATTTTTGAACGCCATGGGCATGTCCGCCAGCGGCCAGTCAAAAACTGTGGTTGGCGTTGACTGTAATGTTTACACGTCGTCCATGATGGGCACGGTCTGCATCACCGATGGCGGCTTGATGCTTCAGCAGGAATTCATGGGCACGACGCAAATCGCCACAGAAGTGTCGATCGGCGAGAGCGGCGCGGACGAAAATTACACGCTCTATCAAAATGTGCCGATTACCGACGGACCGGATCTTTCAAACGGCCTGCAAGGACTAATCGATCAAATGAGCCAGCAGTAACGCGGGTTCGGACGGGAAATTTCTTACTGCACGCCGCCGGCAAAGTCTTTTAGCGCCGTAATCCGTTTTTCAATCGACGGGTGCGTCGCAAAGACGCCGGCGAAGCGCGCACTGTTCTCAACCATCATTTGCTGGACGTCATTGGGCGCATCAATATGGGCGTTGCCGGATATTTTTTGAAGCGCGCTAATCATGGCGTCCGGATTGCGGGTCAGTTCCGCGGCGCCTGCGTCGGCGAGATATTCGCGTTTCTGCGACAGGGCGAAGCGGATCACCAGCGCCAGCACATACGCGATAACAATCAGCGCCACAGCGATCAGGATGAGCGCGCCGCCGCCGCGGCTGTCGCCATTGCGCGAACGGGTGTGCCCGCCGATCCGGACCCCGCGTCGAAACATCCCGTTAAATAAAAGCTCACCGACAAACGAAAAAATCCCGACGAAGATGACGGCGATCACCAGCAATCGAACGTCCTTGTTCTCAATATGCGTCAGTTCGTGAGCGAGCACCGCTTCGAGTTCGTCCTTCTCCAGAACATCCATCAGCCCGCGCGTCACCGTAATCTTGTAGCTTGTCGCACTGAGCCCGCTGGCAAATGCGTTCAGCGACGGCGTTTCGATGATGTTCAGGGTCGGCATTGCAATGCCGCGCGAGATGCAAAGATTTTCAAGAAGGTTATAAATTTCCGGCGCCTCTTTGCGCGACAGGCTTTTCGCGCCCACCGACGCCTCAATGATGCGCTGGTGAAAGCCCCAGGCGATCGCAAACCAGACGCCGGCGCCAAGAAACGCGAACGGCCAGACCCGGCTCAAATGATCAAAGGCAAGAACGAGCCCCTGCTCGACTGACGGCACATATTCTGTGACCGCGACGAACCCGACGGAGAGCCCGTATAGTAAAATCAGCAAGAGGACCGGGAAGCCCGCAAGCAACAGCACCGATTTCAGATTGTTGTTCCAGATATGGGTCTGCAGGCCGTAGGCGCCCATCAGCCGTCACCAAACGCGTATCGCGCGGCGGCGGCGGCATGAAGCGCTGTCGTATCGAGCACTGGCAGGTCTGTGTGCGACTGATTGAGGATCATGCAAAGCTCGGTGCAGCCGAGAATGACGCCATCAGCGCCCTTAGCCCGCCAGCGATTGATAATCTCAAGATATTCCGCCCGGCTTTCATCCTTGACGACGCCGGTGACGAGTTCATCCAGAATAATCCGCCCGATGACTTCCTGTTCGTCCGGGTCCGGAATAAAAACCTCACCGTCAAACCGCTCACCCAGCGCCGCCCTGTAATGGTCACCGCTCATCACAACCGGCGTGCCCGTCAAGAGGGGGCGCGCGACAATGCGCCGGCGCATTTCATCGGCAAGCGCATCCAACATGTGGATCAGCGGTAAGCCCGTCGCTTCCCGTGCTGCATCGGCCGCGACATGGGTCGTGTTCGACGAAATCACCAGCGCATCGGCGCCGGCTGCGGCAAGATGTTTTGCGCCCTTCACGACTTCAGCAATAAACGCATCCCAGTCGCGATTGTCGTAATGGCCGATCATCACGGCGTAATCGAGCGCGTAGATCATCACGTTTGCAGAATGTACGCCGCCAAAACGGTTCCGCGCCGCTTCGTTGAGGAGGCGATAATAAATCGCCGTTGCTTCCGGGCTGACGCCGCCTATAAGGCCGAGTAATTTCATGGATCGCTGCGAAGGCCTCCCCGCGTATTTACGAAAAGGAAACCTCCGGCGCCGCTTCGATCTGATCGCGGCTCCCTTCGGGCACTTCGAAATATTCCTTCGACGTGAAACTGCCGAGCGGGGCAATCAGATTGCCCGGAATTTGCTGGATCGCGGTGTTGAATTCCTGCACGGCGTTATTGAAGAAGCGCCGCGCCGCGGCGATCTTGTTTTCAACGTCGGAAAGCTCGCGCTGCAATTCCATGAAATTCTGATTGGCTTTGAGGTCCGGGTAGGCTTCGGACAGCGCAAACAGCTTGCCGAGCGCTGCGCCGAGAACGCCTTCGGCAGCCCCTTGCGCCGCCGGTCCATGGGCGGACTGCGCGGCGCTGCGCGCCATGATGACAGCGTCGAGCGTATCTTGTTCGTGGGACGCGTATCCTTTGACGGTCTCCACAAGGTTCGGGATCAGGTCGTGGCGCTGTTTCAACTGCACATCCACGTCGGCAAACGCCTGTTCGGTACGCTGCGACAGGGCAACGATACGGTTGTAGATGACGATGACAAAAAGAACGACGGCGACAACGAGGCCGAGAAACACCAGAAAGCCGGACATAGTCTCTCCTTTGCGCAAGGCGCATCGAGCGCCGGAAGCTGACCGGGGGTGATCCCCCTCTAGGTTGTATATATGGTGTTTCTTCTGTGATGAGCAACGCCGCAGGAGCGCCCGTCCCAGGTCGGGACGGCGATACCGCGGCGTGCGGGCGCTGACTATTGGGCCGTGATGCCGCCGTCGATCTTGAATTCAGACGCTGTTACGAACCGCGATTCATCCGACGCCAGATAAAGGATGCAATATCCGACATCTTCCGGCTCGCCGAGGCGTTTTAGCGGAATCTGACGCACGAGTTTGGCCTCGCCCGTTTCGCCGCCGCCGCCATGCTGGATCAGCGGGTCGATTATCGGCGTGCGCGTGAACACCGGGTGCACCGAATTGCAGCGAATGTCGTATCCGGACCGCGCGCAATGAAGGGCAATTGATTTTGACATCATCCAGACGGCCGCTTTCGCCGCGTTGTATGACACCATCATACCATCGGCGATCAGCCCTGCGACGGAAGATATATTGATGATCGATGCAGGCTGGTTTTGTTTGAGATACGGCATTGCGAGTTGGGTGCCGACAAAAATCGAATCCACATCGATGGATTGCGTCAGCCGCCAGTTTTCATACGTTTCCGATTCGATACTGCCGGCGGTTCCGATACCAGCATTATTGATCAGCACACTGACGCCGTCCATGAAGTCATTTGCCTCGGACAGGGCGCGTTCCCAGTCTTCTTTTTTCGTCACATCATGTTCGATTGCGATAGCGGCGTCTTTGTGGACTTCATTGATGGCGGCGGCGGTTTCGCGGGCGCCTTCAATGTTGATGTCGCTTATCGCGACTTTCGCCCCTTCATCGGCCAGCATTCGGGCAAAGCAGGCGCCGAGCCCCTGTGCGCCGCCTGTGATGAATGCCTTTTTGCCTGCAACCCGCGCCATAAAACTCTCCTGTTCACAGCTCTCGAATGCCATAGGCGCGCGATACGATAAAGCGAAGGATGCAGTGCTTATGGATTACGCGCGAAAATCAGATGCAGGCCGAGGCCGCCGAAGGCGAGGGCCGACGCCGTCCGGATCCGCGCACGGAGCGCGACGGAAGACGCCATCTGATCGCGCAGACGGCCGGCCACAGCGGCAACGCCGATCAGCACCAGCGCGCCGCTGACACTGAAAATCGCGCCGAGGAATAGAACCTGCGCCCAGACCGGCCCCATCGCGGCATTCGTAAATACCGGCAGGAAAGCAATATAAAAAAGCCCGACTTTGGGGTTTAGCAGGTTCGTTGCAAATCCGGCGCGAAAGGCGGCCAACGCATCGCGCGCGCCATTTGCGTCAACGCTCTCGCGTCGATGCCGATAGGTTTGCACGGCCAGATAAACAAGATAGCAGCCACCGGCGATGCGAATAATCGTCAATATATGGTGCGAGGTCGACAGCAACGCTGCAAGGCCCGCGGCCGTCGCGACCGCCCAGACGAGCGCCCCGCAGCCAATGCCGAATGCCGCTGCAACGCCTGAGCGCACGCCGCCTTTGATCGAACTCGCCAATGTGAAGGCCATATCGGGGCCGGGCGTAATATTCAGCAACACGGCGCCGGCCAGGAATATGAAAAACGTTTCCGCCGGAATAACCACGAACGGTCGTTATCCTTCGGTCTGGATTTGCTTAACCGCTTCTTCCAGGCGTTCGTCCAATTGCCGGCGGATCTGATGGTCCGACTGTTCAACGCTTGCAGCATCAAAATCTGCGCGGAGTTTACGGAAGACGTCTTCGTCGCCGGCCTCTTCGAGGTCGGCCTTGATGACTTCCTTCACATAGGCGTCGGCAGCAGCGCCCTCTTTGCCAAGAAGCTCAGCCGCCCAAAGGCCGACCAGCTTGTTGCGGCGCGCCTCAGCCTTGAATTTCAGGGCGGCGTCATGGGCGAATTTTTTCTCGAACTTGTCTTCGCGGTCGTCGAACGTCGACATTGGAGCTCCTTGATCCTGTCAGAGCGGATACAACCACCGCTCGTTGTCCCTACATAAGGAGGGGCTGGCGCCGGCGCAATCACTCGATTGAAGCCTCTCAAACAGGGCTTTCCAAACCGATAATTTGCGCGTAAACCGCGCCGCTTCCTGAAACCGCCGGACCCGTGCTAGCCAAGACCGGGCCGTGCGCCTATTTCACGGTTCAAGACCGATCGCCGCGGCCTGGCGCAGCCAGTCGCGGAAGTCCATAACCCTTTGAAAGGACGACGGAAATGGCCCGCCGTAAGCAAATATACGAAGGCAAGGCGAAAATCCTGTTCGAGGGGCCGGAGCCGGGCACCATTATCCAGTATTTCAAGGACGACGCGACGGCGTTCAACAATAAAAAACACGCCATTCTTGAGGGCAAAGGCGTCCTCAACAACCGGATCTCAGAATTTGTCATGACCGGTCTGGAGCGGATCGGCGTGCCGACGCATTTCATCAAACGCCTGAATATGCGCGAGCAATTGGTGCGTCATGTTGAAATCGTGCCGCTTGAAGTGGTGGTGCGTAACGTCGCGGCCGGGTCCCTGTCGAAGCGGCTGGGCCTCGAAGACGGAACGCCGCTGCCCCGCTCGGTGATCGAGTTTTATTATAAAGACGACAAGCTCGGCGATCCGCTGGTTTCCGAAGAACACATTACGGCGTTCAACTGGGCCAACCCCCAGGAGATCGACGACATGATGGCGCTCGGCTTGCGCATCAACGATTATCTTGCCGGGATGTTCGCCGCTGTCGGGATCAAGCTCGTTGATTTCAAGGTTGAGTTTGGCCGGCAATATGAAGGCGATCTGATGCGCCTGATCGTCGCCGATGAGATCAGCCCGGACTCATGCCGTCTGTGGGATATGGAAACGGGCGACATCATGGACAAAGACCGGTTCCGCAAAGACCTCGGCAACGTTACCGACGCCTATCGCGAAGTGGCCAAACGCCTTGGCGTCTTGCGCGAAAACGAAAACGCCGGTCAAAAAGGCCCGGTCCTCGTCAGCGATAATGAGACGTAGCCCCATGAAAGCAAAAATCACCATCACCTTGAAAAACGGCGTCCTTGATCCGCAAGGCAAAGCCATTGAAGGCGCGCTTGTGGGCCTTGGTTTTGACGGCGTGTCGAATGTCCGCCAGGGCAAAGAGATCGAGCTACAGCTGACTGAGACCGACGAGGCGGCTGCCCGCGCCAAGGCTGAGGAGATGTGCAAAAAACTTCTCGCCAATCCGGTGATGGAAAACTACACGATCGAAATCGCGCCGTAGCAGGCGCGCCGTAATGCCTATTGCGCCCCATTATGTCCGAAATTACCGCAGCCTGATGCGGCGGTTGCGCCGTGAAAGCGGCAGCGACGATGAAGCGGCCGAGCGCGCCGTCGGCGGCTATTACGACCGCATCGGACAACTGCAGGCTGACCTCGTGCGCGAGATTGCGCCGCCGGGACCATTTGCAATGGTCGATGTTGGATGCGGCGCCGGCCGCGCCGCTTTCGCCCTGCGCGATGCAGACCGCCTCTCCTATATCGGCATCGACGTCATTCCGGAATTGATCGCCTACGCGACGAAGAAAGTGGACCGGCCCGACTGGCGCTTTGAGCTGGTTTCATCGATCGCCATTCCCGTTGACGACGGAGACGCCGACATCGTGTTGGTCATGTCAGTGTTTACGCATCTGAAACCGGACGAAATCCGCGCCTATCTGGCGGAGTGCCTGCGCGTTCTGAAACCGGGCGGTGCGATAATCGCGTCCTATCTTGATCGCAATAATGAACAGCACCGATCCAAGTTCTTTAAACCCATGCGAAACCGGATCTCCCGTTTGCTCGGGCGCGACGTCATGGTCAGCTTCACCAGCCAGGACGAGCTTACCGGATGGGCGGAGGATGCCGGATTTGTCGTCGAACGCGCGATTGTTGATGGACCTATCGGGCAGCATGTGCTTATCGGTCGTAAGCCGTCATCGACGCCAACCGGAGCCCAAGGCGCATGAAACCCGCAATCATCGTTTTTCCCGCATCGAACTGCGATCGCGACGTGGCCGTGGCCCTTGAACAGGCGACGGGTGCGAAACCGAATATGGTCTGGCATGGTCAGGCCGACCTTCCCGATACGGATTTTATTGTTCTGCCGGGCGGGTTTTCCTATGGCGACTATCTCAGATGCGGCGCCATGGCGTCGAACTCGCCGATCATGCGCGCCGTCATCGATAAAGCGAAAGCCGGAACGCCGGTCCTCGGGATTTGCAACGGGTTTCAGGTCCTGTGCGAAACCGGGTTATTGCCCGGCGCGCTCCTGCGCAACGCGAATTTGAATTTCGTTTGCCGGGATGTGACGTTACGCGTTGAAAATAATCAGTCGATTTTTACCCGCGGTTTTGAGAACGGCCAGTTTGTCGATTTTCCCGTGGCCCACCATGACGGTAATTATTTTGCCGATGACGCCACGCTGGACAAGCTTGAAGGCGAAGGCCGGGTTGCGCTCCGCTATGTGGACAATCCCAACGGGTCGGCGCGCGATATCGCAGGGCTCCTGAATGAGGCCGGCAACGTCTTTGGCCTGATGCCGCACCCGGAACGGGTGATTTCACCGCTTTTAGGCGGTCTCGACGGCGCCGCCTTCTTCAAGGGCGTTGTGGAAGCCGCCGCCTAATCACAGCCCATCGCCTTTTCCAACGGGCGCAATCCTCTATACTCGCCAGCTTGCCGGGAGGATTTTTCATGCACCGATGTTTCATTGCCATTTTCCTATTCGCCGCCACCGCATGCGGTCAGCGTACGGATGAGGCGAGCGCGACTGCCGACACCGCCTATCAGGAAATATTGATGGCGCAGCTGATTGACGCCAAGCCTGGCGATGTGATCGAAATTCCCGAAGGGGTTTACGCCTTTGACCGCTCGATCAGCTTGACTGTGGACGGCGTGACAATTCGCGGCGCGGGCATGGACAAGTCCGTTTTGTCCTTCAAGGGACAGATCGCCGGCGCCGAAGGGCTCCTCGTCACGGCAAGCGACTTCACTATCGAAGACCTCGCCATAGAAGACACCAAAGGCGACGCGCTGAAAATTGCCGGCGGCGAAAACATTGTCATTCGCCGGGTGAGAACGGAATGGACCGGCGGACCGAAAACATCCAACGGGGCTTACGGCATCTATCCGGTGCAAACCAAAAATGTCCTGATGGAAGAAAACCTCGCCATCGCGGCGGCGGACGCCGGATTATATATCGGCCAGTCTCAAAACGTCATCGTCCGCAACAATCGCGCAGAATTTAACGTCGCCGGCATCGAGATTGAAAACACCACCGACGCCGATGTTTACGGCAATATCGCAACCAACAACACCGGCGGCATTTTGGTGTTCAACATGCCAAACCTGAAAACCCCCGGCGCCCGCACGCGCGTTTTCAACAATGAAGTGTTCGAAAACAACACGAAAAACTTCGGACACGAAGGAACGCCCGTCGCGTCGATCCCGGCCGGTTCCGGCATTGTCATCAATTCTAATGATGACGTCGAAATATTCGACAATGACATTCGCGATCACAAAACATCGAACATCATTATCTCAAGTGTGTATTCCGCCGGCTACGCTGGCGGCGCGACCGAGGCGGATTTTGACCCTTATCCGGAAGGGATTTTTATCTACGAAAACCGGTTTGAGGGCGGCGGCAACAATCCGGACGGCCTTGATTTGCAAGCGCTGAAAATCGCCCTTGTTGGTCCGCTGGGCCGCCTGCCCGACATTTTGTGGGACGGTTATGTCAATCCGGAGATCAGCGACGCGCCGCCTGTGATTTGCGTACAGAATGGCGATGCGCAGGTGCTCAATGTCGATGGCCCGAACGGCAATAAGAGCCCCGCTATCGCGGATATCGACGCCCATGATTGCGTGTTTGATAAACTTCCCGAAATTTCATTGAACGGCGCGCTCGCGGGGCAAATGTAAATTGCGCTTTATCGCGGTATTGTTGTGTTTCGCATTGGCTGCATGTTCCGGCGAACCCATCGTCGCACCAACCTATCACCCCGATGAAACACCGACGGCGCTGAGCGAATGGGGCATGGTGCGCGCCGACGGCGGTGAGTTGATCGTAAATGACGGCGTTACGCCGTACGATCTGGCGACACCGCTCTTTTCCGATTACGCCCTGAAGCTGCGCACTGTGTGGCTGCCGGACAGCGAAACCGCATCGTATGCTGAACGCGATGCGTTCGACTTCCCCGTAGGGTCCGTCATCACCAAGACATTTTACTACAAGCGACACGAAGACGGCATTGAAATCGGAACCGCCCCGCAGCTTTCCAGCAAGTCGGTGTCACTCGCTGCATTCCGGCTGATCGAAACCCGGATTCTCGTGCGCCGTGAGGAAGGCTGGGTTGCGCTCCCCTATATCTGGAACGATGAACAGAGCGACGCGATCTTGAAGCGCACTGGTGACATCAAGCCTTTGACGCTTGTTCGCGCCGACGGCGAACGCGATCATTTCGCCTACCTTGTTCCGAACCAGAATGAGTGCGCAGCCTGTCATGCAACGAATGCGGACACGAAGGAAATTCAGCCGATCGGGCTGAAGGCGCGCCATTTGAACAAGCCGTCGGCCTATTCGCCGGGCTTCAACCAGCTCGACCACTGGATCGCGTCAGGGTTGTTACGTGCGCCGGATGCACACAACGTCGCCGCTAACGCAATCTGGGCCGACACGGACGCACCGCTCAATGACCGGGCGCGCGCCTACCTCGATATCAATTGCAGTCATTGTCACAATCCGAACGGCGCCGCCGATACGTCGGGTCTCAATCTTGAACCGGACGCGGAAGGCCCCGCCCTCGGCCTCTGCAAGGCGCCAATCGCCGCCGGCGGCGGAACGGGCGGGCGCCATTTTGGTATCGCGCCCGGATCGCCGGATGCGTCAATTCTGCTCTTCCGCATGGAAACGACAGACCCCGCCGCGATGATGCCCGAACTTGGCAGGGCGCTCGCCCATGAAGAGGGCGTTCGCCTTATTCGCGACTGGATTTCGGAAATGAATGGCGCTTGCAACTAGGGAAGCCGTTGCCGAACACAGAGCATTCATCGTAAACGTGAATGCCTTCTTTCAAGGACACCGCGCATGGACCGCAAACCGCCAATACCATCATCGTCCGTCACGTTCGGCGGTTTCGAGGCGAAAGGCGAAAAGATTTTTCTGAAGTTTTATCTCATGAATGATTATCGCAATGTCGGCGAGTTCAGTTACGAGATTCAGTCCGGGCCGAAAACGCAAGCACGCCGCCTTGAGCGAACCCACGCACAAATAGAACGATGCCTGCAGGAATTGCTGCATGTTAACGCGGCCATGCTCCAGGCCGCACAACGCGACGCGGCCGTCACTGTCGACAAGGACGAGTAATCGCCGCAGCGCCGCCTAGGTAAATGACAGCGTAAAGGCGAGGCTGAGAACAAGAACCAGTAAGATCACAAAGACACGCATAAGCACTCCTTCCGGGGTGCGATTCGAGCAATATATGTACCGTGAGTCGGATTTTCCGGGAACGGACGGTAAACGCTGGAAATTACGCCGGTTTTTGTGCTGATTGCGTTTCAAATCCGGACATGAGCTTGCGCACGCGGGCGAGCGCCATGATCGGGAAATAGTGCCGGTAGAGATTGTAGTTAATCATGAAAGCGCGCGAAAGCTCCGGGCCCTGCTTCAATCGTTCGGCCAGTAACGGATCGCCAAGTTTGATCGTCGCGCCGACACCGTATCCAGGAAATCCGGTGCCGGTATATTCCGGCTCGTCCCAGGTCCCGTCGCGCTGCCGGTCGATCAGGAACTGAACGCCGTCGGCGATAACCGCTTGGTCTTCGCTGCGGCCCGCGGCGGCAAGCGCCATTAACGCCCACGCCGTTTGCGAGGCCGTTGACGGACCGCAGCCCATGGCCCCCGGATCCATGTACGAGGCGCAGCTTTCGCCCCATCCGCCATCGTCATTCTGGTGCAGGATCAACCAGTCCGATGCTTTGCGGATATAGGGCTGGCTCATATCCTCGCCGATCGCTTCGAGCGCCGGCAGCACCGCGCCTGTTCCGTATACGTAGTTGACGCCCCAGCGCCCAAACCATGCGCCGTCGGCTTCCTGCTCCGCCTTCAAATAATCAATGGCGCGGGCAATGTTCGGATGGGTCTTTGAGAACCCCAGTTTACCGAACGCCTCGACAATATGCGCCGTCACATCAACGGACGGCGGGTCGAGCGCTTCGCCAAAATCACAGAACGGAATTTTCGTCAAATATCGTTTGTCATTGTCTTTATCGAACGCGCCCCAACCGCCATTTTTGCATTGCATGCCGAAAAGCCAGTTGACGCCTTTTTCGATCGCTTGCTCGACGCCTCGCTCGCGCCATTTCGGGTCGGCCCGATATTTTGATAAAACAATCAGGGCGACCGCCGTATCATCCGTATCCGGATAGTAACCGTTTTTATACTCAAACGCCCAGCCGCCGGGCTCAAGGTTGGGAAGTTTTTCGCTCCAGTCGCCTTTGCACAGAACCTGTTGATCGAGCACCCATTGAACCGCCTTTTCGATCTCTGTCGCATGGCGCTCGTCAAGTTCAGCATCGTCAAGCGCGAGTAGCGTCAGCACCGTGTCCCAGACCGGGCTGGTTGACGCCTGAACCCATGTCGCCTCACCCACATCGACGCGCCAGCGCGGATCATCGAGCGCGCCGATCCCTTTTTCGAGCACCGCATGATCGACGGCGTATCCTTCATTATAGATCGCCATCAACGAATAGACCCACGGCGGCTGGATGCCGCCCCATACGCCGTCATTGTCCTGGTGCTTGATGATCCATTCCAGCCCCGTACGAACGGCAGTGTTTCTCGCGAGCGAAAAGCCGGTCCATTCGCCGTAGGTCTGCAGCGAATGAAGAACTCGATCGGTCGCTTTGAAAAATCCGTCCCAGAAATCCGCGCCCGGTTTTTCCGGATAGGCGTAGTCGAATTTATCGCGTCCTCCCGGAAACAATTCGTCGAGACGGCTCGGCGCAGGCAGCGACCGCGACGGACGGCGCGCAGATAAAACCGCGATCGGCATCAGCGTCGCGCGCGCCCATTGCGCAAAATTGTAAATAGAAAAGGGAAACCAGTTCGGAAAGAATATGACTTCCGGCGGCAGGTTTGGCGTGTGCTTCCA
Organism: Parvularculaceae bacterium; assembly: GCA_021776465.1. Classification (GTDB taxonomy): domain Bacteria; phylum Pseudomonadota; class Alphaproteobacteria; order Caulobacterales; family Parvularculaceae; genus Hyphococcus. The sequence goes on from JAJFFU010000069.1 coordinate 17,903, forward strand.
TGGATACTCACCAATCAAGGCCAGCCAGTAACGCGTGAACACCCGAATGTTTCCCAAGCCGCCTTTTGACAGGATCCAATCGCGCGCCTTTTTCAGCGCCGGATCGTCCTTGGAGACATTCATTGATCGCAAGGCCGCGTAGGCCTCGACCGTCGTGTTGATATCGCCCGCCGGCGCGTCGTGATAAATTTCCCACGAGCCATCCTCGCGTTGGGTCTCACGCAGCGACTGCGCCAGGCGAGGCCGCAAATGATGGTCTTCGAGCCCCATAAACCAGAGCGCCAAAATCCACTGCGCCTCCATACAGGCGTTTGATTCCAGCCGGCCGACCCAATAGCCTTCGGGTTTCTGGCGCGCGACCAGCCAGTCTGCGGCCTCATCAATGGTCGCCGTAAGTTGGGCGTCGAAGTTCGATCGAAGTGAACGCATTTTTTCTTCGTTGTCGTACATGGATTGATCCGAAAACCCTGCTTCAGATATTAGCGCGACGATGATGGCTGGGCTAGAGCCGAATGAAATCACGCCCTTTCATCCCAGCAGCCATCGCAGCGATAAATCCGACCGATATCACGCCGCCGGATGCAATACTGGAAAATCCGGGCCCCGGGCAGAGGCCCGCCATTGCCCAGCCGGCCCCGAAAACACCGGCGCCAACGACAAGCTGACGGTCGATCAGCGTTTTTGACGGAAGTTGAAAATCTTCTTCGAAAACCGGCTTCCCGCGTCCCAGCGCTATGCGATAGCCGACGAACGAAACAGCAAGCGCAGCGGCCATTACGATCACAAGCGAGGGATCCCAGTTTCCGGTGAGATCGAGGAACGCGATAATTTTCACAGGATTGGTCATCTGCGAGACGACAAGGCCGAGGCCGAACAACAGTCCAATTGCAAAGGCGGCGAAGGTCTTCATGGGTGCGCTCCCGAATGGCGTATTGCAAATGTGACGACGATCGCCGTCGCCATGAATACGATGGTCGCGGCAATCGATCGGCTCGACAATCGCGCCATGCCGCAGACGCCGTGTCCGGACGTGCAGCCGCCACCAAGCCGGGCGCCGAAGCCGACAAGCACGCCGCCCAGCATGGTCAGCCATAAGGGATAGACCGGCTCGAATGGCGGCAGGTCGCCGGAGACCAGCCAAACTGCGAATGGCGCCGCGACAAGTCCGGCAATAAAAGCGATTCGCCATCCCCAATCGCCGGCGGCCGGCGCCAATACGCCCGCCGCGATGCCGCTGATACCGGCGATGCGACCATGCAGCGCCATGAACAGCACTGCCGCGACGCCAATCAATCCGCCGCCCAGGGCGGCCGAAAGGGGCGTAAAGTTTTCCATATCGTCCTCTTGTCCAAAACGGGCTTGAAATTCCGTAAGCATATATATATCATATGCCATATATGACAAGTATAGAAAATGTGATGACCAGACCGACGGATATCAATGAATTGAACCATCGCGCGGAAGAGGTTGCGGCGCTTTTAAAAACACTGTCGCACGCCAACCGGCTGCTAATCGCCTGCGCACTGACGGAAGGCGAAATGTCCGTGGGCGACCTTGCGTCATACACGGGCGCTGAACAGTCGCACCTGTCGCGCGATCTTTCGCGTATGCGCCATGAAGGCCTTGTGAAAGCGCGCCGCCAATCGAAAAACGTTTTTTACCGTCTGATCGACAACAGACTTGAACGCCTGGTCGCCGCGCTTTGCGATACTTTTGGCGCTGCCGGTGTAAAATAAAGGAAACCCGAAAATGAACCATCCGGATGTTGAAATTTTTTTTGACGAAGCAACGTTTACCGCAAGTTATGTTGTTTCCGATCCGGCGACCGGGCGCGCCGCGGTTATAGATGCAGTGCTTGATTACGACGCCGCATCCGGCCGCACGACAACGACAAACGCTGACCGGATTGTTCACTATGTTTCCGAGCGACAATTAAATGTCGACTGGATTTTGGAGACCCATGTCCACGCCGACCATTTATCAGCCGCCGTTTACCTGAATGAAAAACTGGGCGGACGGACCGGGATCGGGGACCGGGTCGGCGCGGTTCAGAAGGTTTTTGCAGAGATATTTAACGCCGGCGACGATTTCGCAACAAACGGGCCTCAATTTGATTGCCTGTTCGCGGACGGCGAAGAATTTGACATAGGTGAAATCAAGGCAAGCGTCATGCATGTCCCCGGCCATACGCCGGCATGCGTTGCTTACATCATCGGCGACGCCGTCTTTGTCGGCGATACGATGTTCATGCCGGATTACGGAACGGCGCGATGCGATTTTCCCGGCGGCGACGCACGAACGCTTTACCGTTCAATCCAGAAAATCCTCGCGCTGCCAGACGCGACGCGTCTTTATACGTGCCATGATTACAAGGCGCCCGGGCGTGAGGCTTTCGCGTTCGAATCATCGGTGAAGGAACAGCGCGACAAGAATGTTCATATCGCGGGAAAATCAGAAGATGAATTCGTCACCATGCGCGAGGAACGCGACGCGACACTCTCAATGCCGAAGCTCATCTTGCCGGCGGTTCAGGTGAATATGCGCGCCGGCGCGTTTCCGCCTGCCGAATCCAACGGCGTGCGCTACTTGAAAATCCCCGTCAATACGCTCTGAGATAGCATTATGAGTGACGGTAATTTCTATGCGCTTCTACAACAGCGATTTTCACCGCGCATCGACGCACCAATGTTGTCGGCGCCCGGCGGCGCGACGATCACCTATGGCGAAATGGACGCCCGCGCCGCCAAAATGGCGCGCGCCTTGGCCGATAATGGGGCAAAGCCGGGCGATCGGATCCTTGTGCAGGTTGAAAAGTCATTTGCGAATGTCGCGGCCTATCTCGGCGCCATGCACGGCGGCTTTGTCTATGTTCCGATTAATACGGCGTATACCGACGATGAGGTCGCCTATTTCCTGGAGAACGCCAAGCCGTCGATTGTCCTTTGCGACCCGGCCCGGCAATCATCTCTCTCGGCCCACGCACAGCGCGTTGGCGTGCGAACAATATTGACGCTTGATAGCGCGGGCGCCGGCTCCTTAACGGACGCCGCCGATGCAGCCCCGCCGGGCAACGCGATTCAGCCGCGCCACCCGGATGACCTCGCGGCAATTCTATATACATCGGGCACAACGGGA
>JAJFFU010000070.1 GCA_021776465.1 Parvularculaceae bacterium
AGCCGCCTGCCGTAGTCGCTAAGCCGCGGATCATGATGAACATCATCCAAGAGCATGCCGCGCAGAGGTGTTGTACGAATACCGAGCGGGGATCGCCGAATGAACCTCGCCGCTGAAATAGACGCCATCCTGTGCACGTCGGTTGGCGACCTACGGACACGCTGGCGAAAGCGTTACAGGCGCGACCCGCCGGCGGGCCTACCGCCACAAAGCTTCTGCGCGAAGCGTTCATATACGCCCTGCAGGAGGAGAAGTTTGGCGGCCTGTCGCCCAAGACCCGGCGACGCCTTGATGTGCTGGCGGCGAAAATCGAGGCGGATCCAAACGCGCCTATCTGCGGCGACGGCGCGCTGCGGCCCGGCGCATTGTTGGTGCGCGAATGGCGCGGCAAACGCTTCGAAGTCGAGGTTCTGGAAAGCGGCTTCGGGATGAACGGCGAGACCTATTCAAGCCTTTCCGAAATCGCGCATCACATTACCGGAACCAAATGGTCGGGCCCGCGGTTCTTCGGGCTTAAGAATCGACCGCGTTCATGACTAAGAAGACGGTCCGTTGCGCAATCTATACGAGGAAGTCCGCCGAAGAGGGGCTCGAGCAGGAATATAACTCTCTTGACGCACAGCGGGACGCATGCCGCGCATACATCGAGAGCCAGAAGGCGGAAGGTTGGGCGCTCTATCCCGGCGCTTTTGACGATGGCGGGATCTCAGGCGGCACCATGGACCGGCCCGCCCTCAAAAAACTACTGGCGCTTGTTGAGAAAGGAGAGATCCAGGTCATTGTCGTTTACAAGATCGACCGCCTGACGCGCTCCCTCCCCGACTTCGCCCGCATCGTCGAAATCCTCGACAAGCAGAACGCGTCCTTTGTGTCGGTTACCCAGCAGTTCAACACAACGACCTCCATGGGCCGACTAACGCTGAACGTGCTCCTGTCCTTCGCGCAGTTCGAACGCGAGGTTACATCAGAGCGCATTCGCGACAAGATCGCGGCGTCGAAGAAAAAAGGCATCTGGATGGGCGGCTATCCGCCGCTAGGTTACGATATCAACAATCGCCGGCTCGTTCCGAACAAAGCTGAAACCAAAACGGTCAATCGCATCTTCGAACTTGCCCATGAAACGCCTTCGCTGACGGATCTCGAACGGAAGCTCGCAAGCGAAGGCGTGCAAGCAAAATCCTGGCGCAGCCAGAACGGACGGCAGTCCGGCGGCGGGCCGCTGACCCGCAGCGCGCTTGCCCGTATGCTGCGCAATCCGGTGTATATCGGCAAGATCCGTCACTGCGAGAAGGAATATGACGGTGAGCAAGCCGCAATCATCAATGAGGCGCTTTGGGTCCGCGTTCAATCGGCGCTTGACGGGCGGGCCCATGAACGAGCGTCAAGGACCAACAGCACTTTCGAGGCGCCGCTTCGCGATCTTGTCTTTGATGACCGTAGCAACCGTATGGTTCCCACTTACGTCAAGAAGAAGAACCGCATCGCCTATCGCTATTATGTGAGCGCACCGATGGTTCGCGGCGACAAGGAGAAGGTCGGCACGATACCGCGCATCAACGCTGTCTGGCTTGAACAGCAAGTCGAACGCGCAATGAAAAACGATGCAGGCGCGTCTTCAGATCAGGGGCTCGCCGAGCCAATAGTTGATCGCATCCAGCGCATAACGCTGCATAAAGACGAGATCATCATCGATGCACGTGATCGTGCTGGCGCGTTATCCCGGATCCGCATCGACGCGGCGTTTCAAAAGCCGAAACATACGCGAAAGATTTTCGCCAATGGCGGGCGCAACAATCAGAACGAAGGTTTGATCAAAGCGGTTGCGCAGGCGCATGGCTGGCGGAAGTCCCTGGAGACCGGCGCCTTTGCAGGCGTTAAGGAGCTCGCGGAAAAAAAGAAACTTTCTGAGCGCTATGTCTGGAAAATCCTGCGTCTTGCCTATCTGTCGCCTCAGATCGTCGAAGCAATACTGGACGGACATCAGCCGCCAGGCCTGAGCTTTCGGCAGATCAATCAGACGAAATTATCTCCCGATTGGATTTTGCAGTCCCACGCGCTCGGATTTGAGTTTGCACGCTGAAGCGTCTCTTACGGCCTGACTGAACCACTCAATTACACGCGGAGACTCTCGGTCAGGGCCATCATTATCCGACCAAATTGCGGCCGCTATGAGACTCCATCTTCCGCAGCAATCGACCTTAACGTATTGAAATCGCCCGGCGCCTGCCGGCGTGCTTCGGGCCCCGCAAATTTGCTAAGCGTGACTGGCGGACAGAGTGGGATTCGAACCCACGAGACGGTTACCCGCCTACACGCTTTCCAAGCGTGCGCCTTCGACCACTCGGCCACCTGTCCCTCTCGCGCCGTTGCCGACACAAGAAAATCCTTCGTTTCGCCGACAATGCGGCGGGTTCTTTCTTTGATCGCCTTCGCGATCGGGCGACCACTCGGCCACCGGTCCCTCTTGCGTCCACACCATGGCGCACGCGCGTCTGGCGTTTCGCCGCTTTTGCGACGGGGCGATTCAATTTTCGCAGCGGCGCGTTAACCATTCGACACGCGGAAAAAAGAGCGCCGGTTATAGCCTCGCAGCGGCCCGGCGCAAGGCCCGTAGCCGCCGTCTTTTCCCGTATCTGCCGCCAATCGCCGCCGACGATTGCCGGCTCAGCCGTCGCAGGGTAAAGTGCCGGCGGGCATTGTTGCATTAACGATAGTTTCTAGGGGGCCTCAGATGGCGGCGTTTCGTTTTATAGCTTGGGTTTTGGTGGCGCTTGCGGTGGCGCTTTTGGGCGCTGACGGCGTCTCGTCATTGGAGAGCGGCGAACCGGTCATGCGGTCGACCGCTGACGTTTTGACTCTTTTCGGCCTTGATGGGGCCGGCCTCGTTGAGAATGCGCCGGGCGGTGTCAGCCAGGCACTTGGCGCGGCGCTTGCCTTGCCATTGTGGGGCGTTCTCGGCGTTATCGGCCTCGTTTTGACATTGATCTTCCGACCCCTCGAATAGCGCTTCACACCATTGCGAGAAAACAGCGCCGGCGACATATTCACCGGCGCTGCAACGTCTATTGCGCCGGCGCCGCTTCGCCATGTTCGGCCGAACGCAATTTTTCAAGCTTGTTGCGATAGCGCGTCTGCACCACTGAGACGATCACCATGACGAAAATCACGAAGTAAAAACTCGCTTTCGACATGGCTTCAACCTTGTGGTTGAACAACTCCATATGAGCGAGGTGCCCGCCTTCAGAGACCAGCAGTACGCCGACAATGAACAAAATAAACAAGCCGATGACTTCGAACATCCGGTTCTTCTTCAAGAAAACCGAAACCTGATCGGCCAATGCGATCATCATGATGCCGCTGATGATGATCGCCGCAGCGATGACCCAAACCACATGGGTCAGCGCGATCGCCGACAATAGCGAGTCGAACGAAAAGATCAGGTTCATAAAGACGATCAGCGCAATCGCGCTGCCGACACTTTTGGTAGCGCGCGGCGCGTCAATATTTTCCACATGATCGACGGCCAGAAGATGCATAATTTCCTTTGTCGCCGTCCACATGATGAAGGCGCCGCCAAGAATTGAGACCAGCGCATGGAACGTGAAAGCGCCCTCGAAGACGCCGTTCCAGGCAATGTTGAACATCGGTAGGGCGAACCGATTAATCAGGCCGAGCACAACAAACATCAGCACCAGACGAAACAGGATCGCAAGGCCAATACCGGCGCGGCGAACCAGCTGCTGCTTCGCCGGCGCCACCCGCCCGGACTCAATTGAAATGTAGAGCAGATTATCAAAGCCCAATACGGCCTGAAGCAGGATCAGCATCATTAATGTGAACCAGTTTTCGAGCGCCAGAATGCTTTCCATTGCGGGGGGTCCTCTTCCGTTTTGTTCGCCGGCACTGGGCCATGTTCGCGCGGCAAGATCAACGCCGTGAGCCGAAACGATTTCGCCTATCGACGAGCCGATTTGTTAATTTTCGCAATGCGGCGGATCGCTTTCCGGATGCGACGAAACGCAAGGCCAAGGCCTTTTCCAGGACGCGCGGAAGGCCTATCTCGCCGCTATCAGAATTACAAAGTGGAGAGACCCTAATGGCTAAGTTAATTTCAGTACTGACGATCGCCGTCGTTATCGGCGCCGCGATCGCACCGGCTGCCTACACGTTCGTCGCCCTCGCCTAATGAGCGACGCACCCCCGCCGGCGCGGCTAGTCTGCCCTGCCGCGCCGGCTTAACGGGTTGCGCGAGACGAGTGTTTTCAACCCGATGATCCCGAAATACCCGAGCGCCGCGCCGAGACTGTTGACAGCAGCGTCGGCGACATCCGCATACCGGCCCGGAACAAAATGTTGCACGCCTTCGAGCCCGGCGCCGTATAGCGCCAACAGGGCCGGCGCCGCCCAAAGCGGCTGGCGCACCAGGGCCGCGAACACCGCCGCGCCGCCAAGAACAAAATACGCAAGAAAATGGCCGACCTTGTCCGCATGGCTCGCATCACCGAAGAGAAGTGTGGCGATCATCCGCGTTATCTGATTGCCCGGCGGCGCGTTTGTCGGAAACGTCGAAACCGACAGAACGGCGACCAGAACAATCAGGAGGATAAAGGCGAGGCGCGAGAGGGTTTGTAAGCGCTTTTCGTTCCGCACCATCACCGTGTGCCGGCTTTATCAACCGACAATGACCGCTCCCACTCGATTGCCGTCTCGACAATGAAATCGAGATCATCAAACCGCGGTCGCCAGTCCAGTATGGTTCGTACGGCGGCATTGTCGGCAATCAACTGCGCCGGATCGCCGGCCCTTCGCGCCGCCAATTCATGGGGAAGCTGCGCACCTGTGACGCGTTCAAACGCCTCCATCACTTCATAAACGGAGTAACCGCGTCCGTAGCCGACATTCAGCGTCGTTGACGCGCCGCCGCCGCGCAGCCATTTCAGCGCCTTCAAATGCGCCTGCGCCAGATCGGTCACATGAACATAGTCCCGGATCGCCGTTCCGTCCGGCGTCGGATAGTCGGCGCCGAATACATGCAACTTTTCCTTGCGGGCGCCGACAGCGATTTGCGCAGCGACTTTGACGAGATGCGTCGGTTTGCCGAGCTGGCCTGCGCGCCCGTCCGGATCGGCGCCGGCGACATTGAAATAGCGCAGCGTCATATATGAAAAATCATGAGCCGCCGCCGCGTCCTCAACGATGCGTTCGCTCATGGACATGGAGGCGCCGTAAGGCGTGATCGAGTGAATTGGCGCCTGCTCGGAAATGGGCACGCGATCGGGCGTTCCATATACCGACGCCGTTGACGAGAAAATGAACCGCGGGATCTTCGCCTCGACGCACGCACATAGCAACATCAGCGTGTTGGCGGTGTTGTTGGTATAGTAGGCGAGCGGATGGCGGATCGATTCCGGCACCAGGATCGATCCCGCAAAATGAATGACGTCCGTTACGTCATGCTCGGCAAAAATTTGAGCAAGCGCTGTAGCGTCTCCAATATCGGCCTCTACGAACGTCGCACCGTCCGGCACAAGGCTGCGCATACCCGTGGACAGATTATCGAGCGCTATAGCGTCCTCACCGGCATCCAGCAGCGCCAGCAGCATATGCGAGCCAATATATCCCGCTCCGCCTGTTACAAGTACGCTCAATGCAGGTGGCTCCTTATTTTACGCGCCGGTCTTTCCGCGAATCACATGCGACACTACCATACAATTTGTGACGCGGGCGTGATTCGCCAGGCGCAGCGAACTTAAGAAACGGAGCCAGTGTTGGGTTTGTTCGGAAAATCGCGAAATCGGGCAAAAGCGCCTGAAGGGAAGCGGATTTACGCCGTCGGCGACATTCACGGCGCGGCGGACCTGCTGGATCACCTGATCGAAAAAATCGACAAGGACGCGGGCGGTCTTGATCAGGCGCAATTGATTTTTCTCGGCGATTATGTGGATCGCGGTCCGGATTCAAAAGGCGTCATTGAGCGGCTCGTCGCGCTTCAAAAAAAGTACAAAGACGCCGTGTTCCTGAAAGGCAATCACGAGGCGGTGATGCTGGATTTCCTGTCAGACCCGGAAGCCGCACTCGAATGGCTGGAATGGGGCGGCGACCAGACGTTACGAAGTTATGGCGTCGCTGGCGCATTGACGAAGTCCGGGGATGTTTTATCCGCTGCGTTGGCCAAGGCCTTGCCGAAATCCCATCGTGATTTTCTTCGCGGGCTTACGATCAAACATCGGGCAGGCGATTATCTCTTCGTTCACGCAGGGGTCCGTCCCGGCGTCGCGATCGACGACCAGGACGAAGACGACCTCATGTGGATACGCAAACCGTTTCACGATGCGCCGGAAAACAAACGCCCTGATGTTACCGTCGTGCACGGACATCACCCGACGAAAAAACCCGTTGACGCCGGTTGGCGCATTGGCGTCGATACCGGCGCGTGCTGGTCCGGCGTGTTAACGGCGGTCTGTCTTGATGGCGACAAGCGGAAGTTTATTTCAACCTAGGGCGCGCTTGCGCTCAGGCCGACTTGGCGGCGTCATTTTCAACAATGACGCGCAGGCCGCCCGCCGCCGCAAGGATAGAGCGCAGTGTTTCCGTACCGCCAACGGCGTCGCCGGCGGCGATCGTCTTGCCGTACTCGCCGTTGTAGTTTGACGACGTAACGATATGCGGCGTCGGCGTTACGAATACCATTTTTGCGCCAAGCATAATGGTCTCGCGCCAGCGCTCCAACATTTCGCGCTTATAGCGGGCTGGCGCGATGACGTAATCAGGCTCTGCGGCGCGGGAATCTGTATCGGAGATGATCGGTAATCGCGTCTCGCCAAGAATGTCGCGTTCGCGGGCGGCATGCGTATCGACAACGGCAATCACTGATTTCGCGGCCGGTCCCATAAAGGCAAGCAAAGCCTCGGTCTGCGCATCGGCGCCAAGAATGTGCACGGTCTCGCCGCGATCGGCGATTTTCGCAAACATGTCCGACAGGTAGTGTTGAATCTCAACGGCGCGGCGCTCAAAGGACTGAAAGGGCTGCAAGGCGCGCATGGCCAGCGCATTTTCTTCGTCCCATAATTTGGCGAGGCGTTCGCTCCACGGGTCGAAGTCAAACTCTGCATTGTCCTCATGCGTAATAAACAACCGAATCGATCCGCCTTCTTTTGGCGACAACGAGCCTTTGACGATCTTCATGCCCGCCGCACGGATCATCCATTCAAGGACGGACAAGGAATAAACAGCGCAAACGCCGGCCTGAAACACATCTATCGCGTTACGCGATAAAATCGTCGGCGCATAAAGTGTTTCAAGCGCGAAAACGCCGTCTTCCGTCAGCCGCGATTTTACCGCGTTCAGGAAGGCCCGCGGCGCATCGATATGTTCAAATACCGAGGCCGCCGAAATGATATCGAATTTCTTTTCGCCGAACGCCTTGTCGAGATCGGCGCTCGGGAATGCTGCTTTTGCTGACCACGCCCATTTTCCGACCTCGTCCACATGTTCTGACGGATCGACGCCGAAGCGTTCGACCCAACGCGGATAATAAGACAACAGCGATCCGTCGTTGCAGCCAATATCCAGGGCCGAACAATCCCGGCCGGACAGCAATTCAAGGGACTCTGTCGCCAATGCGCGCAAATTTTCCCGGTTCGACGCATGACGCGCTGAAGGGCCCGGCGCGTGCGAGGCATCGGCGCTGTCCGCCTGCAATAACCCGCAAGCCCGCGCATGACGTGACGGATCGCAAAGAACGTAGCCTGTTTTCTGCGCTCGGCTATTGATGACGCCCGCGATCCGCGGCCCGTTCATTTCAAATACAGGCGTTAAGGTTTTAGAACCGCACGCTCGACATTCAGTAACTTTACTCACGGTGATGGCGCCCCGCTGCACACAACTGATCGATGAAGCAGCGACCGTGGCAGAGGCGAGTAAAGACGGCGTAAAGGGCGCGTATTTTGCCGCGCGAAACGATCCGTTTACGCACTTTACCAAACGATTGGCGGCGGCGCGCATTTAACGAAATGAGGCGCTGAATTTTATCGACGATTAAGAATGATTACTGAAATGCGCGAATTACGTCGCCATGCGTGCGATCAGGCGCCGCATGAAGTCTGTGCCGAGCTGAACTTGGTCGACGGTGATAAACTCATTGGCCTGATGGGCCTGGTCTATTGAGCCCGGCCCGCAAATGACGGTTGAAAAACCCGCCTCCTGAAACTGACCTGCTTCCGCCGCATAGGCCACCACATCCGTTGCGTTGCGCCCGGTAATCGACTTGGCAAGATCAGCGGCGGGATTGTTTTCCCGCTGCGCAAGCGCCGGCGCGCTGGTTATCTGCTCGATGGAAACTCGGCATGTGGGCGCGCGTCGGCGCATCTCGGTTTCAACGCCTTTTGCAAAATCGGAAAACTCTTCGGCGATATCGACAACGCTGTCGCCCGGCAGCGCGCGCAAGTCCCAATCAAACGTCGCCTCCCCGGCCATGATATTGAGCTGTGTGCCGCCGCGCACGACATTGACGGTCATGGTCGAGTATGGCGGATCGAACGGGCTGTTTGCATCAGCGTCGCGCGCCCGCGCCGCGCGCATATCGGCAATTTTCGCGATCAGCCGCGCCGCCGCTTCCACGGCCGAGACGCCGCGATCAGTCTGGCTCGAATGGGTTGTGTATCCGGTGACATGAACGCGGAAGGACGCGATGCCCTTGTGCCCGTCGATGACATTCATGTTCGTTGGCTCGCCGACAATGACCGCGGACGGCGCGGGCGCGCGTTCGGCAATTTCCGAAATCATGCGCGGCGCACCGAGGCAACCGACTTCTTCGTCGTATGACAACGCGAAGATCAGCGGGCGTTTAAGACCCGCCTTTAACATCTCCGGCACCAGCGACAGACCGATCGCGGAAAAGCTTTTCATGTCGCACGTACCGCGTCCGTAAAGCTTGCCGTCTTTTTCCGTCACGACCCATGGATCGGTATCCCAGTCCTGACCGTCAACGGGCACCACATCTGTATGCCCGGAAAGAATGACGCCGCCCGGCACATTCGGGCCGACAACGGCGTACAAATTGGACTTCGTTCCGTCGTCATTTTGCACGCGAAAGGTCTCAACCCCGTGCTCGCCGAGATAGGCTTCCACATCCTCAATCAAGGCGAGGTTTGATCGTGACGATGTCGTGTCGTGCGCGATCAGGCGCGCGATCCAGTCGAGCTGGTGAGTAAGATCATTCATGCGAGAACTCTGTGCGGGAAATGGCGGCGGCGCAACTGCGTAGAGCCCTTACGCGGCAAAAGCTTCAAGACCGGAAAGGCGCATTTTTTCATCACGCGCCGAATTGGTCCGGGGGCTTATCCCGTCGACAGCCTTTGCGAAGGCCTCAATATGGGCCGGCGTTGTACCGCAGCATCCGCCAACGAGATTAAGCAGGCCCGAGCGCGCCCATTCACCCAGATGCTCCGTCATTGATGCCGGCGTTTCATCATACCCGCCAAACGCGTTCGGCAAGCCGGCATTTGGGTAGGCCGATACAAAGCAATCGGCGACCGTCGCAAGCTCATCAACATAGGGGCGCATCAAATCCGGCCCAAGAGCGCAATTGACGCCGACCGAAAGCGGCTTTGCATGACGCACCGCATTCCAGAACGCTTCGGGCGTTTGACCGGAAAGCGTGCGGCCCGACTGGTCCGTGATCGTTACCGACAACATGATCGGCACTTCAAAACCCAATTCGTCGAACAGGTTCTGCACTGCATAAATCGCCGCCTTGGCGTTCAGCGTGTCGAATATCGTTTCGATCAACAAAACATCGACGCCGCCTTCAAGCAATCCGCGCGTCGCTTCGGCATATGACTGCGCCAGCGCGTCGAAATCGGTGTTTCGTTTTCCCGGATCATTGACATCCGGCGAGATGGACGCTGTGCGGTTGGTCGGGCCAATGGCGCCGGCGACAAAACGCGGACGGCTATCTGTCGCTGCACTATCTGCCGCAACGCGCGCCAGGCGCGCTCCCTCGACATTCAACTCATACGACAGCGCCTCCATGCCGTAATCGCTCTGGGCGATCGTCGTCGCTGAAAAAGTGTTGGACTCGATGATGTCAGCGCCGGCGGTGAGGTAGGCCTTGTGCATGTCCGTAATGATATCGGGCCGCGACAGAATCAAAATGTCGTTGTTGCCTTTGATGTCCTGCGTCCAGTCAGCGAAACGCGTCGCGCGATAACCGGCCTCATCGAGCTCATAATTCTGGATAAACGTGCCGGCGGCGCCGTCGAGCACAAGAATTCGTCGCGTCAGCGCCTCTTTCAACGCGTTGATGCGTTGCGGCCGGCCGGGAAATGGATCGCTCATAGAGCCCTCTTTTTCAATCATATAAGGATATCTTTATATGATTGGCAAGGGCGTCCGGAGAAGAAAGAGCAAAGAATGCGCAAAAAAACCCCGGCCGCTTCTGCAGGCCGGGGCTTTTGAATCAACTCGCGCTGAACGTTTTAGGCCGCTTTGCGGCGGATCGTTCTGCGCTTTGCAGCTGGCTTACGGCCAACTGCTTTTTTGGCGGCTGGTTTGCGACCGACAACTTTTTTCGCTGTTTTCTTTGCAGTCGCTTTTTTCGCCGTGGTTTTCTTTTTCACGGTTTTTTTCTTCGCCGCCGGGCGTGCAACTTTTTTTGCCGCCGGTTTACGCGTAACTTTCAGCTTCTTTTTTGCGACCTTGCGTTTCGCAGGCGCCTTACGGACCGTCTTTTTTGCGGTCTTCTTTTTTGCAGCCGGGCGGGCCGCTTTTTTTGTTGCTTTTCGCATTTTGAAAAGTTCCCTCATTATCTGGCCCATCGCCAGCATTGGCCCGATACGGCACAACCAGTTAACAAGTGTTAAACGCGCAGCATACGCGTACAGACAAAAAACGCCCCCGCATTAACATGCGAGGGCGTTTTCATCGTCGTCAAAAATGAACTTACTCGGAAATTTCCGGCTCAGTTCGGTCCGTCACTTCCAGTAATTCAACTTCAAAAACCAGCGCCTCATTCGGCCCGATCGCGTCACTGCCGCGCACGCCATAGCCAAGTTCAGGCGGAATAAAAAAGCGATACTTATCGCCAACGCTCATCAGCTGAACGCCTTCTGTCCAGCCATCAATAACGCGGTTCAGGGGAAATACCGCAGGCTGGCCGCGCCCAACAGAGGAGTCGAATTCAGTGCCGTTGATCAACGTGCCCACGTAATCAACCTTCACAATATCGTCCTCGTCAGGGCTGGCCGCGTCGTCGGCCCCTTCTGTGATGACTTGATACTGCAGGCCGGACGGCGTTGTCTGGACGCCGTCTTTTGTACCGTTTGCTGCAAGGAACGCCCGCGCCGCTTCGAGATTGCGTTCAGGGTTTTGTACTTTGATAAGCTCAACGTCGAAAATCAGCGCTTCGTTCGGGCCAATCGGTCCGCCCGGTGTTCCGCTGTCGCCATAGGCCAGTTCCGGCGGCAAAAAGAAGCGAAACTGATCGCCCTCGCTCATTAATTGAACGCCTTCGGTCCAACCCGGAATGACGCGGTTAAGCGGGAATGTCGCAGCCGCGCCGCGTGCACGCGATGAATCAAACTCAACGCCGTCTTTGAGCGTGCCGACATAATGAACCTGCACCAGGTCAGTAGAAACCGGCGCCAAGCCATCGGCCGGACCTTCCTCAAGAACCATATATTGCAATCCGCTGTCGGTCGTTTTGACCCCATCGCGCTTCGCGTTTTCTTCAAGAAACGCCGTTGATGCGGCGAGATTTTCTGTCGCCAGCTTATCTGTCGCGGCGGTCGCGGGGTTTTCGTTGCCGTCCGCCGGTGTTTCATCCGTATCCGCCGCTGCGGCTGCCTCATCCGACGGTTCCGTCGCGTCCGCGTCAACTTCTGCGTTTTGCCCGCACGATGTGATGATCAAGACGGCGCTCGCCGCCAGTAATGTCTTTGAAAGCAAAGTCTTTCTCCCTCAATTCACTATACGCGGCGGGCACCCTAGCCGAGCCCGGCCGCCAATCCAACGGCAATCCCTTTAGCGTCAGAACCCTTAACAACGCGGCGCCGCAGGTTGCATTATTTGCGAAGATTCCGCCTTTTTTCTTCGTCAGCCTTACCGTCGGCCTTGGCGAAGCGAGACGATACGGCGCGATCTAAGTTGCTTTCATTAACGCAAAATTTGTCGCCGGCGCGGAAAATTACCGTTCGCGGGTCCCTCATTGGTTTTCGTCGGGCAGACTCTAAGGGGACCGCCAGAACGCCCGTCGGCAAAGAGGTTTTCGGGAATGCCCGGATTTTTTCATCGATCAGGCAGTGCTATAAGCGATGGCGCAAGAAAACGGATTGCGGCGCTAAAGCCCTATCCGACACTGGATATGTGGCGCAATCCGGTCACCCGCGTTTTCGCTCGCCGGCTGCAAAATGAAGATGCCCGCAAACTGCTCGATGAAATTGATTTTGAGTACCGGATTACGGAAGAAACCGCCGGCGACGTCGACGGCGTTTATTACGAAACGGAAAATTCATCCAACGACGCGCCGATCATTCTTTACGTCCATGGCGGCGGGTTCGTCGCCGGCGGCCCTTCGGAAAACGCCGCCAGCATTTTGCCGACATGTTTTCTGAGCGGGTGTAACGGATTTGGACCGGACTACTCGTTGCTGCCTGAAGCGACCTATCCGACACAAATCGAAGAGATTAACGCCGTCTACCACGCATTGTGTGTCGGCCATCCCGGCGCGCGCATCGTTCTATTCGGCGAATCGACGGGCGCGGCGATTGCGTTGTCGGCCATGATGCAGTGGCGCAACGAAGGCGCACACTTGCCCGTTGGCGCCGTCTTCATCTCGCCATGCGTTGACGGGCTCGGCGCCAGCGACACACAAATTTCACTGGATGGCCGCGATCCCGTAATCCGGTCTTCGCGCGGATCGTATATGCGAAACCTGTTTCGTTTCTATGCGCCGGACACGGCGCTGGATGACCCCGGCGTGTCACCGCTTTATGGCGAGTTTGAAGGTTTGCCGCCAATTTTAACGCAGGCCGGCAGTCGCGAAGTGCTGCTCGGCGACGCCGCCCGCCTGACGCAGGCTGCAAGCAGAGCCGGCGTCGATGCGCGCCTGCAAGTATTTGACGGCATGTATCACCGTTTCCACGCGCACTGGTCCCTGGACGAAGCGCGCGAAGCCCATCGCGATATCGCCGAATTCATACTCTCTCTTTAGATAAATAGCCCCCGGCGATCCGTCATGACCTTTGGCGGATGCGGTAGAGCGCGCAGACAACGATATAAATCAGCGCCAGTTCGAATGTCCGATTGAGAAAGGCCAGCATCCAGAACGGACTTTGGTCTATGGCGACGATGTAGAGATGAAAAAAAACGATCAGTAAGTGCAGAAAAAATAGCGGTGTCGGAAACCAGCTGCGGCGCGACAATTTGAAGAACGCCGCCGCCAGCGCTGCGTCTACCGCCAAATAGGAAAGCGTCAGTAAGTCGCCTTCAAACAATAACCAGAGTTGCAGAGAAAATAACCAGCTTATCAGGATCAGACGCGATGCCGATTTGATTTGTCGGGATTGAGAACGGTAAGCGAGATATACGGCGCCTGCGATGCAAGCGCCGTAAAGACCAATCGTTATCCAATCCCCAATATTGATGCGACTGCTGACGACACCGATCTTTTCGGCACGCCCCCTGTTGCCTGCAACATCATCACACCGCTTTCTGTGGCTTTTGCGGCAAGGACTTCATGCGCCTGGCTCGTCGCTTCTGCGAGCCGTATCAGCGCCGCCTCCATTTCTGCATAGGCCGCCGTAGCGTCCGTTGCATTTAGTTTGCCATCAACGACTTTGGCGGTCGCTGCGCCGGCGGCTAAAAGCCCCGCGAGCCCAACAACTTTTTTCTCAAAACGTAACAACGCAACCTGTTCTTTTTTGACATCTGTCGACATTTGGAGATCACCTCATTGAATATGTGGTACTCATACATCGACGCAACCATAAGAAGAATCGGCACGAACGCCACAACGAATTTCCCGCATGACGGGTATTTATTTGGCGCACTGAAAATCGGGGAATTTTCTATGGGGCAATATGAGGATGCCTACGCGGCCCGCATGGCGCGCAATATGTGGCGCGTTGCAAAGCGTCGCGCCGCCGAATTATCGGCAGGTCAGCGGACACCGGAGCCGGCTATGTCTGCCGTTCAAAACCCCAGGACTGATAGTACAATTCGGTCGCGAGGCGCGCGCCGCGATCCATCGCCGGGCCCGGCGGCACGGGATCCGCGCACTCTCGCAGAATTTCTTCGAGCACTGGCCGCAGAGCTTGCGTCAGACGAGCCGGACCCTGACGGGTCGTAACGGGACTTAACGCGGCGTAGGTGTTCGACGCTGCTTCCGCGGCAATCGCAATGGAACGCGGTGGCGGATCGGGCGCGTCTTGCGCGGTCAGATGATTGAAGACAATCGCCAGCGCCAGTTTCAGCCGATGGTTGTCCAGCTCACTATCGGCACGCTCAACCGGCAAAGACAGGATCGCCGCCTGCGCGCCGCTGCATTCGAACAAATCATTTAGTGAAACCGCGCCCCCCGTCGCTTCAACAATTCGCCGCGCCAACGCGGGTTTTGGCGATTGCCGGCCATTGATAATGCGATAAAGCGTCTGGCGCGACGCGCCGACGCGAACACTGAAATCGGTTACCGATTCCTGCAAGTCAGTCAGATATTGTTTCAACGGGTGCATGGTTAAGGCGCCCTCGCCTTGGTGCGCAGCGCGCGACAGATCGCAAATTTGTCACGGCGCACGCAACAATTCGTTAAAATTCTTCGCGCCTGCGAAATATTTTGCACCGACCGGCCAAGGCCCGTTACACACATCGCGTGAGCGCATCAATTTTGTCCCTTGCCGAGATCGCCCTGACCTTTGGCGGCGAACCCTTGTTCACAGGGGCGACGCTTGATGTGCAGCCACGCGCGCGTATCGCGCTGGTAGGCAGAAACGGCTCGGGGAAATCGACACTCCTAAAAATCGCCGCGGGGATCGTCACACCCGATAGCGGCGAGCATTTTGTTCATCCGGGCGCAACCGCATATTATTTGCCGCAGGAACCGGATTTCGGCGACCATGATACGGCGGAATCTTTCGTCTGCGCATCGCTGCCGGACGAACGAGACGCTCATGTTGCAGAGCGCACGCTCGCGGAGTTTGAAATCGCGGCCGACGCGCGCCTTGAAAAACTGTCCGGCGGTGAAGCCAAGCGCATAGCGCTCGCAGCTGCCTTTGCAGCGCGACCAGATATCATCCTGATGGACGAGCCGACAAACCATCTCGACATCGCCGCCATCGCGCAGCTTGAAGAGAAGGTCGCCGGATCAAGCGCCGCCTTCGTCATCATCTCCCATGATCGTCGTTTTCTCGAAACGCTGACGACACAGACAGTCTGGATCGATCGCGGCGCAACCCATCATTTATCGCGCGGCTTTTCCGACTTCGAGGAATGGCGCGACAAAACACTCGAAGAAGAAAAAACCGCGCGACACAAACTCGGCCGCAAAATCGCCGCGGAAGAAGACTGGGTCCGTTACGGTGTCACGGCGCGACGCAAACGCAATGTGCGGCGGATGGCCGAATTGAAAGATATGCGCCAAGCGCTGCGTTCTGCCCCGCGCGCAACGGGCTCGGTAAATTTCGCTGCAACCGACGCTGAACGCTCCAGCAAACGCATGATCGTTGCTGAGAAGATCTCAAAATCCTTCGACGACCGCGCCATCATTGAAGATTATTCAATCGAGATTGCGCGCGGCGACAAGATCGGCGTCGTTGCGCCGAATGGCGCTGGCAAAACGACCCTGTTGAACATGCTTATCGGAACGTTGGCGCCGGATGCAGGCGTCGTCACATCGAGCGACAACCTCGCGCTTGTGACGCTGGATCAACAACGCGCGCGCCTGAAGCCGGACCAGCGCCTCGCCGACGCCATCACCGATGGTCGCGGCGACTGGGTGACGATCGACGGCGTCAAGAAACATGCGGCGACTTACTTGCAGGATTTCCTGTTTGCACCTGAACAATGGCGCGCGCCCGTCTCGTCGCTTTCAGGCGGCGAGCGCGGGCGCCTCGCACTCGCAGCGGCGCTCGCCTACCCGTCAAATATTCTGGCGCTCGACGAACCGACCAATGATCTCGACCTTGAGACCCTCGACTTATTGCAGGACTTTTTGTCGGACTATAAAGGCGCCGTTCTCCTGATCAGCCACGACCGGAATTTTCTCGACAACATCGTCACCAGCATCGTGACAACGGATCCCGATACGCCGGGCGCATGGCGACGCTATCCCGGCGGGTATGACGACATGGTCACGCAGCGCGGGCGTCCGCCCGGCGCCAAAGCCGCCGCAGTGAAACGCGCGCAAAAAGGCGCCCCCGCCGCAGCACGCAAAGCATCGGCGCCAAAAACAACGCGAACAAAGCTTTCTTATAAAGAAAAGCACGCGCTCACGACACTTCCGGACCAGATCGCTGAACTGGAAAAAGAAATCGCGACGCTGAACGAGGCCCTCGCCGATCCGAAATTGTTCGAACGCAACGCCGAAGAATTTTCAAAGACAGCGCGCCGTCTGGATGAGGCGAAGGCCGCGCTTGAAACAGCGGAAGAAAACTGGCTCGAACTGACAATCAAACAGGAAAATCTCGAACCAATCTAAAGAAAGATCGCCACATTCTGGCGTCCCGCAACAACAAGATCGAGATTGCTGTTCCAGATCAGCATGTCCTGGCTCGAATAGCCGTTGCGCGCATGTTCGCCGCGACTTTGCAACAACCACCAGCCATCCTCGCTGATCGGCGCCTCGACGAGCACATTGAGGTGCCACGTCATTGTACTGATGGGTTTGAAATGCGGGAATATCGGCAACACCGCCGGCGGCGGCATGTCGGCGAGCGCCAGCAGCGCGACAGGACCGGTTGCGTCACGGTCTTCATGGCGCACCCACAAAAAATGATCGAATTGGTCGGAATTCGTGACCGGACGCGCGCCCTTCGCCAGCCGCGTGTCAAAATGAGTTGCGAATTTTGGCCCCATACCCTTGGGAATAAACGGTTCGCAATCATCCGGCGCAGGCGCTTCCGGCGGCGGCGTAAATGTACGGTCGAACATGGATGCGCGCGCCGCGCCGAATGCGAAAACACCGCGCGTTGCGAGCCCGGCCTCTGTAGAAAGGTCAGCTTCAATGTAGCTCACCGACTTGCCCTGTCGCAACGCGCGGGCGCGCCCTTCGACAGCGCCGCCGGCCGGGCCGATGAACGATATATTGGCGCTGCGAAGCGGCGGCAATTCGGGATATGCACGCATCGCGGCCTCAAGGCACAACGCCGCCGATAACCCGCCATAGGTCGTGCGTCCCTGCATCCACGTATCGGGGATAGTGAGGCGCAAGGCATCGTCTTCAACAACTGCACCGGAAAGAAGCGCGCTAAAGCTATTCGACATTGGTCAACTAGATCCAAACTGCGTCTCTAACGAACGCTTGGCGGCGCCGGATTTCAACCATTCACTGCAGTTATGGATCGGAAATTTACAGGCATCCAGAAATTCAGGCACCGGACCGAACGTGTAGATCTATTGAACGCGTCAAAATGAAATATAAATGTCAGCCATTATTTTGCGGGCAGGTTTTCCTCGGCCCACTTGTCGTATTGCGCCTTCATCGCCTTCCAACGCGGGTTATCATGAAGGTCATCGAATGCGGGAACGATCTTGAATTCCGCAAATCTCAACGCGCCTTGAATGTCAGTTATCCGCTCGAGATA
>JAJFFU010000008.1 GCA_021776465.1 Parvularculaceae bacterium
GAAATCGCCGCCGCCGTCACGAGACGAAATGCGCAATGATGGATGTATAATTCATCGCCACATAAAGCAGGATCGCGAGATTGGCGAAGATGAGGATCGCCGGCAGCCACAAGAGCAAGACGAGGAGCGAGCCTTCATTCAGGTAAATGATGAAGCACGACATTAAGACGCCGATGTAAAGATCGAGCCCGATTTGGCGGGCCCAGATATTTTCCAGAATTTTCGGCAAGCTTTTGATGAAGCTCACCTGCGTGCTGCAGTAAACCGAGTAGGCGAGAAACGAGATGAGCAGCGCCCACGCAACGTATTTTCCGGCCGCATAGGGGCCTTCGCTGTGGAACAGGGGTTCATCGCTCTTGAAGGCGACGGCGAGGGCGACGAATGCGATGTACAAGCCCCAGAGGAAATTGCGTTTGATAAACGTCATGACGTTTCCAGTTCGGTTAGAGCGATCGCTGCGCCAGCTCCGCAAACTCACATAACAATGGCCGCGTGTCGCGAGGGTCGATGATGTCTTCAACGAGAAACTGTTCGGCTGTGCGGAAGGGGGATGTAACTTTCGACAAGCGCTCTTTTATTTCTTTCAGCGCTGCGGCCGGATCATCGGCGCGTTCAAGCTCGCTCTTGTAAGCGACCTCGACGCCGCCTTCCATGGGGAGCGAGCCCCAGTCGCCAGTTGGCCATGCAAAGCGATATTGAAACCGCGTATGGTTTGACATGGCCGCGCCGGCGACGCCGTAAGCCTTGCGAATGATGATTGTCGCCCAGGGAACGCTCGCATCGTAAATCCCGTTCATGGCCTCGACGCCGCGCCGGATCGTGGCCGCGCGTTCGGCCTCAAGCCCGATCATGAAGCCGGGATTGTCGACAAGGTGGACGACAGGCAGGCGGAATTGATCCGCTAACTGAACAAAGCGTTTGGCCTTCTCTGCGGTGTCTGCGGTCCACGAGCCGCCGAGAAAAGTCGGGTCGGAGGCGAGCACGGCGACGGGCCAGCCGTCGAGCCGCGCGAAAGCCGTGATCGCCGCGCGGCCCCAGCGCTTGCCCATCTCGAAGACAGAGCCCTTGTCGGCGATCATCTCGAGGATCTTGCGCATGGAATAAGCTTCGCGGGCATTGTCCGGCACGGCGGCGAGCAGTTTTTCGTCACGCCGGTTCGGCTTGTCGTTCGGTCTCGTTCGTTCGGCAATCGCGCCCGCATGGGCCGGCAGGTAAGAGAGGAAGGCGCGCGCCAGCGCAAACGCCTCATCTTCACTCGCAGCCTCGTCGTCGATGACGCCGTTGCGCGTGTGAATGTCGGCGCCGCCCAATTGTTCCTTGTCGAGATTTTCGCCGGTGCCTAATCCGGAAACGACCGCCGGTCCCGCTGTGAAAATTTGCGCCACGCCGCGCACCATCACCGAATAGTGGCTCGCCACCATGCGCGCCGCGCCGAGCCCGGCGGTTGGCCCGAGCGCAAGGGCGACGACGGGCACGGTTTTGAGGTTCTGAACCACATGCTCCCAGCCGGGCACAAACGGCACATAAGTGAACCCCATATCTTCGAGCATCTTGACCGAGCCGCCGCCGCCCGTGCCGTCGATCATGCGGATGAGCGGGAGTTTCAACTCATGGGCCATCTGCTCGGCTTGCGTAAACTTGCGGTGGATCGCCGCGTCCGCCGCGCCGCCGCGCACGGTAAAATCGTCAGCCGACGCGACCACCGGCTCGCCATTGATCCGCCCACGGCCGAAAATGAAATTTGATGGCGAAAAACCGGTCAGTTCGCCGGCCTCGTTATAGGCGCCGCGCCCGGCAATCTTGCCGATCTCGCGGAAGGAGTTCTTGTCGAGAAGGCGGTGCAAGCGCTCTCGTGCGTCGAGTTTGCCGCGCGAATGCTGGCGCGCGAGCTTTTCTTCCCCGCCCATTTTTTCAGCAAGGGCGGCGCGTTGGCGCAATTCTTCGAGGTTTTTATCGTGCGGCATGGAAGGGACATTAAGGTGATGTGTCGTCAGGTAAAGCGTTCACGACAGCGTGATCGGCAAACGACCGGACGCGCCCATGCCTCGCTTCGCCGAATGTTACCTGCGTGGCCCCGCCAAATACGCCATCGTTACAGCTTCACATACGCCAAGGGGTTTTTTTATGAAACACTTCGCCATTTCCGCCGCTGTTGCGGCGATCAGCCTGTCATCGGCGATTGCCGGCGACGTGCCCGCCAACATCAAATCGGCGATCGACAATCCGAACCGTTCGGAGGAAAACCGGGCGCGCGATGGCGACCGCAAGCCGGGAAAAATATTGTCGTTCTTTGGCGTTGAAGAGGGCATGACGGTCGTCGATATCGCGTCGGGCGGCGGTTATTTTACCGAAATTATTTCAGGCGCGGTCGGGCCGGATGGCGATGTGCGCGCGCATAACCGGGCCGGCGCCCGCATTGATGATCGCCTCGAAGCGCTGGAGGCGCAGTTCAAACCCTTCGGCAATATCACGATCGACGTAACGGACCCCGCCACTGCGCTGCCTTATGAAGACAATTCCGTTGACATGGTTTTGCTGTCGCTGATCATTCATCATATGCACTATACGGACGAAAGCGGCGAGGCGCTGCCGGAAAGCTCGGCCGCGGCTTACGCCGATGTCAGGCGCGTCCTCAAACCCGGCGGCGTCTTCGCTATTATCGAACATAAAGCGCCCGATGGCGCGTCGCGCGAACAAAGCGCCGCCTGGCACCGCATTTCCGAGGACGTGATGGTCGCCGATGTAACGTCAGCCGGCTTCACCCTCGACGCGTCGAATGATGCAATCCACAACAATCCCGGAGACGACGAGCAGAATGTTTGGTTCGATACGGGACTGCGTGGGAAGACGACGCGACTGGTGCATCGGTATAAGAGCCCGGATTGATTTAAAACGCCCCGTCTTCCCCGGCGAAAGCCGGGGTCCAATTCAGTGATGCAAACCGTTTCTGGATCCCGGCTTTCGCCGGGAAGGGCGGCGAATATTTAACCCGCCATCCGCTTGCGCATTTTATCGCGCAAAAAGTCGATGGGTTTGCGGCCTGTCTTTTCTTCGTAGTGCCAGTAGGTCCAGCCGTTGCAGGCCTGGGCGTTTTGAACCGCGGCCCCGACCTTGTGGATCGAGCCCTGAATTTCCGTCTCGCCGTCCTTCACATAGAGTGAGCCGTCGGCGCGGACTTTTGCTTCGTGATTGCCGCGCGGGGAATAAAGTTTTGCGCCGGGCTTGATGAGTTTCGTTTCGACCACCTGACCGAAGGGCACGCGCGGCGCCGCTTTCGGTGAGGGCTGTGTTTTCAATTCTTCATCACCCAGCGGTTTGACCCGCGCGATCCGTTTTTTCGCCGCGGCGATATAGGTTTTGTCGCGCTCGATGCCGATGAAACGCCGGCCGAGATATTTCGCTGCTGCGCCTGTCGTGCCTGAGCCAAAGAAAGGATCAAGCACAATGTCGCCGGGCTTCGTCGATGCAATCAGGACGCGGTACAAAAGCGATTCCGGCTTTTGCGTCGGATGGGTTTTGGCGCCTTTTTCGTCTTTGATGCGTTCGCCGCCGGAGCAGATCGGAAACTCCCAGTCGGAGCGCATTTGCAGATCGTCATTGGCGGTTTTGAGGGCGCGG
>JAJFFU010000071.1 GCA_021776465.1 Parvularculaceae bacterium
CCATGGTCTTGAACTCTTGAAGCTGCGATCGTCCCATGCCGCCATACCGTTTGCGCCAGCTGTAATATGTTGCATCACTAACACCGGCTGATCGACACGCCGTCGCAACGTCACTGCCAGACGCTAAGCTCAATTCTATCTAACGCAACAGATTCAATATGTCTTCGTCCGAAAACCTTTTCCTCGCCATCCCATAACCTCCACATCTTCGCTGAATATCACGTATTTTGTGGTGCAGTTATATGGGGGCAAGACAGGGGCGGGTTGAGGGAGAGCGAATAGAGAAATTGCCGGCAGCGCGTGGCGCGGCTCATCGCATACGCTTCATTGAGTGCCGCCATAAGATTGTCCGACGCGAAGCCGCGCAGATCGTGCAGCTCGACATGCTCGTTCTCGTCTTTCATGAGATGCAGCGCCAAATCCTTTGCACCGCCACGCTGGTTGCCTTTGAGGATCATTGCGATTTCACCCCCAAGGCCTCGATCAGCGCCACCCGCATTTGCTGGATTTCGGCGCATGCCTTCCAAAGCTCTTCTTCCAGTTCCGGCCCGAGCGGGAGCGTGCCCATATTCGCGGCCTTGGCGATCTGGTTGAGGTTATTGGCCAGCCTGGATTGCCCCAGTCCGCCCAGCATGTGCCCAAGCACCGCCAGTTCGGCAGAGGGCTGGCGCGGTTTTTTGGTAGCGCGCCTGCGGCCAGTCGGAGCATCGTCTCCGGTGAAGAGCTTGAGGCGGATATAGGCGGCCAACGAATGCGTCCCAGCGGCCTGCTCCAGCCGCGTCCTCTCCTCATCGGTGAACCTGATCGAGAACGGTGCAGAATGCTTTTTCTGGCATCTTGGCAGCTCTTGGGCGACTTCGTTGAAAGTCTGCAC
Source organism: Parvularculaceae bacterium (assembly GCA_021776465.1). GTDB lineage: Bacteria > Pseudomonadota > Alphaproteobacteria > Caulobacterales > Parvularculaceae > Hyphococcus. Next base: position 875 of record JAJFFU010000071.1, read on the forward strand.
ATTTGGGGAGATGGTCATAGGCCAAGCTCCTCAACGTCCAGATTCTGATGCTTTAACTGGTGTTCCCAGTCCTGTAGCACCTCAAAGACGGAGTTTAATGTTTCTCCGTCGGGGTGCGCCATTCCTGTGCAAAAGATCGAACCAGTTCGCCCTTGGCGGCGAACATCGCCGTTTGGTGCAATAAAGCGACCGTTGGCCCCGAAACCTGAACTTCGTTATCACTCACCGTCACTTTGCGTGCAGGTTACGGAGTACAGCAGCCGATGACCGAACGATGAGGACGGCAGACTGTGTAATCGATTCTCGCCTCATTCAATGTGTAAAGACTGCTTTGCGAAGTTGCTCCCTACGTTTAGAGACAGCTTCTCGCCAATTGTCCCCTCCCGAGAGTCGCCAATTGCGATTCACTGCAACGCCAAACCTCTAATCAGGATTGCAGCGTTCACGCCGCCTCCGAATATACTGTCGGGCGTTCACCCTTCAGTTCAAACAGTCATCCCTTCGTGCGGCTTTGCAATTGCGTCGCTGGCGGGTTCAGGAATTAGCGTCCTCGCTTAAAATTCTTCGCACGAAGATCCACAATAAATCCAGTACAACAAGCCCTGGCAGCACCAATGCGACGTATTTATGCGCGGCTTCAAACGGGTCGTGGATTACGGGGAGTTTTCCGATTGGGTTCGGAACCACGAACCAGTTGAACACTTTAAGGTCCGATCCGTATGACCATACGACAACAGGGCCGGACAACATCAGGAATATCGTAGCAACACACAATACCGAAAACACGGCGTAATGTTTCGGTGTGTTCTTTAAAGCGACGCGATACCAAAGATACGCAGCGAGTAACGGCGTTGCTACAATGCCGTGCCCCACATGGTACCATATTCCGGCGATAAGGGCGCCGCGTTCGGTCTGTAAACCGATGCGATAGCCGGTCCAGAACACCCATCCCAAAAGAAGCGCAGCGGCGCCGATGAGTATCAGGCGCGTAACATCTCGTTTGTTCCCCACAAAATTGCCTTCCATCACGCAGCCCTCTTCGCCAGTTCGTCTATTCGCTCAGAAAGCCAGACGCGATGCTTTTCGAGTTTGCATATCAATTCCAGATCCAACCCGCCTCCGGCAGTGACTTCGTCGATCCACAAGCGCAAAACTCTCTCCTGCCCGATTAACCAGGAAACCAGTGGTTTGCATTCACCGCGCTCGATCAGCATTCGTTTCTCCCGCTATAGGTTGGATCAAAATCCCGCTCGCCAACTGATCGCTGCTTTGACGTTCCGCCCCTGCTGGCTCACGCCTGCAGCAACGACTTCGTAGTCTGCGTCCGAGATGTTATCGACGCCGACGTCAACGCGCAGGCCCTCGAGGGCGCCCCTCGATGGTTCCCACACTAAATATACGTCGCCAATCGTGTAGCTGTCGCGCGCTTCAACGGGGTCGTTCACTTCATCGAAATCATCCGCGATGGTGACGCGCCCACCAAGACGAATATCTGCCTGCGGCCACTTTATGCCTGCATCAATGAAGATCGTCGTTGGAGACAGCACGCCGACAAATTCGCCGGTGTCCACGTCACGCCCGTCAATCGTAGAAAAATTCGCGCGCATGTAAAAATATTCAGCGCTGTAATAAACTTCTGCTTCAACGCCATCGAGTTCGGCGTTGGTGACATTTACATTGCGACTGAAATTGCCAAAGGCTTCGCCAGACCCGCAAGGCGGCGCGAAGGGCGGAAGCATAGCCGGCGTCAGGAAACAGGTGAATGGAATATTGACTTCAAGGTCGATCAGGTTTGTCACATCCGATTGATAGTAGGATCCTTTCGCTGTCAGCGTGTCGCCATCAAAAATGAAATTGGCAAGGTCGACACCCGCGCCGATCTCCCACGTCTGAGACTCTTCCGGAACGAGATTACCATTCGGAACGAAAAAGTTCGTGACAAAAGCTGGCGGTCCGAACGGGCCCAACGGCCCTGGCACGGACAAGTTTGGAATCTGAAAGTGAATATTGTCGGCATAGATTTCATTGAACGACGGCGCCCGGAAAGCCTCCGCCCAGTTGCCAAAGATAATCAACTCTTCAATCGGCTTATAGGAAACGCCAATCTTCGGAGACGTTGCCTGATCGTCTGTTGACGCCTCGCCAACTGCATCATTCTCGAATTTGTCCCAACGAACCCCCGGCGTAATCGTCAATATGCCCGGTGCGCCTAATGGATTATTCAGCGCGAATTCCGCTTGCGCAAAAAGGCCGTAAAATTTTCCTGTTGCATCGGGCACACCGCCGCGTGTTCCATCAGCCGTTGCATTGTCGCGGCCAACCTGCTCGTCTCGATAAAACTCACCGCCATACGTCAGTGTTAGGTCAGCCGCTGATCCGAAAGAAAACTTTGAACGATTGTCCAGCGACACGCCAATGGTCTCGACGTCCCGGGAAATCAATCGTGTTGTGTCAATCTCATCCTCTTCTACGAGGTTGCGGGTGTAATACCCAACAAGATTGGCGTCGATGAGTTTTGATCCGACAGGAGCAATATTGATCGCTGCCCTGATCGTGTTGCTATCAATGTCGCGTGACACCTCGCCGTTGCCTGGCCCCGCGGTGTTGTTTCCTTGCGGATTATTCGGGTCGACGCTGTCGCCGCCGAATCGAATCCAAGAAGCGGAAAACGTTAAATCTTCGGACGGCCTGAACGTCGTTTTAAGAAGGGACGACAGCACGTCGTCTTGCGACGGAAGTGTTAAGCCGCTGCCAAGCTCAATATCTTCAGAATTCCGCAACGTGAAGTTACCAATTACATCGAACCGGTTGTCT
>JAJFFU010000072.1 GCA_021776465.1 Parvularculaceae bacterium
GTTACGGAGCAATCGGTGAAAACGGCTTTCCGCGGTTAGGGCGCAGGATCAATCCTGAATATGTCGCCGCCGATCGTCAGAATATAAAGATTACCGTCATTGTCTTCGCCGAAACTGACCACGCTTTCGAGGGCGCCTAAGTCGGGCGCCAGAACATTGGTCTCCAGAATAAAATCGTCCGACGAAACGGTCGATCCCTGGGATAGTTCACTAACTGGGATTGACCAGATATTGTCCGAGATAAAATCCGAAAAGAAATAGCGCCCATCAAGCGCTGCAATGGGCCCGCGATAAACATAGCCGCCATTAAGTGAATTGCCCTGCCGGGGGCCGGTCCCGTGTCCATACTCGGCAACTGGTGGCGTAAAAGCGGGATCATCCGCGCCTTGCTCGGTTTGCGTGCCCTCGCGAACAGGCCAGCCGAAATTGAGCGCCGTCGTTGTTCCTGACGGAACCAGATCGACCTCTTCGATATCGCCCTGACCCACATCGCCGATGTAAAGGTCGCCCGTGTCGCGGTCGAAACTTGAACGGAATGGATTGCGGAGGCCATAAGCCCAGATCTCATCGGCGCCGGGCGAGGTTGCAAACGGGTTATCCGGCGGAATTGCGTAATTGCGCGAGACATTCGTAGGGAAGTCATCCGACGTCGGATCGATCCGTAACATCGCGCCGAGCACCGTATTCATGTCCTGCCCATTGCCGAACGGATCGCCGCCGCCACCGCCGTCACCCAGCGCAATATAAAGGAACTCGTCCGGCCCAAACCCGATCCAGCCGCCATTATGATTGGTATCGGGCTGCACCGCTGTGAGGATCAATAGTTCGCTCGCGGGGTCCGCGGCATTCGGCGAAAACGGAAATCGCGTATAGCGGCGAATTTCCGTATCGCCGGCGTTGTTCGTGACATGTACATAGATGTGCCCGCTGGTGGCGTAGTCGGGCGCCGGCGCGAGGCCAAGAAACCCGCCTTCACCGGTCGTGCCGACGCTTGTCCTGATATCCAGAAACGGCGTTGCATTTACAACGCCCGTCGACGGATCGAATAAACGGATTACGCCTTCGCGTTCAGCAATGAAAACGTCATTTTCTCCGGGCCGTCCGACAAGAAACAACGGCGCCGCAATGCCGGTCGCGACGCGAACGAGCTGATAAGGTTCCGGACCGTCTGTTACGGTAACCTGGAGTGCGAGATCGGTGTTCTGAAAACCATCGCTCACACGAATAGTGACGTCGTAAACATTATTGAGACCTGAATCGCGCGGGCGTTCGAAATTAGGTGTGGCGTTAAACGAAAGCGCGCCGCCGCCTGTGATCGAAAAGCGTGATGCGTCTGCGCCGCCGCCAATGGAAAACATCAGCGGATCGCCGTCTGGATCAGTAGCCGCCGCCGTATAAATAACCCCTACCGTGTCTTCCGCCGCATTAGCGCTCGACGATGACGTAAAAGCTGCCGCCATATTGCCCGGCGGCGGCGGGGTATTCGGCGTGCTTTCCGAACAGGCGGCGAGGGCGCACGCGCCGGCGACCAACAACAGATACGATCGTAACATGACAACGACTCCTGTGGTCGTTAAACAATACCATACTGATCGCGATTTGTCGCCGCCGCCGGTTAATCGGCTATGTCGGAATCTGGCGGCATTTTAGTCTTTCGCTGCGCTTCTATTGCGCGCGCCGTGACGAATAAAGCAACGAGATCGTACACCGCGTGAGTCACGATTGGCGTTAAAAGGTTGCCTGTTATGGCAAAGAGGACACCAATCCATATGCCAACGAGACCGGCGATCAGCGCATAAAGCGCGGTGCGCCAGTGGACGGCGCCGAATATTAAATTACTGAGAATTATGGCAATAATGATCGGTGTGAATTTTGCCGTTGCTGTCTGAATGACACCACGAAATAATAACTCTTCGAAGACGCCAGCAAACAATGCCATCAGCACGACCCGCGGGACCGTAAATCGAAAACCAATATTCGCGAAAAAGTCGATCTGGGATGATCGAAACCGCGCCAGTGTCGGGCGCCGTGTCGACATGAACCACCATAACAATAGCGTGAGCGGAACAACGCCAATAAAGCCAATAGACGCATCCGCCAATGACCATTGAAATTGCGGCGCCAGCGGCGTGTTTGTTAAAATGGAAAGCCCGAACGCTGCAACACCGATGAGCGCCGTACCGGCAAGCGCGAGGATCAGGGCCTTAGGATTATCGGCGCCGATGTCGCTCTTTCCGGTGGACATGGCGTCAACGGCGCTTCAACGAACCGAAGAGACCGCGGACAATCTCGCGAGACAACGTACGCACGGCAGTTTTGATCGCCGCCTCGCCAACGCTTTGCCGGTTCGAACGCCGCCGCGGAGATTTCTTCGTGCGCGATTTTTCTTTCTCTTCGCGTTTGCGGGCTCGCTCTTCCTCTTCGGCGATGCGTTCTGCGCGTTCCTGAAGGATTTCGTATGCGGACTCGCGATCGACCTCAGTATCGTATTTTTTGCTGATAGTAGATCCTGCGAGAACGGCATTTCGTTCCGCTGTCGTAATCGGACCCATGCGAGAGGAAGGCGGGCGGATCAACGTGCGTTCAGCGACACTGGGCGCGCCTTTCGCTTTCAGTGTTGAAACCAGTGCTTCTCCGATGCCAAGTTCGGTTATTACATCGAAGGTTTTAAATGCCGGATTTGGACGAAACGTGTCGGCAGCGGCTTTGACAACGCGGCGTTCGCGCGGCGTATAAGCGCGCAACGCATGCTGGACGCGATTGCCAAGTTGGCTTGAGACGCTATCGGGAACATCAAGCGGGTTTTGTGTGACGAAAAAGACGCCGACGCCTTTAGACCGGATAAGGCGAACCACCTGTTTCACTTTTTGCAAAAGTGCTTTCGGCGCCTCGTCGAAGAGAAGATGTGCTTCGTCAAAAAAGAACACCAATTCCGGCTTCTCCGGATCGCCTATTTCCGGCAGCTCTTCGAACAACTCTGATAGCATCCACAGCAAGAACGTGGCGTAGAGTTTTGGCGTCTGCATGAGTTTATCTGCGGCAAGGATATTGATAAGCCCGGCGCCATTATCGGCCTTGTCGAGAAATTGCTTTATGTCGAGCGCCGGCTCGCCAAAAAATAATTCCGCCCCTTGTTCTTCTAATGTGAGCAGGCGTCGCTGAATGGCGCCGACGCTCGCCGTCGAAACGTGGCCGTATTCGGCTGACAATTCTTTTCGCCGGTTCGCGACTTCAACGAGCAAAGCGCGCAGATCTTTCAGGTCGAGTAATAACAACCCTTCATCGTCAGCAAGCCGAAACGCGAGCGTCAACACGCCTTCCTGCGTGTCGTTGAGATCGAGTAGGCGCGCAAGAAGGAGCGGGCCCATTTCCGTCACCGTCGCGCGAATGGGGTGGCCCTGTTCGCCGAACAAATCCCAGAGGCGCACCGGAAAAGCGGCCGGTTCGTAAGGGTCAAGACCGATCGTTGACGCGCGCTTGGTCAGAAAGTCCTTCATGACGACCGGTTGCGAGAGCCCGGTTAAGTCGCCTTTTACATCTGCGACAAACACCGGGACACCGGCGTTGGAAAAGCCTTCCGCAATGATCTGCAGGGTGACTGTTTTTCCCGTGCCGGTTGCGCCCGAAATCAAGCCGTGTCGATTGGCGTATTTCAACTCCAAAAATTGCTGGGTCTCGCTTTTGCCGAGAAATACGGCGGTATCAGTCATGTTCCGGATCCTGAAATGAAGAAAGGCGCAGCGCTTATAGCCGGCCTCTCCGTTTACGGCGGGCCGGTCGCCTGGGCAAGGGTAGTGCATTGAAATTGCCCGTTTTTCCGTTTGTTATGGCGCCAGTCAGCCATTGTGGCGTCGCTCAAAAGGCGATAGTAAGGTGACGGGCGGTGTGAAATTTGCAGGACTATTGCAGCACGCCAGTTTGGCTGGTTCGCGCCGGGTAAGGAAGGGTTTCCGCGTTATGTTCCGTTTACTGTTGATCATCTCTGTTTCGCTCGCCGTTATTATCGGCCTGTCGAAACTTACCAATCGCGAAGAAGCTGTCGCCGACGCCTTTGAAGGCGCTGCTGGCGCTGTAAGTGAGCGAGTTGGCGATGCAGCCGACGCTGCTGGCGATCTCATGGATGGCGACACGGACCAAGCCGCAGATGAAAACGCAGATGATGCGTCTGCTGAAACAACCGGCGATGATCTTCCGCAGTCAGCTGACGCCGCTGCCGATAACGCTGGCGCTGACGAAGCGGCGACAACCGTTGTTGATGAATTGGAATCTGCAGCAGAAGGCGTTGTTGATGACGCTGGCGATGCCGTCGTTGCAGCCGGAGATGCAGTCGAAGAGACAGCAGACGATGCCACTACAGCAGTTGAAGAGATCGTGAGCGATGTCGCGGACGACGTTGAGGAAACCGTGGAAAATGTTTCCGACAACGCCGCTACCGCCGAAGAAACGATCAGCGACGAAGCGGCGGAAAACACCGAAGACTAGCAGTCTTTCTACGTTTTTGCGGTTTGGGCGCTTAACGTATTGTTAGGCAAAGCCAATAAATTTTTAACGAAATTATAGCGGGCGGCCAGTTATCTTGGCGCGCAAATGTAATGTTGCGCAGCAGTTGCCAAGAGAACCGTCTATTATGATCGACCTCGACCATCTGGAAAAATATGTCGCCGGCGATATTGGGTTGCGAGACGAGATCCTCGTCATTTTTTCGGAGCAAGCCGAAATGCTGAGTGAGAAGTTCACGGTCGAAGCGACTGACGAATGCTGGCGCAATGTCGCGCACGGGTTGAAGGGAGCGTCGCGCGGCGTCGGGTCCTGGGCGCTTGGCGATTTGTGCGAAGAGGCCGAAGCGATGATCGGCGACCTTGCCGGCAAAGCTGAACTACGCGCTGCGATCATTGTTTCGATACGACAGAATATCGCTGCAGCCCTAGACGAAGTCCGCCGGCTGCGAGATCTGGCCGCCTGACTTAGCGCCGCAATTCGGCCATTGCCGCTTCAATGCCAGACAACGTAAGTGGAAACATGCGCTCGCCCATCACTTCGCGCAGCAACTGCGTCGAAGGCGTATAATCCCAGCTCACTTCCTTGACAGGATTGAGCCAGATTGCACTTTCATAAATATTCGTGACCCGCTGCATCCACACCACGCCAGCTTCTTCATTAAAATATTCGACTGACCCGCCGGGCACAGTGACTTCATATGGCGACATGGATGCGTCGCCGACAAAAATCACTTTGTAGTCATGCGGGTATTTGTGAAGCACGTCCCATGTAGGAATTTTTTCCGTCCAGCGACGGCGGTTTTCCTTCCACACGAAATCGTAAAGACAATTGTGAAAGTAGAAATACTCCATGTGCTTGAATTCGGTGCGCGCAGCGGAAAACAACTCTTCGGACATTTTGACAAAAGGATCCATTGATCCGCCAACATCGAAAAAAATCAGCACCTTGATCGTATTGCGTCGCTCGGGCCGCATTTTGATATCGAGATAACCGGCGCGTGCTGTCGCATCTATCGTGCTGTCGAGGTCAAATTCATCGGGTGCGCCCTGGCGTGCAAAGCGGCGCAATTTCCGTAGCGCTACTTTGATGTTTCGCGTGCCGAGTTCGACGCTGTCGTCGAGATTTTTATATTCCCGTTTTTCCCAGACTTTTACCGCGCGGCCCTGTCGTTTTCCCTCATTACCGATGCGCACGCCTTCTGGATTATATCCACCCGATCCAAACGGCGATGTGCCGCCAGTGCCGATCCATTTGTTGCCGCCCTGGTGGCGTTTCTTTTGTTCATCAAGACGGTCCTTCAGCGTTTCCATGAGCTTGTCCCAGCCGCCAAGCGCTTCGATTTCCTTTTTTTCGTCTTCAGTAAAGAACCGGTCGGTCAACAGCTTCAGCCATTCCTCAGGAATTTCCGCATTTACGCCATCGGCGACGCTTTCAATTCCTTTGAAGACATGAGCGAAAACGCGATCAAACTTGTCGAGATTGCGTTCGTCTTTCACCAGTGATGAACGCGACAAATAATAGAAATCCTCAACATCGCGATTGGCGAGATCGGCGTCCATTGCCTCCATGAGCGTTAAATATTCGCGCAGGGAGACGGGGAGGCCGGCGGACTTCAACTCGTGAAAAAATTTTGTAAACATGTGGCGAATATAGGCGAGTAAACCGGGCCTGGCGAGCGCATAGCGCAGCATTGGATCGAGTTCCAGCAGGCGCCTGATAGTATTGTGAACCCTGCCGTACTGATATTTTTGGTGAGCGAAAGCGCCCGCTGATAGGTGATGTCAGATATCACTATGGCCAAGCGCCGCCATGCGCCGACGGAGGAATTCGCGGGTCGCGTCATCGGCGCTCAGTCCAATGGCGCGCGTGTATGCCACTTGCGCCCTGTCGAAACGTTTTAATATCGCCAATAAATGTGCGCGTACGGCCCAGTAGGCCTGGTATCGCGGGACGCGACTTTCCTCGATATCGTCGAGAACGCGCAAGCCGTCTTCGGCGCGATCAGCGGCGGCGAGGGCGCCGGCATAACCGACTTTTGCGCCGATCGACGGCGCAATTTCAATAAGTCGTTCGTATAGGACGGTAACATCGCTCGTTGTGTCGACATTGTTCAGCCGAGACGCGGCGTGTGCCGATTGAATGGCTGCCTCGATCTGAAACCGGCCTGGAGCGGCGAACATCCATGCGCGCGCCAATGCCTGTTCTGCTTCCGCAATTAATGCGCGATCCCATAGTCCTGTGTCCTGGTCGGCGAGCGCAATATAGCGACCGTCAACAATCCGCGCTGATCGCCGCGCTTCCGCGTGTAGCAACAACGCGGCGAGGCCATAGGCTTCGGGCGCTTGCGGGGCCGTTTCAACCAGCAGGCGGGCAAGAAAAATCGCCTCGCGCGTCAGCCCGCCGCAACGGGCATCGGCGCCATCGGCGGCGTCCCATCCCGCAGTGTAGGCAGCGTATACCGCACCCAGGACATCATCGAGGCGAGCGTAATAATCTGCCGGAGCGGGCGTCTCAAACGGAATGCCTGCTTCTTTGATCTTGCGTTTTGCGCGCACGAGACGTTGCGCCATCGTCGCCGGCGCAACGAGGAAAGCGGACGCAATAGTTGCGGCGTCCAAACCCAAAACCGTTTGCAGCATCAGTGGGGTGCGAACTGACTTGTCGATCGCGGGGTGTGCGCAGACAAAAAGCAATTTCAG
>JAJFFU010000073.1 GCA_021776465.1 Parvularculaceae bacterium
ATGAAGAATGCGAGCAAAGTCATTGTCGTGCCGGGCTATGGCATGGCGGTCGCGCAGGCCCAGCATGCTCTGAAAGAAATGGCCGATCGGCTGAAAGAAGAGGGCGTTGAAGTTAAGTACGCCATTCACCCCGTCGCAGGACGCATGCCCGGCCATATGAACGTGCTGCTTGCCGAAGCGCAGGTTCCTTATGACGAAGTGTTCGAACTTGAAGACATCAATTCCGAATTTCGGACCGCCGACGTCGCTTTCGTCATTGGCGCCAATGACGTAACCAATCCGGCGGCGAAGACTGACAAGCAATCGCCGATTTACGGCATGCCTATCCTTGATGTTGAAAACGCCGGCACGGTGTTGTTCGTAAAACGGGGCATGGCGTCAGGATATGCGGGCGTCCAGAACGAGCTGTTCTTCCGCGACAACACGATGATGTTGTTCTCTGACGCCAAGAAGATGTGCGAAGAGATCGTCAAGTCGCTATAAGTCACGAAACTGAATTTGGGCGTTTCGAAGTGAGAGGGAAAATTATGAGATTATTTTTGATGAGCGCGTCGGCGCTGGCGCTTGCTGCTTGCGGCGGCGAACCTGCTGAAACCGAACAGCCGCCGGCCGAGGAAATTGTTGAAGACGTCAAAGACGGCGCCGATGATATGGAAATGGCCGCTGACACGAGCGACCTTGAAGCCGTCGTCGCGGCGCTATCTGAAGATGCGCAAGCGCGCGTCCAGTATCGTAATCCGGTAGAAACATTGTCCTTCTTCGGTGTCGAACCAGGCATGACGGTGGTTGATACGCTGCCGGGCAATCCCTGGTATTCCGGTATCCTGATTGATTATCTGGGGCCGGACGGCAAAGTTATTGGCGCGGATTATTCGCCAGAGATGTGGACATTTTTCGGGGATTTCTCGCCGGAGCCCGGTTCAAAAGACAATTGGACATCCGAATGGACGGCGACTGCCGAGGGCTGGCGCAATGCTGAGACTGACGCCGCCGTCGGCGCTGTACAGTTCGGCAATGTCACCGACGATATGGCCGGCTCCGTTGACGTGATTTTGCAAGTTCGTTCCTTGCATCACTTCAATCGTCTGGAAGACGAAGGCGAGTTCATGACCAAGGCGCTTGCAGACATGCGGGCGTTGCTGAAGCCTGGCGGACATGTCGGCGTTGTGCAGCACCGTGCGCCGGAAGGATCGGCTGATGAATGGGCGACCGGCGACAATGGTTATGTGAAACAGTCCGCGATCGTTGCTGCTTTTGAAGGCGCAGGGTTTGAGCTCGTTGCGTCCAGCGAAATCAATGCAAATCCGAAAGACCAGCCGACCGCCGAAGACTTCGTCTGGCGTCTGCCGCCGACCCTGGCGACCAGCCGCGAAGACGAAGCCCTGAAGGCGGAAATGGAAGCCATCGGCGAGTCCGATCGAATGACGCTCCTGTTTCGCAAACCTGCGTAACGCGCGAACGCCTCTCCAATTAAAAAAACCGGGCCGCATCAGCGGTCCGGTTTTTTTTTCGTTTTGTCTTGAACAGTCGGCGATTACCGTTTGAACGTAAATTCACGCATCAAGTGAAAGCCGATAACGATCTGATTGCGGTCGCCGTACTGATCGATGATCGGGGTATCGGCGAAGCCATCGAATATATAACGATATTCGCCATACGGATTAAGCGACCAGCGGTCGGCAATATTGATATAGGCTGTCACCGAACCGCCAACGCTTTCAAAACCGGCATTGGCGTCATAGGCCGGCAATAAACCCATGGACGCTACAGACTGTTCCGGTGTTACGGAGAAATACGTATCGGCGTACCGCTCTCCCACCCAGCGCGCCTGACCGGACGCGGCGATTGATAATGCATCGGTGCGAAAAATCAGCGTTGTCAGCGTGCCGTCGATGACCGTGCCGCGATGGCCGGTTTTCAAACCGTGGCGCACGCGCGCTTTCGCACTGAACCGGTCGAGGAATGTCGTTGCGACAAAGCCGCCGAATTCGAATGTTGTGCCGACGTCGCCAAGGCCAATGAGCGCCGGGTTATCGTCCTGGTCGCGACGGCCACGAATTTTCAGCGAGGGCCCGATACGAAAGCCCGAAAATCCGAACAATGCGATGTCGGCGCCGTCATCGTCCAGAAACAGGAAATTGCGGACTTTGACATAGACCTGTGGGTCAGCGTCGAATTTATAATCGTTAGAGCCAAAATAATCCGGTCTGAATACGGGGCCGACGCCGAGGCTGAGATTGGTTTCGTCGGGGACAAGAAAGTTCAGTGCGCTGAAAAAGCCCCGCTGGTCGACATCGTCCGGGCTGACGATCCGCGTTCCGGTAACGTCGGCTTCCGGATCTTCGTATTCGGGTCCAAACAGGAGCGGGTCGAGGCGCGGTTCGTCAATATACTGGCTGTCGCGGGATTGCTCGCGCGAAATCTCAATGGCCTCGCGCTGTTGCTCGCGTTCATCTTCAGATTTTTGACGTCGCTCTTCTTCGGTTTCGCCAAAAAGCATCGGGCTCAGCCGCGGCTCGTCAATATTTTGCTGCGCCTGCGCTGTTGATATGGCCGCCGTTAGCGAAACGACGGATGTCAGCGATGCCGCCAACAAAAATTTCAGATGCCCGCTACGCATACTCGTTCGTTCTCCCGCCTTCGGCATTTTCACCCACACCACAAAAACTCGCGCTGCACGTGCTTACCAGCGCCCATCGGCGACGCAGGGCGTTGCCGAACACAGTCTTATCCATGAATTATCTTATGATTCGTCTCATCGAAGGGCAAATAGGGAAAAACACTGCCGCGCGGGTCCGTGCGGCGGCCAAGATCAGGTCTTTTCGTCGACCTCTTCGGCAATGCTTTCAATATCGCGGCCGACGCCTTTCACGGTCTCGCAGGAGACGAGAAAGAAGGCGAAGGCTAGGAAAAGAATGAGTTTTTTCATGGGATTCCCCGGCGACAATGAATTCTCGGGTCATCATGCGTCGCGCCGCCGGCAAGGGAAAGGGGCGGCGCGAAAAATTGCGGTTTGTTAAACCAGGCCTTCGCGCTGCATGCGCTTGCGGATCAGTTTGCGAGCCCGGCGCACGGCTTCCGCCTTCTGGCGGGCGCGTTTTTCGGACGGCTTTTCGTAGAATTTCCGGCGCTTCATCTCGCGGAACGTACCTTCGCGCTGCATCTTTTTCTTAAGCGCTTTAAGGGCTTGCTCGACATTGTTGTCGCGTACATAAATCTGAACCAAGGTTTTCCCGCCTTCTTTAGAAACAAAAACGTCACGGGGATTGGCCGCGACGCATGCAAAACTGATAGCCAACTCAACAGCCGCTCGTGTCATTCGAGGGCGTGAGACGATGCGGCCTATACCAGAGGCCCGAGGCCAAGTCTATATAGGTGAGGCGCAACTTTGCCCGCCAATGGAGATTAGATAAGCCATGGAAAACTCTAATGAATCTCGGGGCGCGGATGGCTTCGAGGAGGCCCGGCAGGCCATTCTCGACCATTGCCTGGCATTGGCGCCGTTTGACGGTTGGACAGGCCGCATGTTGGACGGTGCGATTCTGGCGGCAAATGTCGATACTGCAACCGCGAAAGCGGCGTTTCCGGCAGGCGTGCGAGACGTCATCCGATATTGGTCGGCGACGGTAGACGAGAAAATCGCCGAAGCGATGGCTGCGCCGGGATTTGCCGAACAGCGTATCCGCGACAAGGTCGCCGGCGCTGTCCTTACGCGCATTGATCTGCTGCGGGTCGATAAAGAGGCCGTGCGCCGATCTGCGGCCGTCCTCGCCGCCCCATCCATGGCGCATGTGGCGACAAGGCTTGTTTGGGCGACGGCGGACACGATCTGGCGCGGTCTCGGCGACAAATCGACAGATTTCAACTTTTATTCAAAAAGAGCGATTTTGTCAGGCGTCATCACCTCGACGACGGCGCGGTGGCTCGCTGACAGCAGCGATGACGAAGCGGCGACAAACGCTTTCCTCCGTGCGCGCATCGAAAACGTCATGCAGATTGAGAAAATCAAAGCTCAAGCGAAGAAATTCGGGTTTGACCCGAGCGCGCCAATCGGCTGGCTTGCAAAGATGCGGTATCCGGCCGGGCGGTAACGCCTGCCGGCAACATTTGCAGCGGCGGCGCATTTGATGCACCATCGGCGCGACATTGGGCGGGGCAACAGCGATGATCGGCGATAGCGGCGTATCCTATGATACTGCGTTCTCTCTAGCCGGGAGTGCAGCAATGATCGGTTGGCTGATCTTGATCGTGCTGCCGCGGCGCTTCGATGTTCTCTTCGCGATACCGCAATACATTATTCCGTTCGGGTTGAGCCTGTTATATGCAGGGCTCATCCTTCCAACAATTTACACAATTGAAGGCGGCGGCTTCGGGTCGCTCGCGCAAGTGCGGACGCTTTTCGGTCACGACGCGACGCTGCTTGCGGGATGGGTGCACTATCTCGCGTTTGACCTTTTTATCGGCGCGTGGATCGCCCGGCGCGCTGACGCCATCGGCTTGCCGCGCATCCTTCAGGCGCCGGTTCTCGTCGCGACATTTATGTTCGGTCCGGTGGGCTTGGCGCTTTTCCTAACCATTCGCGTATTTTATCGCCGGTCGGCAGGAGAAGCGGCATGAGCTTTCTTGACGCGCAGCGCACGCATCGTCCTGCGGCGCCGGGCTTTGATGACGACCATGTCACGCGTGCGCTTCTTGCCGGCGCGTTCGCGATGGTTGCGCTATTTGTCGTGCTGGCGCCATCGTGGTTTGTTGATGCGCGCCTTGTGGAGGGCGTCAATGTCTGGGTTAAGCCGCAAAAATTTGCGGTCTCCCTGTCCTTGCATTTCCTGACATTGGCCGTCCTTGCGCAATTGGTGACGCGCGCAACGCGCACCGTCGCCTCAATGGCGATTGCAACATATCTCGCGATCGGTGCGCTGGTGCTGGAAACAGTCTATATCGTCGTGCAGGCCATGCGCGGGCGGCGTTCCCATTTTAATTTCGAGACGGACCTGGAAGCCGGCCTGTATGCATTGATGGGACTGGGCGCGTTGCTGTTGGTCTTTGCCGCTATTGTCCTCGGCGCGCATATCTGGCGCAAATCAAGCGCCGCTGCGGGGCTGAAAACCGGGGCTGTCGTTGGTCTCATTGTGGGCGCCCTGCTGACCATTATTCTCGCCGGTTATATGTCGTACAGTGGCTCGCGCTGGGTCGGCGTTCATCCGGAAGGCGGCGCCGTCATTCCTGTCTTTGGATGGTCGCGGGAGGTTGGCGACTTTCGGTCCGCGCATTTCGTCAGCATGCATATGATGCAGACATTGCCTTTGGTGGGTTGGATTTCCGACCGGTTACGCGGACCCTCTGTCATTGTCGTTGCAATTGCCGCGCTGGCGCAAATTGCGCTTGCTGTCGCGCTATTCCTGATTGCGCTTTCCGGCCGGGCCTTCTGGCCGGCGTAATCGCTTATTTTGCTGGCGAACGCGCAGTGAGCCGTGTCACATGGCCCATCTTGCGGCCGGGGCGGGCTTCTTTTTTTCCGTAAAGATGCAAGGCGGCGTTTGGCTCGCGGATGATATCGCGCCACGCTTTTACGTCATCGCCAATGAGGTTTTCCATGACGGCATCTGAATGGCGCGATGGATCGCCCAGCGGCCAGCCGGCGACGGCGCGAATGTGTTGTTCAAATTGCGAGATCGCACAGGCGTCTGCCGTCAAATGGCCGGAATTGTGAACCCGCGGCGCCATCTCGTTGACGACAATCGCGCCGCTCGGCAGGACAAAGAACTCAACGCCGATGACGCCGATATAGTCGAGCGCTTCGAGGATGGCGATGGTCGCCCGTTCCGCGGCAGCGCGCGTGGCAGCGCTAATGCGCGCCGGGGCCGTCGACGTTTTCAAGATGCCGCCCGCATGCACATTTTCAATCGGCTCGTATAGCTGAATGGCGCCATCTGCGGCGCGTGCGCCGATGATCGAGACTTCCCGCTCAAACGGCACGAAGGCTTCAAGGATCGACGGCGCTGCGCCCACTTCCGCCCACGCGAACGCAACGGCTTTTTCGAAAGAAGCGTGCAGGTCGATGTCCTGCTCGGTGAGCCGGGTTTGCCCCTTGCCGTCATAGCCGAGGCGGCGGGTTTTCAAGATCGCCGGCCGGCCAACATTTTGCAAACCTTGGTCCAAACCGGCGAGATCATCGACGCCGTGAAACTCGGCCGTCGCAACTTCGAGGCTGCGAATGAACTGCTTTTCGACGAGGCGGTCTTGCGCCTTTTCCAGCGCGACAGCGCCCGGCCGCACGGTGACGCCGGCCGCTTCCAGGATCGCGACAGCATCAACGGGCACGTTCTCAAATTCATAAGTAACGACGTCAACGCGTCCCGCGAAATTTTGCAACGCCGTTTTGTCAGTATACGCAGCGATTGTCGCGCTGTCTGAGACGTGAAACGCCGGACAAGCATCGTCCGGGCAAAATATATTGGTTCTGAGGCCAAGGGAGGCCGCCGCGAGGGACAGCATGCGCGCGAGCTGGCCGCCGCCCAGAATGCCGACCGTATCGCCGGGTTGAAGCGTCGGGGAAGGCGCGCCGCGCGTCATGGGTTAGGATCAGTCCTCGACTGTTTCGGCGACCGACGCGGTTTGCTCAGCACGCCAGGCGTCGAGCCGTGCGGCGAGGGCGTCGTCAGATGTTGCAAGAATTTGCGCGGCCAGCAGCCCGGCGTTTTTAGCGCCGGCCTCGCCAATCGCCACCGTTGCGACGGGCACGCCCGCCGGCATTTGAACAATCGACAGCAGACTGTCGAGGCCCTTCAGCGTCTTCGATTGTATGGGCACGCCGATCACCGGCAACCGGGTCATCGAGGCAGCCATGCCTGGCAAATGGGCCGCGCCGCCGGCCCCGGCAATGATCACTTTCAGACCGCGTGTCGCGGCGCCTTTGGCATATTCAACCAAGCGGTCAGGCGTCCGGTGCGCGGAGACGATTTTCGTTTCATAGGGGATGGCGAGGGCGTCGAGGATCGCAGCGGAAAGCGCCATGGTCGGCCAATCCGAGCGTGAGCCCATGATGACGCCGACATGGATAATCGACTGTTTTTCCGTCATGTCTTCCTTGGGCTCCCTTGCGCCGCCGAAAGGAAGGCGGGGGCATACATCATCGCGGCGCCTGAACGCAAGGCGGGCGCGGTCCCATGGGTAAAAGGGGGTGCGGAGAAGGAGACGCCGACCTAACAGACGGGGGCGCGATGGTCGACGCCTCCTCACACCGGACGCGGGAGTCGGTCATGCCGAAGGGGACTTCAAACATAACCGTCCGCAAGACGGAACATGGTACGTTGCGACGTTAGTCACAAGACGCAAGCGGCGAAACGAGCCGGCTTCGCGCTGAATTGTGAAGGCGCGCATTCGGCGCGAATTTCTGCTAATATATTAGTCAGATCCTGTTTTGCATTTTGGCTTGCTTTAAATTCGCAGGATGTAAATTTGGCGAAAAGATGGCGCACGATGAATGGGCGTGTCTGCGATGAAGATTAACAAATCTACTGGCGCGACCAGCGCAGCTAATGTTGAACGCGCTGGCGCCGGGAAATTGTCGGCCGTGACGGCGAAAGCCGCAGCGCCCGCTGATGAGATGACGTTGCTCGGCGTGCCGGATGCGGAACTGACGCCGAAAGTCCGCGCGGCGCTGATGACGCTGATTGAAGACGTTCGCGTGCTGCGCAGTGAACTTGACCAGACGCGCGCGCGTATCAGCGATCTGGAAGGGCTAGCGGATCGCGACCCAATGCTCAACGTCTTCAATCGGCGGGCTTTCGCCCGCGAGCTTGATCGTGCGCTGGCCATGATCGATCGCTACCAGGCGCAGGTGAGCCTTTTGTTTATCGATCTCAACGACCTGAAGAAAATCAACGATGACCTCGGTCATGCGGCCGGCGATGCGGCGCTGGAGCATGTAGCGAAAATGCTGACCGGGAATGTGCGACAGACCGATGTCGTTGCGCGCATTGGCGGGGATGAGTTCGCCGTGTTGCTGGTGCAAGCCGATGAGGCGATCGCATCCGCGAAGGGTAAACAAATCGCCGCGATGATCGACGCCGTTCGTGTTGATTGGCACGGCGCGCCGTTTCATGCGGGCGTCTCGTGGGGCGCGATCGAGATCACTGATGGAATTTCCGCGCAGGAGGCGATGACGCTTGCTGACGAGGCCATGTACGCGGCCAAGAAACAAAAGTGATCAGGCGATGATATCAGGAAGCATCGCGTCTTTCAGCTCCTGAATTTCATCTTTTAGCTGCAGCTTTTTCTTTTTCAGTCGTGCAATCGAAAGTCGTTCATAGGGCGACGTGGATTCGAGCGCGCGAATGGCGGCGTCGAAATCGCGATGTTCTTCCTCAAGTGTCGCCAGCCGGATCGCCAGGGCCTCGTCATTGGCGCCGTCAAAATCACGATCGCGCGCAGAAAAGCGCCGTCCAATGAGCGAATCGAAACTTCCAACGTTCTCAATGTCGGGTTGGTCGTCGTCTGGCGGGGTTTTATCGGTCACAAAGGGTCGCGCTCCTGTCCCGCCATTGTTTCTGCCCGACGTTCGCCGAAGATATGGTCGATGACACGATGAAGCAACGTGGTCGAAAATCCATCGCGCGTCGCCGCGCCGGCCAGTCCGGCATAAGCCGCGAGGTTACGCCGCGCTCGCGCAATGACGTCGCCGCCGTCGATAGGCGTTAGCAGGCGAAAAGCGAGGCCGTCCAGAATATCGATTTCAATACGCTCCGCGGCGATCTCGATACCCTTTATCGATTCGCGCATGGCCTCGGCGCCCGTGAAGTCCGGATTTTTCACGAAACGTTTGGCCGCGCGCCGGGTCGCCCGCAAAGGGCGTGTCACGTTCAGATGCCAGTCATCGACGGCCTCCATTGCGCGGCGGATCGCGGCGTCGGGCGGACTTTCAAACCGGGTCGCCGTCCAGCACGCCCAAAGCATGATGTTGACGTTGAGATCTGCGGTGTCTTGCGCGGCGATGAGCGAATCGGCAGCGCCCGACCGCGCATATGACGCCGTCGCCCACGCCCAGAAAGCTCCCGGCGGATCGGTGTTTTTTTGGTCTTTGATTTGCCCTGTCACTGAGGTTACGTAAGCCTAATAATTGTCGCAAAGTCAAATAGCTAAGTGCAATCGCGCAGGCGCAGGGTTAACACAAAATGAATGCGCCCGGATCGTCAAATCCGATCGCGAATCTGTGGCAAACGAGGCCGTTTTATGCTTTACTTTGACCATGCACAAAAAGGAGGCTGACTATGGCGTCAAACGCTCAGATGGATTCGCTGACGAGGCGACACCAGGAGCTGGAAGCGGAAATTTCCGCTGAATTGAAACACCCGGCCTTTGACGAAAGCCGTGTCGTTGAGATGAAGCGGGAAAAACTCAAGATCAAGGACAAGATAAAAGGCATCGCCCAGCCTGCGCATATGAATTAGAGGGCGTGACGCCGGAGTTTACGGCGTATACGGATTGACACAAACCATTGCCGCGCCGTCGCCGGCAGCGAACGGCCGAAGGGCGAAGATGCTCAATCTGAAAACACTCAAACGTTGCCATGGCCGGCGTCTCTTCAGTTTTTATGAGTGCAGACGCCGGAGCCATGCTCGTTCAACCAACAGGCATTTGATATGACAGCGCGCTCGGTCGTTATCACGGGAGCTGCGTCGCCGGTGGGCGCTGCATGCGCTCGGCGTTTTGCTGAGGCGGGCGACAAGCTCGTCCTCGCCGACGCCAATGAAACAGCGGGCAAGGCTATTGCGGAGGCGCTTGTTGATGCGGGCGCATCGGCGGCGTTCGTTCACGCCGATACCTCGCAGCGTCTCGACGTGCACAATATCATCGCTGAAGCGCTGGACGCGAATAATCGGATCGACGTGCTCGCGCATACGGTGATGGACCGGTTTTCGGCGCCGTTTCTAGAAACAAGCGAAGACGACTTCGACCGCGTGATCGGGCGCAATGTACGCGGCGCTTTTCTGATCAATCAGGCGGCGGCGAAACAATTCATCAAGCAGGCGGAAAATGACGCTGCCGCCACTGATGCTGCCGCCACTGGCGTTATCGTCAATGTCGGTTCGGTCGAAGCGGTGACAGCGGCGGCGAACCATGTCGCCTTTGCGACATCGCAGGGCGGATTACATCAATTGACGAAAGCCGTTGCGTTGGCCCTGTCGCCTCATAATGTGCGGGTCAACGCGGTGGGCGTCGGCTCGGTCAAAGGCGATATGGATGACGGCGTCGCGCCGAAACGGATGCGGGATGTGACGCCGCTGAAACGGATCGGCGACCCGGAAGAGGTCGCCTCAGTGATCTTTTTCCTAGCGGGCGAAGAGGCGTCTTATGTCACCGGGCAAACGATATATGTCGATGGCGGGCGTCTCGCCCAGCTCGACCCGCCGGTAGACGCTGGCGAAAACCCGTAGGCTTTCGCCAGGTCGCGCAGCCTTAATCGTCTGCGTCGCTCGACATATCGGCAAACACTTTCGACAAATCGACATTGCCGCTCTTGTCTTCTTTTTCATCGACAACCGGTTCCGCAGCGGTCGTTTCTTCGATCGGCTTGAGGCTGTCGCCCTCGGGCGATTCATCGGGGTACATTTTCGCGCGTTTTGCCGCCGCCTTGCGGACGGCCGTATCAAGGTCGGTCTGTGAGCAAAGGCCGAGACCGACCGGGTCTTGCGGCTGGATGTTCGATGAGTTCCAGTGTGACCGATCGCGCACGGATTGAATGGTGGTCTTCGTTGTGCCGAGGAGTTTCGAAATCTGCGCGTCGGAAATTTCCGGGTGATTGCGCACCACCCATGCGATCGCGTCCGGACGGTTCTGACGTTTCGACACTGGCGTGTAACGCGGGCCCTTGCGCGGTTTTTCCGCGACAATGGTTTTCGGCCTTGAAATTTTCAGGCGATAGGCTTCGTCGGCTTGCGCCGCTTCGATTTCATCACGCGTCAACTGGTGCGTCGTGATGGGATCAATGCCGCGTACGCCAGCGCCAACGTCGCCGTCTGCGATCCCTTTGACCTGCAACGGATGAAGGCCGCAAAAATCCGCAATCTGATCGAAGGTGAGCGAGGTGTTATCGATCAGCCAGACAGCGGTGGCGATGGGCATTAGCGGACGGTCGGCCATGGCGTATTCTCCAAATAGACTGCGTTCTCCGGCTGGGCTTCTCCGCCCGCCGCGCTAACCGCCGGATTTTCGGGGAAAGCGTTTCGCGTCAACTGAACGCGATGGCCGGCATATAGACGCAACCGCCGCGCCCGCCAAGACCGCTCACGCGATTTTCAGAACGATTTTCCCGATATGTTCGCCAGATTCCATACGTTTATGGGCGTTTGCGGCCTCATTGAGGGGGAAGATCCGGTCGATGACCGGCCTTGCCTTGCCAGCCTCAATCAGCGGCAAGACGTTAACGGCGATGCCACGGGCAAGCCGCGCCTTTTCCGCTGGCGGGCGGGCCTTCATGGTTGACCCGGACAGGCGCAGGCGTTTGCG
This sequence comes from Parvularculaceae bacterium, assembly GCA_021776465.1. Classification (GTDB taxonomy): domain Bacteria; phylum Pseudomonadota; class Alphaproteobacteria; order Caulobacterales; family Parvularculaceae; genus Hyphococcus. The sequence continues at coordinate 11,509 of JAJFFU010000073.1, forward strand.
CATGATGTCGAGAATATTCACGCTCGCCGTTGGTCCGCGCAGAAAAGCGATGGAGACATGGCGCCCGCCAGGGTTCAGCGCTGTCAGGTTGCGCGGAACGAAGTCGCCGCCGGTCATGTCGAGGACCACATCGGCGCCGCCGCCCTCGGCAATCTCTTTTTCCCATTCATCGGTCTTGTAATTATAGGC
>JAJFFU010000074.1 GCA_021776465.1 Parvularculaceae bacterium
AATGGCGCCAACCGCCAAGATCGTTAACCGAAAGTTACCTATCACGCCAAACTCCTGTACTGATTGGGAAAAATCGCCGCCGGCGACGATTTCTTTACCTCTCCTAATCATACTCTAGCGTGTTAGTGGAGGGCATTACAAAATGACCGCCGGCGCATCGCGTCTAAAGCAACTCATTGCCGTCGCAAAAGAGGGATCGAGCGATAAACGCCGTGACCTCCTTCGCGAGATCACCGACGTCTTCATGACGACGCCGGACCGCTTTACGTCGTCCGAAATGCAGCATTTCGACGTGATCATGTCGCGCGTGACGGAGCAGGTCGAAACATCCCTGCGGCGCGAGCTTGCCGAAAAACTCGCCGACATTCCCAATGCGCCCCTTGGCCTTGTGCGCCAGCTTGCTCGCGACGAGATTTCCGTCGCCGAGCCGGTGTTGAAACGCTCCGAGGCGCTGACCGAAGAAGACCTCCTCAGCATTGTCCGCCAGCGCGGCCAGGAGCATATGCGCGCGATCACCAAACGCCGCGAAGTGCCGGAGAAACTGACCGCCGAACTCGTGGCGCGCGGCGACGAGGAAGTCCTTGTCAGCCTCGCGGAAAATCGCGGCGCACGGATGTCCGACGATTCCATGGAAAAACTGGTCGGCCATGCGCGCTCCATGAAGAGCCTGCAAAAGCCGATGACGGATCGGTTTGACCTGCCGCCGAAATTACTGACGAAGATGTATTTCTTCGTGTCGGCGGCGCTTAAAAAAGAAATTCTGAAGCGCTCCGACATGCTCGATCCGGCGCTGATCGACGAAGCGGTCAACGCCAACCGCAAGGAAATTTTGAAAACCGCCGTTCGCGATGCGCAGTCCGAAGTCTCCGCCGCGCACCAATTCGTCAAGGAAAAGGCGGCGGCCAACCAGATCAATGAGAGCCTGTTAAAGGAACTCATGGAGATGAAGCGTTCAACGGAATTCCTGCTGGCGTTTTCCCATGTTGTCGGGATTGATACGTCTACCGCGCAGGCGATCTTGAAAGACAAGACGTGGGAATCGCTGGCGATCGCGAGCCGCGCCGCCAATCTTGAGCGCGCGACATTCGCCAAGATCGTCTTCGGCCTGCAACGCGACAGCGCCGAACAGAACAAGGCCCTGCGCATTCTTGATCTTTATCTGAAGATCCCGCAGGAAGCAGCCGAACGGGTCATGCGTTTCTGGCGCGTGCGCTCGCAATCGGCGGCGGCAAATTCGGACGACGGGCCCGTGGTGAAGCGGCGCCCGAAGCTTCATGAAATCGGCCAGCGCGCCGCCGGCTGATCACCGACATTCATGCAATTTCGCGCGGGGGAAATGTGTTCTCTCGCCATGCGAACACGCTACAGTGCGACGGCGTAACCACGAGAATGGACCGCCCACGCCATGGCGCGCTTGAACCCGTCCGACCCTTTCCTGATCGAACTGCTCATTCGAAACTATAGCTGGTTTGTGAAACAGCTGAACGCGGCGCTTGCGGCGTCAAACCAGGCGAACCTGACGCGCGCCCAGATCATCTTTCTGTTCTACCTCGATGATGGAAACGACAAAGCGCAGACCATGAGCGAAAAGCTGGGCCTGTCACGTCAATCAATCAGCCTGACGGTCAAGGAACTCGAAAAAGGCGGCATTATTGCGTTGATCCCCGATCCGGAAAAGAAAAATGCAAAACGCATCAAAATGACGGCGAAGGGCAAGCGTTCTGTTGAGCGCGCCTTTGCGATTTTGCGCGACCTTGAATCGAAAATCGCGAAAAAGGTCGGCGCGCGCAAACTCGATGAGGTCAAAAAACTGTTGCAGACCGAATGGGATTGAACCGGACGCGGCCGCCGAGCACGCTTTACATGCCGCCCTCATAGACGATGACCATGATGTCGTTGGGATCGCGGAGATAGAGATAGGTCGACCCCCATGGACGCGGGCGCGGGCCTTCACGGTCAATGGACGGCGGCAGCGTTTCCACGAACCCATTCAGATCATCGAGCCGGAACTGCAAGCTGAGCCCGGAAAAATCATGGGCGCGCGCATCGTAATAGACTTCCAAAAACGCCTCGTTGCGGCCATCGGCGAAAACCAGGATCGCGCCCTTGTCGTCGTCCTTGTCCCATTCCTGCGCGATTTCCATGCCGAACACCGCCTTGTAATAGGCGATGGTTTCGTCAAATAGCGGCGTGCTGATTTTTGTTTTCAATGACAGTCGCATATCGGTTCCCTGCAAAGTTTCGCGCTCGATGTTTGTCGGCGCCGCTGATTGTTCGTCGACGGCGAGGAACCACCATTCCTCCAGCCGCGCGCATAATAATGGACGCGCATCGTTTGTTTCAAACACCAGCCTGAAAACGCCGTCCATGTTGACGCGTTCGCCGCTCGCCGCCCGCGTGAAGGACGCCGTCCAGTGCACGATGGTCATTTGCTGCGTATCCGACCAGACCTCGTAATCGAATAGAATGTCTTTTTGGGATCCGGCAGCGCCCGCGCGCCAATAGTCCTCAATGGCGCTTCGCCCGGCGAGGATCTGCTCCAGCGGATTAACGGCGTAATGGGCGTCGTCCGAAAAAAGCGTTCCGACAAGATCGGCGTCCTGTTCTTGCCATGCGGTTTTGTAGGTGTCGAGCCATTCGTTGATCGCATTGTCGCGCGGCATTAATCCCTCCCCCGCCTGTTCGCCGGCCATCGCGGCGCCGTTCCAAAACGCAGCCAAACACGCGACAAGCGCAACGATGGTGGTGTAGCGCCGCATTGTTGCGTCTCCGTTTTTGTTTGCATGCATTTCCCAATGCGTTCGGCGAAAGGCAAATCTCGGAAACGCCGATGATGCCGTCAAACACAGGAATGTCAATATACTTGACATTATATTTTCCACCGAACCAGCGTCATCGCGCCGCCTCAATCGCGCATAAACCGCGCAATCGCGGCGCAGCGCATCACGTCTTTGCAAGCGCACTGCTAATGATGTGACGCAGGCGCGTAAAATCGGCTATCAATAGAGCTGGCGAATACGCGATCCGAAGGACAGGTGAGAACCATGAAAGTTTCATTCACGCTCAATGGGAACGCAACATCTGTCGAGGCGCCGCCCGACATGCCGCTGCTCTGGGTGCTGCGCGAAAAACTGGAAATGACGGGCACGAAGTTCGGTTGCGGTATCGCCGCCTGCGGCGCGTGCACGGTTCATATTGACGGCGTCGCGACGCGCACTTGCGTGATGCCGGTTGCCGTTGTCGACGGCGCGGAGATTAAAACCATCGAAGGCATCGCGCCGGCGCCGGGCGAATTGTCCGCCGTGCAAACCGCATGGCTTGAGCATCAGGCGCCGCAATGCGGCTATTGCCAGTCCGGCATGATCATGGCGGCGGAAGCCTTGCTCGATGAAAATCCCGACCCGAGCGACGACGACATCGACAACGCCGTCACCAACATTTGCCGCTGCGGAACCTATGAGCGCGTCAGAACGGCGATACACGCCGCGGCGCGCGCCCGGCGGGAGGGGTAAGCCATGAGCAACGAGACAAAAAAACAATCCTCGAACATCGCCACGATCGCCCGGCGCACCTTCCTTGTTTCCGCCGGTGTTGTCGGCGGCGGCGTCGCCCTTGGTCTTGCTCTGTCGCCCAATCGCTTGAAGATCCATCGCGACGATGTCGCCAGCGGCAACGAAGTGATCTTGAACACCTGGGTGAAATTAACGCCGGACAACAAACTCACCGTCATCATTCCCCATTCGGAAATGGGTCAGGGCGTCGGCACCGGCCTTGCGCAAATGCTGGCCGAGGAAATGGAAGCGGACTGGGACACGGTCGCCATCGAACAGGCGCCCGCCACTGACGAATATGTCAACAGCGATCTCGGCCGCGGTTATATCGTCGGCGAAGGCGCGAAAATTCCGCGCTTTGTTTACCCGATGCTCGACTTTACGTTCCTGCAACTCGCCAAGGGGATGGTTGGCCAGATCACCGGCGGCAGCACGGCGATCCGGCTAACCGGGTATCACGGCATGCGCCGGGCCGGCGCGGCCGCGCGCGAAATGTTGATGCATGCGGCGGCGAAAGAATGGGATGTGCCGATGCATTCCCTGCGCGCCGAGGCAAGCGTCCTTCATCACGATGCGTCCGGGCGCTCCGCGCCCTTTGGCGCCTTCGCCGCGGCGGCCGCCGCGTTCACCCCCAATCTCAAACCGGCGCTTAAAACGCCCGACCAGTACAAAATCGTCGGGACCGCGAAACCGCGCCTTGACCTGCCCGAGAAAGTAACGGGCGAGGCGCAGTTCGGCATGGACGTGATTGTGCCCGGTATGAAATACGCCGCGATTGCGCAGGCCCCGAAATTCGGCGCGCGCGCCGTTTCCGTTAAAGACCCGGACAATGCGGCGGTGCAAGCGGCGGTGCAAATCGTCAATCTAGAAGACGCCGTCGTCGTCGTCGCTGACAGCTATTGGACGGCGTCAAACGCGCTCAACCAGTTGGACATCAAATGGGAAGGCGGCGACGAAACGCTCGCTTCCGACACATTGCGCGCAACGCACAACGCCCATCTAGAAGAAACCCGCCACGAAGAAATCATGGATAAGGCAGGCGATGCTACAACACTGTTGCAATCGGCTGACGCAATTTCCGTTGAATACGCCGTTCCCTATCTCGCCCACGCGACGATGGAGCCGATGAACTGCACCGCCTCCGTTCGCAACGGCAAATGCGACATCTGGGTCGGTCACCAAAACCCGATCGCCGCGCGCGACAGTGCGGCGGACGTGCTCGGCCTGAAGAAAAGCGACGTGACAGTGCACAACGCTTATCTCGGCGGCGGTTTCGGCAGGCGCGCAAAGGTCGACAATGTCGTGCAGGCGGCGCGCGTCGCAGTAGCAGTCGGCGCGCCGGTGAAACTCATCTGGTCGCGCGAGCAGGACATGACCAACGACTTTTACCGCCCGGCCGTGGTCTCGCGCATGCGCGGCCTTGTGGAGGATGGAAACATCAGCGCTATGTCGCACGCCTATGTCTATGCAGACGCCGGCATGCCGGACTCCGAGCGACCTTTTGCATTTCAATATGACGTCGCCAACAAACACATTGCGCGCCATCCCTATCCGAGCCCGATCCCGGTGGGCTCGTGGCGCAGCGTTGATTTTACGCAGATGGGATTTTTCAACGAAAGCTTCGTCGACGAACTGGCGCACAAGGCCGGCGCCGATCCGCTCGCATTTCGCTACGCCCACAAATCCGATCCGCGCCATCGCGCCGTGCTGGAACAGCTCGCCGATGAGGCGAGTTGGGGCCGACCGGAAACGCCGGGCGCCCATCAGGGGATCGCGATTGTCGACAGTTTTGAATCGATTGTCGGACAGGTCGCGGAGATCACCATCGAAGACGACAAGCGCGTGCGCATTCATCGCCTGACATCGGTCGTCGATTGCGGACAGGTGATCAACCCGAACGCCGCCGAAGCGCAAATCCATTCATCGGTGATCTTTGCGCTCTCGGCGGTTTTCTTTGGCGAAATCACGCTGAAGAATGGCGAGGTCGTGCAACAGAACTTCCCCGACTACGACATGATCCGCCTGCACAATGCGCCAAAGCAGCAGGTGCGTTTCGTCAATAGCGGCCACGCCCCCGGCGGTCTCGGCGAACCGGGCACGCCGCCGGTTGCGCCGGCGCTGACAAACGCAATTTTCGCCGCAACGGGAACGCGCATTCGCGAATTGCCATTAACGCGCGCGGGCTTTCGGAGCGTTTAGGAGGGGCGGGCCGTATAAAGATCCGCTCATTCCCGCGAAGGCGGGAATCCATGAAACGAAAGCACACATGAATACCCGCTCATCCCGGCGAAGGCCGGGATGAGCGGAACTACAATTGAATCATGCGGCGCGCCCTAATCCAGAAACGCGCGCCCGTCCCGGTCTTCGATTTCAACAATCCAGAGATCCGGGTCGATGGCGATTTCTTTTTGCAGCCACGCATCGATGCGCAGTTCAGTACCGTCCGTTTGCGCGTCCTCTTCGAACGGATCGCGCCAGACGTAATTGCCGTCGAGATCGCGGCTCTGAACGAAGAGCTGCGCCGCGCCGGCCCCGAGATAGACTTTAACCGCAACGGCGCCGGCGTCGGGATCGCCCTTGCGCGCCACCGTCGCAAAGGCGCCTTCCCCGCGCGCGCGGCACATATGGGCGGAGACCCTGATCTCGGTTTTGAGGCGCGGTTCAATCATGATGGTCTGGCGTGAGCGACCGGCTTACCCGGCCGGACAATGGGCGCCCGCTTGCGCCCAGGCGGCCGTAAGCGCGCCAAAGGTTTCCTGATCGCCCGGCGCGGGCGCACGTCCCTCGCCCGGATGCCAGGCCCAATTGACGAGGTGATCCTCGCTATTGTGAAAGACGAGATCGTCAAGGGTCCGCCCGCCGTTGCGTTCCGTGTCTTTAATCTGTGCACAGATCTCCGCCGGCGTTGCCCCGACCCAGCCCATGGATTGCGGCGCCAGCATCCACGGGACGGCGCCGGGGATCGACCCTTCCATGCTCGCAAACGCAAAGTTCGCCGGGCCGTGACAGGTCGAACATTCCATGCCGGCCGCGCCCATGCCGAACCCGCGCACCACGGGCGGGCTGTGCGGGTGCATGTCGTCGCCCTGCGTCGGCCCGCCTTCGCGCGGATGGCAATTGGCGCAGCGTGGATGCAGCATCACTTTCGACATTTCGCCGAACAGCGCCGCGGCGCGGTCCGCGTCGTCGGCGATATCGGCAAAAGCAGCCGGCGTTTTCAACCCGTTGACGTCGTTGGCGGGGGCCGCAGGTTCCGATGGGCCTTGCCCGCAGGCGGATAGAAGCGCGGCGATGATCGCGATGGAAAATGTCGAGCCGGCAATGTTGAGTGTGCGCATCTGATCCGTCCTATGCTTGGTAATCATTGCGGATCATGGGCAGGCGTCGCGGCGTTTTGCCGGTCAGCTTGCGCACCGCATTTGCGACAGCCGGCCCGAGGGGCGGCACGCCGGGTTCGCCAACGCCGGTCGGCGCTTCGCTTGATTTGATGATGGCGACTTCAATTTCGGGCATTTCGCCGATGCGCAGTGAACGGTAATCGTGGAAATTCGATTGCTCGATGGCGCCGCTATCGTCAAACGTGATTTCGTTGAACAAGATCGCGCTCAACGCATAGCCGATACCGCCTTCCATCTGTGCCCGGATCACTTCCGGATTGACCGGCACGCCGCAATCGACCGCACACCAGACTTTGTGAACGCGCGGGGCGCCGTCTTCGATGGAAACTTCGGCCACTTGCGAAACATAGGAGTTGAACGACTTCACCGAGGCGACGCCAAGGGCGCGGCCCTCGGGCATGGTGCGGCCCCAGCCGGCGATGTCGGCGACTTCGCGCAACGTCCCAGCGAGGCGCGCGTAACTATCGCTCATCAGCGCCAGCCGGCCCGCAACGGCATCCTTGCCGCCCGCGTCCAGCAATTCATCGATGAAACATTCAACGGCGTATCCCGTATGAGTGTGGCCGACAGAGCGCCACCACAAGGTCGACACCGGATTGTTGATCATATGGGCGCTGACGACCGTATTCGCCATGGCGTAAGGCGTTTCGCTGGCGCCTTCGATCATCGTTCCGTCGATGCCGTTTTGCACCATGAAGGGTTCAAAGGGCGTGCCGGCGGCGAATGACTGGCCCGCGACGGTTTGCTCCCAGGCGACGATGTCGCCATTGGCGTCGAGCCCGCCGCGCAGGCGATGGGCTGTCACCGGACGGTAATAGCCGCCGCGAATATCGTCTTCGCGCGTCCACATTAGTTTGATCGGCTTGTCGCCGCCGGCGGCCATGAAAATTTCCGCCGCTTCCTGCGCCAGATGCGAGGTTGGTTGCGCGCGCCGCCCGAAACTGCCGCCAGCCAGCATGACGTTGAGTTTGACCTGCCCCATATCGAGGCCGCAGACGCCGGCGATCACTTGGTGATCAATGGTCGTGCCCTGACTGCCGAGCCAGGCTTCAACGCCGCCATCGGCCGATCGTTCGATCACCGCATCGAGCGGCTCCATGGGCGCATGGGCGAGATAGGGAAAGAGATACTCCGCCTCAAGAACAGTTTCGGCGCCCGCAAGCGCGCCGTCGGCGTCGCCCGTTTGATGGGCGACGACCCCGCGTTGTTTTGCGGCCGCTTCATATTCAGCGAGTATGGCGTCGGTGTGCCGGGTCTCGGCGGCGCTGTCGTCCCATTCAACGACCAGCGCTTTGCGACCCTTGAGCGCCGCATAAGTATTTTCCGCGAGAACAGCGACGCCGGCGCTCACTTGCACCACATCGACCACACCGACGACGGCGCGCGTTGCAGCATCGTCAAAGGACGCGACCGTCGCGCCAAATCTTTTCGGATGGGCGACAACTGCGGTCAGCATGCCGTCACGGAAGATATCGAGCGTGTAGACGGCGGCGCCCGTTGATTTGTCCGCCGTGTCGAGCTTCCGCAAATTTTCATTGCCGATATAAATGAACTGGTCAGGTGATTTCAGCGCCGGCTCCCCAGTCAGCGTTTCGCCGGCGGCCGCTTGCGCGAAATCGCCGAAGGTTCCTTGCTTGCCGGAGGCATGGGAGAGGACGCCTTTTGCGACCGTGATTTCATCCGCCGGCACGCCCCATGATTTTGCCGCCGCCGCAACCAGCAGCGCACGGGCCGCCGCGCCGGCCTTGCGCATGACGTCATAGGACGTGGCGATAGACGCCGAGCCGCCGGTGATTTGCATGCCGAAATCCGGATGCCCGTATAGCGCCGGGTTGGACGGTGCGTGTTCGGCGCGGATTTGCGCCCAGTCCGCGTCCATTTCCTCGGCGACGAGCGTCGCCAGCCCGGTCAACGGGCCTTGGCCAAATTCAATGTGTTTGCTCAGTACCGTGATGATGTTGTCCGGCGTCACGCGAATAAAGGCGTTCGGCGCGAATGTCGCATCGCCCGCGCCCTGGGCCCGAGATTTAACGGGCAAGGTGACCGCGACGACGAGGCCGGCCGCACCGGCAAGAACATCGCGGCGCGTGGCGGTGATCGTGCTGGAAGAGTTGCGGGAAAGCGTCATGGGTCAGCCCTCCAGCTTTTCGCCGGCGGCTTTGACAGCCTTCCGGATACGGACGTACGTCGCGCAACGACAGATATTGCCCGCCAGCGCATCGTCGATTTCTTCATCGGACGGTTGCGGCGTCCGCTGCAACAGGGCCGCCGCGGTCATGATCTGTCCGGACTGGCAGTAGCCGCATTGGGGCGTGTCGTATTCAGCCCAGGCCGCGCGGACGGCTTCAGCTTCGCGTCCTTCAAGGCCTTCGATGGTCGTCACGTCAGCGCCCTCAAGCATGGACAGGGGCGTCACACAGGCGCGGCGCGGCTGGCCGTTCACATGCACGGTGCAAGCGCCGCATTGAGCAATGCCGCAGCCGAACTTCGTACCGGTCAGGCGCAGATCGTCGCGCAACACCCACAAGAGCGGCGTTTCATCGTCAGCATCGACAGAACGATTTTCGCCATTGATTTTCAAGGTAACGGCCATAGGTCTCGCGCCTCCTTTGCTGCCTGCGGTGACGCCATAAAATGCACCCAAGGCCCGTACGGTGTCTACCGCGCGGCCTGTTGTTATTTTATCCGTCAGGAATGGCCGGCGACACCGCCGGCAAAGTTACGCCGCAGCTGCGCGGCGGGCGCGCTCGGCCCGGAAGGCGTTGACCCGGTCGAGTTGGCTCTGAATATCGCCGGTCTGCGCGACGCCATTGCGCAAGGTTCCCGAGATTGGCGCCGTAAAGCGCGCGACGGTCCCCGCGCCCGGTTCGGATTCGAGCCGCAAGACGCCGCCGTGAAGACGCGCCAGTTCAAACGCCAGGGAAAGGCCAAGCCCGGAACCGCCGGCCCCGCGAACGCCGGTGCGATGCGTATCGGAATAGCGCCCGCCCAGTTTTGCGAGCACGACCTTGTTCATACCGACGCCGGTGTCACGGACAACGAATTCAAGATTGCCGCCTTTTTCATGTACCGAAAGTGCGACCTCGCCCTTGTCGGTGAACTTGACGGCGTTCGACAGCAGGTTGACGAGAATTTGCCGAACCGCGCGCGCATCGAGCATGGCTTCGGGCAGTTCATCGTCGATGGTCATCTTGAACGTAAGACCGGCAGTCTCCGCAGCGCCGCGGATCATCGCCGCGCATTCTTCCGCAATCACCGCCGGGTTGGTTGGCGCCGGGGTGATTTCATAATGGCCGGCGCGGGTTTTCGCGTAGTCCTGCGCTGCGCTGATGAGGGCGCTCAAATGGGCGCCCGATGTGTGGATGTGATTGACATATTCAGCGTATTTGCGCGCGCCCATAATGTCTGCGCCGAGGGGCCCGAACGTCTCCGAGCGCATGGCGTCCGCGAAACCGATGATCGCATTCAACGGCGTTTTCAGTTCATGGGCGAGATCGCCGATCAGGTCGGCGCTGACTTCGGCGCGGTCTTGCGGCGTTGCGACCACTGGCTCATCCGGGGCCGTCACTGGCGCTGCGATTTGGGCCTCGATCTCCGCGCTGATCTGGGCGCCGATCTGGGCGCCGATCTGGCTCATCGGGGCGGCGTTTTCCTGACGGCGGTTAGCGCGTTGGCGAATCAGCACCGCAAGGCGGCCCCGGCCCAGCGGCCGGATGGTGATTTCCGAAAGCGCGCCGGCGCGGCGCACCCGCAACAACGTAAACTCTGCCGATAAGAGCGAAGGATCTGCGTAAACGCTGCGGTCTGCGGCATGGGCAAACGCGGCGCGAACACCGGCGCGATCCTGCCGGGCCACGAAATCAAAGATCGACCGGCCCACGAGATTGCCCGCGGCGCCGATAATCTCTGATGCGGTCGGCGAAACCGCCAGAATTATGCCGTCATCATAGAGGGTCGCGACGATATCGGTCGGGCCGCCGCGCCAGACCGGGCCCCCGACAACACGGCCAGCCAGTCGGCGAATAAAGGCGAAGGGGCGAAATTCGGGCATTTCCGGTATGATTCCTGCTTCAATTTCAGCGCGGAAATTTACGCAATCGATAGATTCGTTAACGCCCCTTCACCTTGCCAGGATTGTCGTTAATAAATGCTAAAGACCCGTAAATGGCGGAAATCGGCGGGCGCGGGTGTAACCTCGCTCGCTTTTGTTTCGAAAGTCGCCATACTCATTGACCACAGGTTAAATGATGCGGCGTTACTGTGGCGAGGCCTTGCTGACGGGGCTTAAAAGGAACACTCGGGAGACTTTGCCAATGTTGCGTACCGCAATTGCTCTGACGCCGCGCCGCAAATCCGGATTTGCGGTTGTCACGGCGGTCATCGCCGGGCTCGCGGCGACGGCCGTATCGGCCGATACGCTTGCACAGCCAAAAGACGATTCGCTTGAAAAAGCCGCCGCCGACTATATTCGCTTCCGCGAAGATGTGGCCGCCATTGAGGCGATGCCATTCGACAACGCTGACGTGACGCGCGAGGCCCATCGCCGGTTGGGCGCTCATGATCCGGAAGGCATTGCCGGGGGCTGGGTCGCCTATGCGGCGCTGGTCGCCGCGGACACGCCGGAATTTGCCGCGGCGCTGAAGAAAGAACTCAAGAAAAAGCCGAACCGCCGCAAAGGAAATCTCGGCGGCCAGGACGGCCTCATTTCCAACATCGCGCAAGACCCAAGCTTTGCCCGCAATCTGCCGGGCGCCGATAAAGCCATCGCCTCGGTCCTGTCCATGACGGCGCGCGACGGGGCGCGGTTCACTGCGCTCGGCGAAGCCTTCAAGGCCCAGGCCTACGCCATGCAAAAAACGAAATGGGGCAAGCAACGCATTTCATCGAGCCAGGATCGGATCAAGGAAGCGGCGAAATTCCGCCGCGGCCGCGGCGCGCCCGCAGCGCCCGCCTTCGATCATGAAGCCGATGGCGGCGTGATCGCGCCGGCGCTCGCCAGCGCCTCCGGCGCATGGTCAGCAGATTGGGGCAAAGCCTCTCCCACGGGCGCCATGGCCGAAGCCAACGCTGAAGTGATCATGGATCGCATCCTCAATCTTGCAGCGCGCTACTCAACGAATTCGCTGAACCCGAAAATCGTCAGCGTCTACGCAAAGAACAACAAATCGCAGCGTTGCCTTGAGATGTCGAAACTGACCCTCGATCAATGCATCGCCGCCACGCGCACGCCTTACGAGGAAGCGTTTTGCCTCGGCGAACACGGGCTCAACGACATCGCCTCGTGCACCGGCTGGGTCGGCGGCGGCTCGTCGAGTTAGAGCGGCGCTTCACTGCACGACGCACACGACACAGAAAACCCGGCGGGCAACGCCGGGTTTTTTTATTGTCATGCCGGGGCGGCCGTCAGGTCGAACCCGGAATCCATAGCGCAACACTGAAACGCATGAAATGACGGAGACGGATTGCTCTGGATCCCGGGTTCTTGCTTCGCAAGCCCCGGGATGACGGTTAGTGATTGAGCTTGAGATATAAATCGTCCCAGTCAGCATTGGCAGACTCGATCAATTCGACTTTCCACTGCCGGCGCCATTTCTTGAGTTCTTTTTCGCGCGCAATCGCCTCGCGCACGTCATCAAATAACTCCATATAGACCAATCGCGTGACGCGATATTTTTTTGTGAACGTTGACCCGGCGCCATTGCGATGGGCGTATGCTCGTGCGCCAATGTTGTTGGTCACGCCAATATAGAGCGTCCCGTTTTTCTGGCTGGCCATGATATAAACGCAATACTGCATGTCGTTGTCATTCCGGGGCGACCGAAGGTCGAACCCGGAACCCATAGCGCAACACTACAGCCCATGAAATGACAGAAACGGATTGCCCTGGATCCCGGGTTCTTGCTTCGCAAGCCCCGGGATGACACGGGGATTAGCCGCACATCAATTCACCGAGGCTTGATACGATGCGCATTCACAACTATTTCCCACCCGATGCCTGACTTTGAAAATATCCGTGCTGACTTTGCGTTCCTCGACGATTGGGATGATCGCTATAAATACCTGATCGACCTCGGGCGCGGCCTTGCGCCTTACCCGGACGCGCAACGCGACGAGGCGCACAAGGTCAAAGGCTGCGCCAGCCAGGTGTGGCTGCATGCTACGCACGAAAGCGACGTCATCACGTTCCAGGGCGATTCCGACGCCCATATCGTCAAAGGCCTCGTGGCGCTGTTGATTGCGCTCTATTCAGGCAAATCGCCGACAGACATTTCCGGCATCGACCCGGCCGCCGCGCTGAAGCCCTTTGACCTCGACGACCATCTGACGCCGCAACGCTCAAACGGACTCCACGCCATGGTTAAACGCATCCGCGAAATCGCCGCCGAACGCGCGGCGCGTTAACGCAATCGCGAAAATAACGCCGCCCGGTCGAGGACTTTTTTTGCGCTGGCCTCGCCAGCCCTGAAATCACGGATGCGATCGCGCAGTTGTTTTTCCATATACTCAAGCTGCAAATCGAATATCGGGCTGTCGCGCCGATCTTCGATGTTGGTGCATGAGTGAGAGACCGTCGCCCGGTTCTTCTTGAAGCAGGCCGCAACCTCACTCAGGGTCAACTGGCCAACCACATGGGACAGATAGATGGCAATCTGGCGGCACAGGGCCAAATGAGCGTCGCCGCGTCTTATGTCGAGCAATGCAGCGTGCGGCAATCCGTTTGCGTCACATACAACCTCCTTGGCGAGACGGGCGATCACCCGGCACGATCGATCAGAAAACGCGTCCTTGTTGAACGGCATACTTGCCTCCCTGGCGCACATTTTTCGAGCGTCGGAGAAATCCTCCGTACGCCCTATAATAAGACTTGATTTAAAGTTGAGGATAAGTTTGCAAACGATGTTGACGTTTGCTTAAGGCTTAACCTTAACCCTCGGACCGCGCCGCGGTTACGCGAAGAACGCGATGACGAGCACAAAGCCCAGCAAAATGGCAGTCCACAAGGCCATAAAGCCAATGGGCCAGGATTTCGCCATCTGCCCTTCCGGCCCATGCACGGCGTAAATGCGTTCCATTATTGCGTGCACGCGGCCCGAGAAGATCGCCCATAAGGCGTTAAATGTCGCGCCCGACGCACCAACGACCCAGCCGGCGAAGGCCCGGCCCGGAATGCGATAGAGCCAGTCCGTGTCGAGATTGGTCGAGGGCACTTCAGCCGGGTACCACTTGATCAACACCAGCACGGCAAAGGCGAGCACGGCCCATAAGAGCAACTGTAATTGCTCCACCACATGATAGGGCGAATAGGGATGATAGCCGGCGATCGCCGCCTGATCGGGCAGGAGCGCATAAAGCGGGTCGGGATAAACGCCGAAGCCGAGACAGAGCGCACCGGCGATCCCCATGGCGATCAACATTTGCGGCGGCGCCTCGGCCGGGCGCTTGCCGCTGTCATGAGCAAAGAAGGTGAAATACGGGATCTTGATGCCCGCATGTTCGAGCACGCCGGCCGAGGCGAATAACAGGACCAGCCAGATCCACAGCATATGCGCGCCGCCCGCCGCATCGATGATCAGGCCCTTGGTGACGAAACCGAGCGTGCCCGGAAAGGCCGAGATCGACATCGCGCCAATAATGCACAGCCCCATGGTGATCGGCATAGTCTTGTACAGCCCGCCAAGCTCCGTCGCCTTAGAAGTCCCTGTACGGAACATCGCCGCGCCGAGCGCCATGAACAAGAGCCCTTCGAAGATGATATTGCCGAAGGCGTAACCGGCCGCGCCGTTGATCGCGCCAAAACCGATGGCGCAGACCATGAAGCCGACCTGGTTGTTGATCGAATAGGTGAGCACTTTTCTGAGGTCGTTTTCGATAAGCGCAAAGAAAATCGGGAAGATTGTCATCACCGCGCCGATGTAAATCAGCTCATTCGTGCCGGGAAACGCGCGCGCCAGCGAATAGACCGCGAGCTTGGTCGTGAAGATCGACAGGATGATCGCGCCGGTGATGGTCGATTTCGGATAAGCGTCCTGCACCCAGTTATGCAGCAGCGGAAACGCCGCCTTGATGCCGAAGGCGAGAAGCATGACGAGAGCGGAAAATTTGATCGCACCATTGGCGTCGCGCAGGCCGATGAAATCGAAATTGATCGATCCGGTTTCGCGATAGAGCAACACAATGCCCCCGAGGAGCAACACGCCGGACAACACCTGAATGGCGAGATAGCGCATGCCGGCAAGGTAGGTGACCCGCGTGCCCGGCGCCCAGACGAGGAAGACCGACGTGATGGCGGCGATTTCCCACCAGATGAACAGCGTAATGAGATCGCCGGCGAGGACGCCCCCCAGCGCCGCGGCGGGATAGGCAAGCGTTGCGAAGTTCTGCGCGCGGTCTCTTTGACCCCAGCCATAAATAATGTTGAGGGCCGCGGCGATGTGAAAGACGACCGCGAAAATCCGCGACAGGGGGTCAAGGCGCAATGTCGTCAGCTCTTCACCGATCAGGCTGATGCGCCCATATTCCCCAAGGCCGAGCGTGTAGAGCTTGATCGCCGACAGCGCCGTGACGATCAGCAGAATGAGGCTCGCCAGATGGCGCGGCGTCACCAGCGTAATCAACGCGCCGATCGTGAGGATCACCGCCGGGTTCTGAACAAAAACGTCAATCAGCGCCGCCATCCCTATTCGCGCTCCTCATAATAATCTTCCTTGCGGCCAACGAGCTTGCGCAAATGCTGGCCGGCAAGGACGATGAACATGAACGCGGCGAAGCCCCAGAGTGCGAAGAAAACCGGGAACCCTTCCGCGGCGAAATGCGGGTGGTCTTTCTGAAAGGCGGGCACAAAACCGGCCAACGCGGACAGCACGCAAGCGGTCATCAGCACACCGAGAAAGACGTTGCGGAAGCCTTTGGTGTCTGCCCAGCCCGGTTTTTCGTCGGGGTTGTGGTTGTGGTCAGTCATGGAACAAACCTCTCTCCCGCTCATTCCCGCGAAGGCGGGAATCCATTCCAGTAAATAATGTCGGGCGACGCCCGGCATTTTCTCTTTGCTGGATCCCCGCCTGCGCGGGGATAAGCGGCGTGCAATGTCTCAACACCGTCATCCCGGACGCGCTGCAACATGCAATGTTGCTGCGCAGAGCCGGGATCCATTGCGGTCGATCCCGTGTCTGCAATGCATCACGTCGTGCTGCAATGCGCACGGGATGACGGGTGTTGTTCGTTGTCAATTCCATCACCCCGCCTCCGCAATCAGCGGCGCGAGGTAATTGTAAAGCGGGTCGGCGCAGAAAAAGAGAATGAGCGCACCGGTCGCGGTCATCACCGGCGGTAAAACGCACAGCAAGGGCGCTTCTTTCAGCGCGCCCCACGCAATGCCCTTGCCTTCAGCCCCTTGCGCCTTCGCGCCTTCCTCCGCCGGGTTCATATAAAACGCCTGCACCGGGATCGACAGGAGATAGACGACATTAAGGATCGACGAGATCATCAGGACAACGATGATCGCGATCTGGCCGGCGTCGGCGGCGCCCAGCATCAGGAAGAATTTTGGCCACGACCCGCCCATGGGCGGCAGGCCAATGATCGACATGGCGCCGAGAAAGAACGCACCGAAGGTCCACGGCATGACGCGGCCAAGCCCGCGCATTTCCGAGACCAGCGTCTTGTGGTGCGCCACATAGATCGCGCCGGCGCACATGAACAGCGTCATCTTGCCGAGCGCATGGGCGGCGATCTGCGTCGCCCCGCCCATGACGCCCATGGAGGTCGCCAACATGGCGCCGAGCGTCACGTAAGAAAGCTGCGACACGGTCGAGTATGCGAGCCGGGCTTTGAGATTGTCCTGTCGCATGGCGATCAGCGACGCGAGGAGGATCGAGCCCGCCGCGATCCACATGAACGGAATGCTGGCGCCCGTATCGCGCAACAAATCTATGCCGAAGATATAGACGACGACTTTGAGAATGGAAAAGACGCCGGCTTTGACGACCGCGACCGCATGCAGGAACGCCGAGACCGGCGTTGGCGCGACCATGGCGTTGGGCAGCCAGGGATGGACCGGCATCAGCGCCGCCTTGCCGATGCCGAAAGCATAAAGCCCGAGGAGCACGCCGACGAGCGGGCCCGCCGCATCAACATGGGCCGACAG
>JAJFFU010000075.1 GCA_021776465.1 Parvularculaceae bacterium
ATTCTTTTGGCGCAGGATTAAACCCGCCCTCACCTTGCACCGGCTCGACAATCATCGCCGCGACTTCATTGGCGTTAATGGTCGACTTGAAGAGACGGTCGATACTCTTCAACGCTTCTTCGGTGCTGACGCCATGATATGCATCGGGATATTCCGCATGGAAAACCGCCGGCACATAGGGCCCAAAACCGACCTTATAAGGCTTTGACTTGCCGGTCAGCGTTGTCGCCAACAGCGTACGGCCATGAAACGCGCCTGAGAAGGCAATCACGCCTGGACGGCCCGTGATCTGCCGTGCAAACTTCACCGCGTTCTCGACCGCTTCGGCGCCGGAGTTAAAGAGCGCTGTCTTTTTCGCCGTGTTGCCCGGGGTCAAACGGTTCAAATTCTCGCAGACCTCAATATAGCTTTCATATTGCGCAATACCGAAAGCGGTATGGATGAAATTTTCCGCTTGCGCCGTGATCGCCTCAACAACTTTTGGGTGGGAATGGCCAACATTGAGGACCCCGATCCCACCGATAAAGTCGATATAGCGCTTGCCCTCGACGTCCCATAGCTCGGCGCCCTTGGCACGCGCGGCGTAAATCCCGGACTTTGACGGCAGGCCCGCCGGGCACGCCTGGTCGCGGCGCGCTTTCAGGCTCTCATTGGTTGCGAATTCATTTTTGCCGTGGTCCATCGGGCTCTCCTTACCTGAGAAGCCGCTCTAGCATGATCAGCGCGAAAGTGAAGGGTCGCGAGCCTCAGGATTTTTGCGGCGCTTGTGAGGAAAGCATCATTACGGCCGCCGCCCCGATGATTGCATCATAGAGCACACAGGCGAAGGCGTACCAGGCGGGCGCGAGCGAACCGTCTATCACCAGATGAAAAAAATCGGTCGCCCCATGGGCGAAGATCAGCGCGCCGAGCAGCCAGGGCCGATGAGAACCGAGCGCCGCCAGACCGACGAAGATAAATCCAAGCGCGAGGACACCCTCGACGATAACGGCGGAATAGTCGCCGCGGCTGAGAAAGTCCTTGCCATCCAGCCCCGTCAGGGAAAAGCCGACATAGATGCCGACCATTACACAGAGCTGTGCGTAGACGAATTGCGCCCGCGCCGGCCCTTGTAGAACGCGCATCACGCCGACTGCGCTGGCGGCGAGCGCCAGCGTTGCGCCGAGTAAAATTGGATCGAACCCGCCCATCGGGCGAGCTTATCCCACAAGGCCTTTCAGCGCCATGCCGACGCCGAAAGCGACGCCAGCGGCGACCATGCCGATGGAAAAGGTTTCAAAGCCGGATTTCCACCATTTCGTCGTCGACCATCGCGATTTCAGCGAGCCGATGCCAAAGAACGTCAGGCCGGTCATTATTGTGGCGGTCGTAAGGGCCCCCGAAGCGCCGCCGAATATGAAAGGAAGCAACGGGACGGCGCCGCAGACAAAAAACGCACCGAAAGTCACGAGGCCCGACTTTACCGCCGAGCGTTCCATCTTCGGCGCGCCGTGCTCTTCTTCAAGCATCACCTGCACCCAACGCTCATGGCTCGCCGTGATGATATCGACGGCGCGCTCAAGGTCTTCGCCTTCGAACCCTTTGGCCGCAAATATCTGGCGGATCTCTTCGCGCTCGCCTTCCGGGGTTTCCTTGATATGGCGATGCTCCATTTGTCTGAGACGTTCATAATCGTCTTTTTCCGCCTTGATCCCGGAATAAGCGCCGGCCGCCATCGAAAATCCGTCCGCCAAAAGATTTGCGATGCCCAGAATCAAAATGACGGTGGTAGAAAGCGATGCGCCTGCGACGCCAGCGACAATCGCGAATGTTGTGACTGCGCCGTCGATGCCGCCAAACACCCAGTCACGCAAATAATTGGTTTGCGGACCTTTATCCAGTCGATGCGCGATTGCATCGGGGGAATGCGAATGTTCGATGTCGGCGTCGTCCATGAGTTGGGTCATGAACAGTTTATCGCGATGCAGGCTCATTCAAGTCAAGAAATAACGCTGCGGTCGATACTTAGTCGCAAAAAAAGTCCGGCGGTGGTTGGCCGCCGGACAGTTGGGAGGGTCAGTGAAATTCAGGCTTGTTCGTCAACGACGACCCCTGACGGGTCGTCTACGTTCGAACTTTTATTTTGTTGTGCGATAAACTCCACGAATTCAGCCGGCGGCCATTCGCGGATGACTTCTCCGGTATCGACGTCGATGGCGCGATAGATATAAGTCGGTGATGCGCCGTCGCGAGAAATGGAGAGTTTCGTGTTGGCCCCTAGCGCGCGCTCGATGATGGCGCGCGCATCCTGCATTCTGTCGGCGCGACGGGTTTCGCCGGCCTCTGCGTTTGCAAGAGCGCTTTGCGAGGCGCGCCGCCTGGCATCGGCGAGCGCTTGCGTGCGCTCCGCCGGATCGACGATCACGGTCGCGGTAGCGGTAGTGTTTTGTCCGGTCGTGACACTCATCTGACGCCTCCAAGTCGCAGACGATCCGCTGTTCGAAATCCAGCGGTGTCAAAAGTCTCCTCAGCCGTTACGCGAACAACGCCAGGATCGCGTTCGGCGCCGCATTGGCGATCGACAGCGTCTGAATGGCGAGTTGCTGCTGCACCTGTAGCGCCTGCAATCGCGAACTTTCGCGGGCAAGGTCTGCATCGACGAGATTGCCGATAGAAACTTCAAGCGCGTCGGATACACGCGACAGGATGCGATTTTGCAATTCCAGTGAGTTGCCGCCTGCCCCAAGCGAGCCGAGTGCATTACTGACAGCGTCGATCGAGGCTTCGATTAATGCGATCTCGGCCTGTGCAACTTCCGCAACGGTTTCAAGGGTCGCGTCCCCGGCAATATCTCTGGCGACGAATACGGTCGCCACACTGCTAATGGTTACATTGGCGCCGCCTATGGTCAGGTCTTCTGCGCCGACCGTAATCGTCGTGCCGCCATCAGGGCCAGCGACGACGGTAAGGTCGCCTGCACCACTAGCGAGAAGATTGCGTCCGCCGATTTCCGCCGTGTCGATCAGGCGGGTGATTTGTTCGCGGTATGAATTGTACTGATCATTAAGAAGCGTAAGGTCTTCAGCGCTGATTGACGGGTCCGCCGCCTGGCTGGCGATTGCGCGCATCTCAACGAGGACGTCGGAGATCGATTCGCCGGCGGCGAGCGCCACATCAACGGTTGATGTGCCGATGCGCAGGCCCTGCTGTACGGATTCAATTGAACCGAGTTCCGCGCGCTGCTTTTGCGCCAGGGCGTAAAGCGCGGGATTGTCTTTCGCGCTCGAGACCTCAAGGCCGGTCGAGACGCGGCGCTGGGTTTCTTCGAGCTGATCGGAGATTCGGGTAAGGGTCTGGAGCGCAATCAGGGCGCTCGGATTCGTATTGACGTTGTTGACCATCGTAAGCGGTTCCCTTTCTGGGGCTTTCGGCGATGTTTTTCGCCGGATTGCGGACGCAATGCGCGCCGCGAGTGTGCTTGAAAGGAAGCAAAAGCCCTGCCGGTCTGGCGTTCCCGTGAAAAGCCTTAAGAGACAGGGTCGAACGGCAATGAACGCGCCATTTCATTGTCAAGGATAACAGACCCTGAATGCCGAATTCGGCGCCGGGCGGCGTTCTTTGCCCGGCAGGTTTTGCCGGGGTCGGCATAAAGTGCCGGGCGTCTCGCGCTGCAATCGGTATTTGCGCCGGTCCCGCCTCCGGTTCATGACATGGGCAACGGAAAGAGGATTGATGCATGGCTGACAAGAGATTCGACATCGCCGTCTTTGGCGCCACCGGTTTTACCGGGCGGCTCGTTGCGGAATATCTGGCGAAGACATATCCGGCCGGTTCCGGTGTTTCCTGGGCCATGGTTGGCCGCTCGCAAGAGAAGCTGCAATCGGTGCGCGACGAAATCAATGCGCCAGCGGACACGCCACTGGTCCTTGCCGACGCAGGCGACCCGGCATCGATAAAATCCCTCGTCGAAAGCGCCAAAGTGGTCCTGACAACGGTTGGCCCCTACCAGCTTTATAGCAACGAACTCGTTGCCGCTTGCGCCGAGGCCGGCACGGACTATGTCGATCTTTGCGGCGAACCGGCGTGGATGCGCCAGATGATCGACAAGCATGAGGCCACGGCCAAAGCATCCGGTGCGCGCATCGTGTTTTCGTGCGGTTTCGACTCTATCCCGTCAGACCTCGGCGTGTATTTGTTGCAGGAAGTAGCAAAGAAAAAATTCGGCGCTCCGTGCAAAGAAGTCAAAGGGTTGGTGCGCTCCATGAAGGGCGCATTTTCCGGCGGGACTGCGGCGAGTTTCAAGGCGACTGTCGCGGCCGCTATGACGGATCCGTCTGTGATGGGATATCTCAAGAACCCGTTTTCATTGGCGTCGGATTTTTCCGGACCAAAGCAGCCGTCAGGTTCCAAAGTTATTCATGACGACGCGACCGGCTGCTGGCTTGCGCCTTTTGTTATGGCGGCAATCAACACGAAAAACGTTCATCGTACGAACGCCTTGCTGGGCCACGCTTATGGAGAAGACCTGGTATATTCGGAAATGGTCATGACCGGTCCGGGCGAAAAAGGGGAAGCCGCCGCCCGTCAGCTTGCCTCAAGCAACAATATAATGAGTGACGACGGACCAAAACCAGGCGAAGGGCCCAGCAAGGAAGAACGCGAAGCAGGCTCTTTCGATATCCTGTTTGTCGGAACGACTGCGAAGGGCGAAATACTGAAAGTCGCTGTTACTGGCGACATGGACCCTGGATATGGCTCGACATCGAAAATGATCACGGAGTCTGCGATTTGCCTGATAGACGAATGCAAAGAAACACCCGGCGGCATCTGGACAACAGCGCCCGCTATGGGGCATTCGCTCATTGAACGCCTGCGAAAAAACGCCGGGCTAACCTTTGAGATTGAAGATTGATCCCTGACCTTTCCGGAAAAACCGCCCTCGTTACCGGAGCATCCCGCGGCATTGGCCGCGCTGTTGCGCTCGGCCTCGCAAAGGCCGGCGCACATGTGCTGGCCGTCGCGCGAACGACAGGCGGTCTTGAAGAGCTCGACGATGAAATCCGCGCGGCCGGCGGGGTTTGTTCGCTGATCAACTTTGACTTAGTCGAGGGCGACGGTATCGAGCGATTGCCAGAGGCGTTGGGCGGACGTTTTGAGAAGATTGATATTCTGTTTGCGAACGCTGCGGCGCTAGGAGAATTGGGCCCGCTGGTCGATGTCGATCCGAAGATATGGAACCATGTATTCGCGCTGAACCTGACAGCGAATTGGCGCCTGTTGCGCGCGCTCGACCCGCTGTTGCGAAAAAGCGACGACGCCCGCGTTTTATTCATGACATCACGGGTCGGCGGCGAGCACGCGCGGGCCCATTGGGGCCCTTACGGCGTGTCGAAGGCGGCGCTCGAGCATCTTGCGGAAACCTATGCGATGGAAAACGAGCAGACCTCGATCAGTGTTGGCGTCATCGATCCGGGCGCCATGCGCACCGGTATGCGCGCCTCGGCAATGCCCGGCGAAGATCCGGAAACATTGCCGGCGCCCGATGCGCTCCTGCCAACAGTGTTTGACGCGTTGTCTGCGCCGGCCGGCCCGTTTAAGCGTTGGGTGTTTCGCGAGCGATCCGCCTAGAACTTTTTCCGATCCGCATAGGGATTATCCGGTGACTTCATAATCAGCCTGATCGGCACGGCCCGGATGTCGAAGGCGTCGCGAATACCGTTGATAAGATACCGTTTATAGGCTGCCGGTACGTCCTGTGCGAGGTTGCAATGAGCAACGAATGTCGGCGGGCGCGTCTTAATCTGGGCGACATATTTGAATTTGAGACGCCGGCCCGCGATTGCTGGCGGCGTGTGCCGCGAAATCGCTTCTTGAAGCCATTCATTGAGAGCCGGCGTTTTTACCCGCGCATTCCAGTCCACATAGAGTTTGACAATCGCCGGCATGAGCTTTTTGAGCCCGGCGCCGTTGAGCGCTGACAACGTCACAATGGGTGCGCCCGGCGCTTGCGGCAACAAACGGTCGGCCTGTTCGCGTAACGCCTCACGGGCTTTCTGTTTGTCCGAAATGAGATCCCATTTGTTGACGGCCAGAACGAGCCCGCGCCCTTCGCGCAAGGCGAGATCGGCAATCTGCAAATCCTGTTTTTCAAAGGGCGTTTCCGCGTCGATCAGCAAAACCACAATCTCGGCAAAGCGAATAGCGCGCAATGAATCGCCAACGGATAGCTTTTCGAGTTTCGACTGAACGCGCGCCTTTTTTCGCAAACCGGCCGTATCAAAAAGTTTTACGGGCCAGTCACGGTCAGGACCGGCCCAACGCCATTCAACGCCGATCGAATCCCGGGTGATGCCGGCCTCTGGGCCCGTCAGCAATCGGTCCTCACCAAGCATCTGGTTGACCAGTGTAGATTTGCCGGCGTTCGGCCGGCCGACAATGGCGACGCGCAACGGCTTTAATGGGTTGTCCCAGGCGGCCTCTTCGTCGGGGTCTCCTTCATCGTCGCCGGCCTCTGGCGTTTGAAAAAATGGTTCAAGCGCGGTGAAGAGATCGCCCATGCCCTCGCCATGCTCGGCGCTCACTGGAATGGGATCGCCAACGCCCAATTCATAGGCGTCATAAACGCCGGCCTCGCCCTTTGCGCCTTCGGATTTGTTAGCGAGGAGAATAATCGGTTTGCCGCTCGATCGGAGGATAGACGCAAATGTCTGATCAAGCGGCGTGACGCCCGCCCGCGCATCGACCATGAAAAGGCAGATGTCGGCATCTTCAACGGCCCGGTCCGTTTGTTTGCGCATCCGCCCTTCGAGCGCCGCTTCCGGCGCCTCTTCAAGGCCCGGCGTATCGATGGCTGTGAATTCAAGATCGCCCAGACGCCCGGCGCCTTCGCGACGATCGCGTGTAACGCCCGGCGTATCGTCCACAAGCGCGAGGCGCTTGCCGACGAGGCGGTTAAACAAAGTTGATTTACCGACGTTCGGTCGGCCGACCAGTGCGATTTTCATGGATCATGCGGCTCCCGCCGCGAAAAAGAGTTTAACGAAGCGCCACAAGGCGTCCCTTTTCGCTCAATATATAGACTTTTTCGTTGGCGACGACGGGCGAAATGACCGACGCCTCGTTAATGTCTTTGGTTTCAACGATCTCGCCGGTGGTAGGGTCTACCTTGGCAACTTCGCCGAGGTTCGAGACGAGCACGAGATGGTCGCCAGCAAGCACAGGGCCGGCCCACGTCACGCGGCCTTTGCGTTTTTTCTCTTTCTTGTATCGGCGGAGCTGGCTCACCCAGAGGATCGCGCCTTCTGTACGCGACAGACAAACGAGTTCGCCATTGACCGATACGACGTAAATGAAGTCGCCTGCGACCCAGGGTGTCTGAAGGCTGGTGATTGAGGTTTCCCAAACGCGCTGCCCGGACCGAATATCGATTGCGGCGAAGCGGCCGCCATGACTGACGACATAAATCAGCCCGCGGTCGATCACCGGACTGCCAGCAATATCGTTCAGTGACGCGAGCGCTGTCAGGCGGGCTTGCTGCGCCAAAGTTTCATTCCAGAGCGCGCGACCGGTTTCAGCTTGAAAAGCGACAATCTCACCGGATGAAAACGGTGCCACGACGAGATCGCCGGCTGCGGCCGGGCTCGATGACGAAAGAAAGCGCGCGGCCTCCTCAAACGATTGAAATGACCATGTCTCCTCGCCCGTGTCTTGTTCGAGTGCGAGAAATTCATTGACGTTGGTCGTGACATAAACACGGCCGCGATAGGCGGTCGGCGGTGTGCGAACCGCTGCAGATGTTTCAACGCGCCAGATTTCATCGCCTGAAACCGCATCAAGGGCGGCGATAAATCCAAACCCCGACGTGACGAATATTTTGCCATTGTCAAAAGCGACGCCGCCGCCGAAGCCAATCTCAGAGGGGTTTGTTCCCTGCATCAGGACAAAATCGCGAAAGCGAAACCGCTCCTTGATTTCCGGCGCCAGTTCTTTACGCCAGATCACATCGCCGTTTTCAGCGTTAAAGGATGTCACTGTTGTCGCCGCGTCCATGACATAAACACGATCGCTGACAACGATAGGCGGGCTGGTCAATTTTGCACGATCACCGGCCTTGCCGACATCGACTTTCCAGTCGGGTTCTAATTCGAGCGTTGCAGCAATGTGGTGCAATGTGTGGTCCGCCTCTCCGCCCGGCTGCGGCCAGGACGCGTTTACATAGGACGGCGGCACGCTGACAGTTACGCCGATGTAACGGGGGTCGGCTTTTAACTGCTCGTCAATGGCGAGAATGGAAATCCGGTCGTCCTCTTCGGGGGCGTTTTCTTCGTCTTCGTCATCACCACCGCCAAAGAGCCCTGTAATCGGGTTGGACGAACAGCCGCTTAAAAACGCCAACAACGCGAAGCTGGCTAGGCCACGCACAAAATGGCGCTGATTAGTCGTGGTTTTCGTCATTACTCGTTTCCACTTTCTGACGGTTCGACCGCTTCATTTTCATGTGTATGGCTAGTGGTTTCGTCGTGGTTGTGAGGTGTTTCTTCGGTTGCGGGCTCGAGTTCCAAGGGATCCACGTTTGCAGCCGGCGGCGTAAGTATTTCATCGCCCGTTGCGCCAACGGCGCCGATGACATCGTCAAGGGCGAATTTGCCGGTCAGGTTCACACCGGCTTTTCCCGCGACGGCGAGCGCCAGATATTCGTTTGCGCGTTGCGCAAGTGGCGGCGGCGTCGATGGCAAAGCGGATAAGCCGCTAAAGAGCGATAACGCTGTTTCGTAGTCTTCTGCTTTCAGGGCTGCCAGACCCGCGGCTTCGTCGGCATATGGTTTGTAAGGACTATCACTGTTTGGGAGCGTGCCCAGATGTTCCAGAACGACGTCGCGGCCGTCCTGCAGAGACAAATACGCCGCTCGTAATTGCGCCAATTCGCGCAATGGTTTTGGTGTGCCGCCGTCATTGTAAATCGCCGTGAACGTCTCGATCGCTGCGGCGCGATCGCCGTCAGCTGCAAATGACGCAGCGCGCCGAAATTGCGCCAGCGAAGCGTATCCACTGCCACCGTCATTTGCGATCGTTTCAAGCGCCGCGCGCCCCTCAGTAGGGTTTTCAATCAACTGCTCAGCGGCGGCGGCAAACTGAAGGGCTTCCTTGTTTGCTGCGCTGACGCGGGCTGCATCAATTGCCTGCCAGGCGCCCACACCGATTACCAGCGCGGCGGACGCGCCAATTACCGCTGGGCCATATTTCCGGAACGCCGACCACTGTCTCTCTTCAGCGAGCTCCTGATCAACTTCCTTTAAGACACTGTCTTCATTAGCCACTTTTTCAATTCCGATGTCCGAAAAATTGTCCCGTCAGAGGGGAAAGACTGGGTTCTAACGGCCTTTGGGCGACCGCGCAACGAGGCTGTAACCGGCAGAGAATAAAGGTTCTCATGGCGATATTGCGGCAAGCCAACCTAAGGCAAACAGGGTTACGCGGACTTGCCTGGCGACCAGCTAATCGCCGTCAAAAGCAATCAACGACGTGACCTTCTTTCCCATGGCCCGCAGTTTTTCGGCGCCGCCAAGATCAGGCAGGTCTACGACGAAAGCGCATAAAACGATTGAGGCGCCGGCGCGCTCCAGCAAGCGAATGGCCGCGCTGGCGGTGCCGCCCGTGGCGATTAGGTCGTCAACGAGCAGAATGCGCTCACCCTCTTTGACCGCGTCAACATGGATTTCGACCTCATCAACGCCATATTCCAGCGCGTAACGCTCGGAAATTGTTTCAAATGGCAATTTGCCCTTTTTACGGATCGGGATGAAACCGACCGACAATTGGTGGGCAATCGCGCCGCCTAAAATGAACCCCCGCGCCTCGATACCGGCGACCTTGTCGATCTTTGCGCCGGCGAGTGGTTGCACGAGTTCATCAACGGCGCGCCGGAATCCCCTCGCGTCTGCCAACAACGTCGTAATGTCACGGAACATGATGCCGGGTTTTGGATAGTCCGGGATGGTCCGGATTACGTCAGCGAGATTCACAAGCGCGGCCCCTAAAAATTACAGCGGCTGGAAAATGGCGCAAGCGCGCACCCAAAACAAGCGCGTATTCAATGCCGCCGTCGTTTCAATCCAAAGAGTGTAATCTTGGTCAAGGCAGAGCGCGCCTGCCGTCGGTTATTTTGACAGGCTGATGGCGCGCAGATTGCTGGCGATTTTATCGAAGGTCGCATTGAGTTCAGACGCCGTGTCCGGTTCGAAGTAATGATCAGGCGTTGTGCCGCAATCCTCCAACAGATGCTTGATGGTCATATCCGTCACGGCGAAGGCAATCGTGTAGACTTCTATTTCGTCGTCTTTGACTGCGTCGCAAAGTTCATCTGTTAGCTGGTTGGCGTTGGTGATATTTGCGGCGCCGTGGGTCGGATAATCCGGCGATCGCGTATTTTCACCGTCCGTCATAACAATCATCGTCTTTTTGCCATTGCGCGCAGCGAGGTCTGTTTTCGAGAGACCTTCCGAAAATGGCGCCCCGGAACTCAACACGCTCCAACCCCAGGCGATGCCGCCCGGAATATACGTATAGCCGTTACCAGTCATGCCGGTGATCGCCGTATCAATTGTCGACTTTACGCCCGTCAGCGGGACGATGGCGTTCGGGCAGGGTTCACCAGCAACTTCCGGTATTGGCGTTGTGTTAAATCCAGCATCTTGTGTGTTGGCAGGATAGTCACGCGAGCCAACGCAGCCGTCAAAGGCGCCCGGCGCTGACGCGCCATTAAGCCAACTTGCGCCTACATTGTCGGCCCCGACATTCACATACTGAGCAAAAGGCACGAGGCCAATTCTGACATCTGCGTCAGGATGGCTGTGGAGCGACGTGACGAGGTTCGTTGCCGCAGTTTTCAGATCGCCGAGCTTGCCGAAATCATTCATCGACCCTGTATTATCAAGGACCATCGCGATTTCGAGATAAGGTGGTTTTCCGAGTTTTGCCTCGGATTCGATCATAGGGGCGATTTTGTCGATGCCGATGGCGCGGGTCAGCGTTGTGTCGATATCGACATCGAAGCTTAGCCGATAAAAGTCCGTTGAAGGGTCATGGACAATTTTGAAATTGCTGGTTGCAACGTCCGATTTGGTTCGTCGGTTGCCGTCGAAAAAAGCTTTCGCTTTCGCTTCGACTTCCGCCGGCGTTAATGTCGGCTGGTTCATGCTAATGCGGATGGCGGCGAGCACGGCGGCGTCCGCAGATTGCTGCAGGTCAGCGCGAATGGAGGCGGCGCGCTGGAAGTCGATGGCCATTCCCGCCCCGCCCAGAATGACAAATATCAATACTGAAAAGAGCAACGCAATATTGCCGTTCTCATTTCTCAAAAAGGATCTGACCATGTCCGTCCGCCTGCGTTATTTGGCTGTCACGACGAATGGCTGCAAAAACTGTGCGTTAAGGCGATTGTCGTTGATTTCCGGCGGTTTTTTCAAAACCCGGTAACCTTAATCCTCCCGTTATTGGCGAAGCGGCGTCCCATTTTCGTGCGGCGCCGAGGACGCTTTCGAAAACTGACTTGAGCGCCTATCTTCCCGCCCATGATTCCGAAAGAAAAAATCCGGGAAGACTTCAAGCGCGCCCTCTTGCACACAACGCGGGCGCTGTCGTCTCAGCATGATGTCGAGGTTGCCTATGGTGGCGAGCATGCGACTGTTTCGGGAAAATCGGCGCGAATTCCCCTGCCGGCGCGTTCACTGGACCGGGAATCAGCGGCTATCGCCCGCGGTGAAGGCGACGCCGCGGCGTTACGTTTGGCGCACCACGACACCGATGCCCATGAACGGCTCGCGCCGGTGGGCGCGGAGGCTCGTGCGGTGTTTGAGGCGCTCGAGAACGCTCGGTGCGAGGCCATAGGGGCACAGGCTCTGAAGGGCGTCGGCGACAATCTCGCCGCATCGCTTGAGCAAATTATCGCGGACAAGGGTTATGACCGCCTCAGCCCCAATGACACGGCGCCGCTGGCTGACGTCGCCGCCCTCATGTTGCGCGAACGCCTGACCGGTCGCACGGCGCCGGGCTCCGCCGCCGGCATCATGGATGCGTGGCGCGAGGGACTGGAAGAGCGCGCCGGCGCCTCGCTTGATGCGATGGCTGCGGCAGCCGATTTAAATGATCAGGAAGTGTTTGCCGGCCTTGTTCGTGATTTTATTCGCGATCTTGAGCTCGACGATGAAGATCGCGGCGATCGCTCGGATGAAGATGACAGCGATCAGGATGATGACGCTGAAGATGACGAAAATAACGGCGAAGATGACGACGATGGCGCGGACGAGTCGCAATTTCCCGAAGACTCCGGCGAAGGCGACAAAGCGGAGGGCGATGCGGACCTTTCCGATCAGGACGTTGAGCAATCGATGGAGGAAGACGACGGCTCCACTGAAAACGCAAAAGTCTCCAGCCTGCGCAACCGCTTCGAAGGCGACACTGGCGAAGTCTATAAACCTTACACTACAGAATTTGACGAGATTGCCGAGGCCATTGACCTTTGCGACGCCGAGGAATTACAGCGCCTGCGTCGCTCTCTCGATCGACAGTTAGAAAACCTGCACACTGTCGTCGCGCGGCTGGCAAACAAGCTGCAACGAAAACTTATGGCCCAGCAAAACCGAAGCTGGGCGTTCGATCTGGACGAAGGCGTGCTTGATGCTGCGCGGCTGGCCCGCATTGTCGCCGATCCAATGCAGCCGCTTTCTTACAAAATGGAACAGGAGCAGGATTTTCGCGACACCGTCGTGACGCTCCTGATCGACAATTCCGGCTCCATGCGCGGCCGACCGATTACGATTGCCGCGATTTGCGCTGATATTCTGGCGCGCACACTTGAGCGGTGTGGTGTCAAAGTCGAGATTCTGGGCTTTACGACGCGCGCCTGGAAAGGTGGGCAGGCCCGGGAAAAATGGGTTCAGGACGGACGACCGGCAAATCCCGGTCGTCTCAATGATCTGCGCCATGTCATTTATAAATCCGCTGACGCGCCCTGGCGGCGTTCACGCTCATCTCTCGGGCTGATGATGAAAGAGGGATTGCTGAAAGAAAATATCGATGGTGAGGCGCTTGCGTGGGCGCACACGCGCCTGCTCGGCCGCCCTGAGGCGCGCCGGATCATGATGGTAATTTCTGACGGCGCACCGGTAGACGACACGACCTCCTCGGCAAATGGCGGCGCCTATCTGGAGCGGCATTTGCGTGAGATGATCGCCTATATCGAAAACCGTTCGCCGGTTGAGCTTCTCGCCATTGGCATCGGCCACGATGTGACGCGCTATTACAGCCGTGCGCTCACCATCGTTGATGTGGACCAACTGGGCGGCGCCATTATCGATCAGCTTGCGGAGCTTTTCGACGAGCAGGCGCCGGCAAAGCGAGGCCGCCGCGGCCGTGCGGCCTAGTTCAATCGGGACGCGTTGACCGAGAATTCAATACGCGCTTCAAGTGCGACGCCCTCGTCGTCCAACCATGACGGCGCTGTACCTAAATCAAAATTCGTTCTGATCAAATCGACACCGCCGGTTGCTGTCGTTACGCCGTCATTGACGACCAGCTCGAACGGAAGCGTGATATCGTGCGCGGCATCCTTGATGGCGAGCGTTCCCGCGGCTTCATAATGACCGTCACCGGTACGCTGAATGTCGCAAGCCGTGAATGTCGCAGTCGGAAATTCCTTAACGCCGAACCACTCGCCGCCCGGCAACGTCGAGTCAATCAATTGATCGCCGGTTGCAGCTGACGATGTTTGAACGGTGACGCGAAGCCACGACTGATCCAGAAACTGGTCGTCAAACGCTATTTCCGTTTTGAAAGCGCCGAACACGCCTTCAAAACTTTGCCCATTCTGAGAGCCAATGAAGCGTAGCCGGCTCGCTGCATTGTCGATGCGCCAATTGATCGGGAGCTTTTTATCACCATCACACAGTGTATTCGCGGTAAGCCTCGGCGTTGCCGGTGCTTCGTTCGTTGCAACGTCGACATTCTCCGTTCCGTCCGGTGCAGGCGCGGGATCACCCGATAAAATTTCTTCAACGGGCTCTTCGGTGTCTATGGGCGCCGTCGCTTGGGGGACCTCTTCTGTCGCAACGCTTGCGGAAATTTCGGGCGTCCTAACAATTTCAATGGGGCCAGGTTTCCCGCCGAAATAGGCGGCGATCCCTATGGCGAGCGCAATGAAAACGCCGGCCGCGCCAGATATTGCAGCAATTCCCGGCGCCATTGAACGCAACACGCCATCGCGATTGATAAATCCGTGCTTCATTGCCGCGGCGACATGCAAGGCTAGCAACCCAAGGATCGCATATGACAATTTTTCATGCAGCTCTATGAACTGGTGTTCCGTGGCGGCGGGGTCTGCGCCGGGATCCAGAAAACCAAGGTGCGGCACGCCGATCAGGCCGAACCACTCGGTTGGGATGTCCTTTGGCGATACAGACACGATGGCCAGCCCGACAAGCGGCGTCGCCAGCATCAGAAAGTAAAAAACCCAGTGCGTTGCGCGCGCTGTGAGGACTTGCCAGCCGGGCATCGTATTCGGCAATGGGGGCGGTTTGTGCACAAGTCGCCAGCCGAGACGAACAAGCGTCAACGCGAAGATCGACAGGCCAAAAGATTTGTGTAGCTGATACAGGTCGAATTTCGCCGCTGCCGAATTCGGCAGATTATGCATGTATAACCCGCCGGCAATCTGACCGAGGATCAATAATGCGATCGCCCAGTGAAGGGCGACCGCGACAGTGCTGTAACGCTGTTCGCTCACGCGGTATTATTCCGCTGACATTTCGAACTCGGTTTCGATCACAAGATCTACTTCGTCGCTCACAACCGGCGCGTAAAGGTCAACGCCGAAATCTGATCGTTTGACTGTGCCTTTCGCCGAAAAACCAATCTTGTATTGTTTGTTGCGCTCGCTGAATGAGGCGCGGTTCATTGTAACATTCAGCGTAACTGGTTTTGTAATTCCTTTGATAGTCAGGTCGCCCGTCATCGTGCCGGTGTTTTCGTCAGTCGTTGTTAACGACGTGCTTTCGAATGTGATCACCGGATGATTTTCAACATCAAAAAATTTGTCGCCGCGCAAATGCCCGTCGAACTCATCGACGCCGCTGTCAATCGAGGACGCGTCAATAGTGACGCTGACGCTGGATGCAGTAGCGTCTTCTGCGTTCCAGTTTAACGTCGCGTCCCAGTCACGCCAACGTAAAAATGGCCGCGAATATCCCTGATGGAGATAGTGAAAAGTAATGTACCGATGCTTCTGATCGGCTTTGTATTCTCCGGAAATGGCGGCGGACCCAGCCTCGGTCTCCTCGCTATTGGCCGTTCCGCCACATGCAGCAATCAAAAACGCCGCAGCCACAGGCGCCAGCACCTTCACAGAATAGATCATTTATCGTCTCCTTTTCGTAGCGACCATAGCACCAATGCGCGTCGCGGCGATGAATAAAAATGTCGCTCACGCCGGTTTGATCCTAGCTGTAACGTTGGACAATGTCCCCAAGGACCGGACGGGCCCGTTCCTTGGGGTCTTCGTTTGCGCCGCCAAGATAGATGTAACCAGCGATCTTTTCGTCAGCGGTCATTGATAGCGCCGTGTTTACATCATCGTGGAAGGCGTACCATTCCGTAATCCATTGCGCGGCAAAGCCATATGCGCTGGCGGCAATGAGCATATTCTGGCAGACAGCGCCTGCGGTCAGGGTTTGCTCCCAGACCGGTGTTTTATGTCCGGTGTTCGGGCTGGAAATTACGGCAACTACGACAGGCGCCCGCAAGAATCGACTGCGCTCAAATTCAACGCGGCTTGCCTCTGCATCTGAATTGTCCTTCGCGAATGTGGCGGCAAGCACATCGCCGAACCTGGCGCGTGCGTCCTTTTCAAACACGATAAATCGAAAGGGAACGACGCGGCGATGGTCCGGCGCCCGCGCGGCAATGGTCAATATCGCCTGTATCGTTTCGGCATCCGGACCGGGCCCGCTCATACAATCGGCCGGGGTTGATCGCCGCCGCCACAACAGTTCGACCGCCTCCTGGCTTGGATGGGCGGCGGGCAACGGGGCGCCAAATTCCGGCACATTCATCAATTTCGGCAACATTGGGCATCCCTACTTGGAAAAGGCGGAGCGAATGGTATGGAGGCATCGATAGCCGCGTAAGTTAAACAAGCAATACGGGAATACAATAATGGCCGGGGCGATCGGGGCGGCTTCTGACGGATTTCTGGACAGATTAAAATCCGGGCGCATTCCAGCGGCCGTATCGCAAACGCAACTAAGCGAGGCGGGTCTTTCCGCTGCATCGCTGACGGGCCTGTTCGAAAGCCAGCTCACCAGCCGCGCGCTTGATCTTGAGGCGCGCCGGCTCGGTGCGGAAAAGCGTGGGTTTTATTCGATTGGGAGCGCCGGTCATGAGGGCAACGCCGCGCTTGCCCATGTGCTGCGCGTCGATGATATGGCGTTCCTGCACTACCGCAGCGGCGCCTTTTACCTGGAACGGGCGCGCAAATGCCCGGGCGAAACGCCGATCTGGAATATGGCGTTGTCATTTGTCGCGTCATCCGAAGACCCGATCTCGGGCGGGCGCCATAAGGTGCTTGGATCGAAGTCGCTCTTCATTCCGCCGCAGACGAGCACTATCGCCTCGCACCTCCCGAAAGCTATGGGCGCCGCGTTTTCAATCGCCCTCGCCCGCACGCAAAAAAAGCAGGACGCCGCCCTGCCGCTCGACAGCGTCATTTATTGCAGCTTCGGAGATGCGTCCGCCAACCATTCGACGGCGCAAGGCGCGATCAACGCTGCGGCGCTCACCGGTTACCGCGGCCTGCCGCTGCCGCTCATATTCGCCTGCGAGGACAACGGCGTTGGCATTTCGGTCAAAACGCCGGAGGGCTGGATTGCTGCAAATTACGGATCGCGCGCAGGGCTTCGATATGTATATGGCGACGCGCGCGATATCGTAGACGCTGTCCGCGCTGGCCGAGAGGCTGAACGCTGTGCGCGGTCTGCCCGCAAACCAGTTTTCCTTCATATCCGTACAGTTCGCCTGATGGGGCACGCAGGGTCAGATCTGGAAACCAGTTATCGAGATCGGACGGAAATCGAGACCGAAGCGGATCAGGATCCGCTTCTTCATTCTGCACGTCGCGTTATGGAAGCCTCGGGCACATCGTCTTCGGAAATCGAGACGCTCTATAATGATATCAGCGGGCGCGTTCGTCGCGCAATGGAAGCCGCTTGCGATCGCCCGAAGTTGACCTCGGCGCCTGCCGTTATGTCCGCCCTTGCGCCGGTCAAATCGCTTTGCGCACGAAGGCCCGGCAAACTGCTTGAAAAAGCGCCGGACGAAACACGCGCGCGACGCGAACCACAACATATGTCGCGGCTGATCTCCCTCACTCTTGCGGAGGAAATGGCGCGGGACCGCAATATTGCTGTCTTCGGAGAGGATGTCGGCAAGAAAGGCGGCGTATACGGCGCGACCACGCGGCTGCAACAGAAATTTGGCCCCGCCCGCGTGTTCGACACGTTGCTCGACGAGCAAACGATCCTCGGACTCGGGATTGGCCTTGCCCATAATGGCTTTCTACCCGTCCCGGAAATTCAGTTTCTAGCTTATGTTCACAACGCTGAGGATCAGTTGCGCGGTGAAGCGGCGTCTTTGTCGTTCTTTTCGAATGGGCAATACACGAACCCCATGGTCGTGCGCGTCGCCGGCCTCGCCTATCAAAAAGGCTTCGGCGGGCACTTTCACAATGACAATTCTGTCGCCGTCTTTCGCGATATTCCCGGCATCGTCCTCGCCTGTCCGTCAAGCGGCGCCGAAGCGGTCGCCATGTTGCGCGAAGCGTTCCGGATCGCGCGTGAAGAACGCCGTGTCGTTGTCTTTCTCGAACCGATCGCCCTTTACGGAACGAAAGACGTATCGGAAGGCGACGGCGCGATGACGGCCGTTTATGACGAGATTGATGATGCGGCGCGCTTTGGCGAACCTAACGTTATCGGCGACGGGCGCGATCTTGCTATCGTCACCTATGGAAATGGAACGTATCTGTCCCGTCGTGCGCTCACCCAACTGACGGACGCAGGGATATCGGCGCGCATCGTTGATCTGCGCTGGCTTTCACCGTTGCCTATCGACGCGGTGGTTGATGCCATCGGCAAGCGCCGCAATGTCCTTATCGTCGATGAATGCCGCAGGACCGGCGGGCCTGCAGAAGAGATCATCGCGCAATTTGCTGATCGCGGGTTATCCTATAATTTAAAACGCATCACCGGCGAAGACACCTTCATTCCTCTCGGACCTGCAGCGGACACGGTCCTTGTCAGCGAAAATGAAATCGCTGCTGCGGCGTTGAGCCTTCTCGGTGTTAGCGCAGGAAAGGCGGCGGAGTGAAAAAATCAGCAATCGTCATTTTTCCTGGTCGCGGCACTTACGGCAAGGATGAGCTTGCCTATCTTTCGCGCCACCATAGCGACAAGGCCGCGTTCGTTGCCGGCGTTGATGCGTGGCGCACGGCGCAAGGCCACACACCTGTTTCAGAACTAGATGGCGCTAAAACCTATGCCGCAAGTCGGCACGCTTCCAGCGTCAACGCCTCTGCATTGATTTACACTTGCGCATTGGCGGACTTCTCGTCGATTGATCGTGAACAATATGACATCACCGCAGTCTGCGGAAATTCCCTCGGTTGGTATCTGACGCTCGCTGCTGCTGGCGCC
The DNA here is from genome assembly GCA_021776465.1 of Parvularculaceae bacterium. Taxonomy (GTDB): domain Bacteria; phylum Pseudomonadota; class Alphaproteobacteria; order Caulobacterales; family Parvularculaceae; genus Hyphococcus. The sequence continues at coordinate 18,720 of JAJFFU010000075.1, forward strand.
CTAAACGCAGAAAACGCTATTCGACTTGTCGACACAATGGGCGCGCTAATGGAAGAAAAAGGCGTTGGCGGACAGTTGATCTATCCTTTTGTTGACGAAAACTGGCGTCCGTCGGCGAAAAACACCAAGGCGATCGCCGAAGCACTGCACGCCGGCAAAACTGAAGGCGAGGCGTTCCTTTCTATCAGGCTTGGGGGCATGGCGGTTCTCGCCGGAGACGACGCAGGAATGGCGGCCATGGAGAAATCCCTGCCGGCGGCGGAAGGTCGATACCCATTCAGGCTGGCCCGCCATGCGGCGTTTCATACGCCGCTAATGCAGCACGTGTCGGAGGCGGCTTTTGCTGCTTTGCCGGCGGATCTGTTTGCGGCGCCGAGCGTTCCGATGATCGACGGGCGCGGCGTGATCTGGACGCCCGGCGTGACAGACACGGACCGACTTTATCAGTACACGTTGGGTCACCAGATCGTTGAAACCTACGATTTCTCAAAGTCGGTCGAGGTTGCGATCAAAGAGTTCGCACCGGACGTTTTAATTCTTGCCGGTCCCGGCGCAACGCTCGGCGCTCCTATCGCGCAGGAACTCATCCATCATCGATGGCAGGGGCTGACGTCAAAAGCAGACTTCAGCGCCCGCCAGAAGGAAGATGCGTTCCTGTTGGCCATGGGCCGCGATGATCAGCGAAGTGTAGTCGTTTAATCGGGAACCGTTTTACCGCAACTCCGGCGCAATTGCCGCCATTACGTCAAGATGTTCGCGGGCGAAATTTCGGCAACGCTCAGGCGACCAGCCAACATCCGGATTTGGATTCACAGTCGCGTCCTTGAACGGCATTTCCAGCGTCATAGACAGGCAATCCCAGGTCTGGGCGACATAATTGTTGGCGATGTCGAGATTTGCTTTGCCTGGCGCTGATGGCGGGTAACCGTCCTTGGTCTGAAAATCCTTGCTGAGATCGAGCAATAGCGATGAAAAACGGTCATATCGCGCTTGATGTGTTTCACTCCAAGACGGAATGCCGTTCGCGCTCACTAAAAAATTATTCGGAATAGCCTCGTCGCCGTGCACATCTAGGAAAAAGTCGACGCCGGTTTCGCGCATTTTTTCGCGAACGAGGCAGACTTCCGGACTTTTCTCCATCGTTGTGTTTCGCCACGCCCGGTTGAGGTCTGTGCCAGCCGCATTGGTGCGCAAATGTCCCCGGCGTGCGCCATCCAGATTCATGCATGGAATGATGTGGACTGTCGCGGCCTTGAGAAGCGTCTTTGCCGCTGCGTTATTTTTGTCCGCGAGCGCTGGAAGGAATCCTTCCATCCACCACGAACCCATGGTCTCGCCCGGATGTTGGCGGGCGATCACCCAATATTGCAGCGGGCCGTTACCGGCGCGAATATAGTCGATCACCTGACCGTCGAGGGTCTTGCCAAGTTTTTGATGCTTATAAACAGAGCTTCCGCTGACCGTTTCAACAAATGGTCGGTACCGCGTTGTCGGATAGGCGGCGAAATATGCGTATTGGATCGTTGCGCGCTCAGGCGTATGCGCAATTGTAAGGACACCATCCGCATAATGTGTATCGACGCGGAACCAATCTTCTCCGTCATAGGAAGCAACGGTGCGATAGTCGCTCCAACCCGGCACATAAGAAGACCCGCCAGCATTTATCAGGTGCATTACCAACGGCTTGTTGGCCGCGTTCTCGACGCGATAGTTGAAATATTGGAAAAAATTCGCTGCGCCGTCCGGTTCAATTTCCAGACGGATATTGGAGACGTCGCTTGCGTCGATGATCTTGATATTTCCATTGTCGAAATCACTTGAGATCGAAACGGTTTTCTTCTTTCCGAACCATGGAAAGCTCATACTCTTACTCCTCTGACGTCCCTGCTCTTTCGATGGTGCGGATTACGCCTTCTTTTCAACAATTGGCGGCGCCAACCGGATGTGAATTTCCTTCAATTGCTCGGGCGATGCATTCGCCGGCGCGCCGAGCAACAAATCTTCCGCCTGTTGGTTCATCGGGAACATCGTCACCTCACGGATGTTTTCCTGATCCGCGAGCAACATGACGATCCGTTCAATCCCCATCGCGCAGCCGCCATGCGGCGGCGCGCCATATCGGAATGCGTTCAACATGCCGCCGAACTGGTCTTCAACGACGTCCTTGCCATAACCGGCAATTTCAAACGCTTTGTACATGATGTCCGGCCGGTGATTCCGGATCGCGCCTGATCCAAGTTCATAACCGTTGCAGACAAGATCATATTGAAATGCTTTGAGCCCGAGCTTTTCTTCGTCGCTTTTCGCTGCCTCAAGCGCTTCAAGGCCGCCTTGCGGCATCGAAAACGGATTATGTCCGAACTCGACTTTCTTGTGTTCTTCGTCCCACTCATACATCGGGAAATCGACAATCCAGGCCAGTTCAAAACTGTCCTTGTTCGTAATTTCCATTTCTTCGCCGATCAGGACGCGCGCTTTGGCGGCGACGGGTAGGAAGTCCTGCGGTTTGCCTGCGAGGAAGAATGCAGCGTCACCAGCTTTCATGCCGAGTTGTTCACGCACGGCTTCAGACCGTTCTGGGCCGATATTTTTCGCCAGCGGTCCTTTCACTTCGCCTTCTGCAAAGATCATGTACCCCATACCGGGCAGGCCCTGTTTTTGCGCCCAGTTATTCATACGGTCACAAAATGCACGACTGCCGCCGCCGGGCGCCGGAATGGCGCGAATTTCATGGCGCGGGTCGGCCTCGAGGATCGATGCGAAGACTTTAAAGCTCGATCCGCGGAAGTGATCGGATACAACCTGCATTTCGATCGGGCATCGAAGGTCCGGTTTGTCGGTTCCGTATTTCAGCAATGCTTCATCAAACGGGATCAGCGGGAACGGGTAGTTCGTGACCTTACGATCACCAGCGAAGGCGGCGAACGTATCGTGCATCACCGGGCCGACGGCGTCGAATACGTCTGCACGCTCGACAAAACTCATTTCCAGATCGAGCTGATAAAACTCTCCGGCGGAGCGATCAGCACGCGCGTCTTCATCGCGGAAACACGGCGCGATCTGATAATAGCGATCGAAACCGGAGACCATGATCAGCTGTTTGAAAATCTGCGGCGCCTGCGGCAACGCGTAAAATTTTCCCGGGTGTAAGCGCGACGGCACAAGAAAGTCGCGCGCACCTTCTGGCGACGACGCCGTCAGGATTGGCGTTTGAAAATCACTGAAGCCTGTGTCTTCCATGCCGCGCCGGATTTCGCGGATGACCGCTGATCGCAGCATGATGTTCTGGTGCAGCGTTTCACGGCGCAGGTCGAGATAGCGATATGTCATCCGAATATCTTCGGGATAATCCGGCTCGCCAAAAACTGGCAGCGGTAGTTCTTCCGCTTCGGAAAGAACCTCAAACGACTTGATCCGGATTTCGACCTCGCCTGTCGGCAGGTTTGTATTGATCACGTCAGCGTCGCGCGCGACGACCGCGCCTTCGACGCAGATGACACTTTCCTGCCGGACTTGTTCGACCGCAGCGAAAAACGCCATCTCCGGTTCGACCACCAATTGCGTCAAACCGTAGTGATCGCGCAGGTCAATGAATAGCAGGCCGCCATGGTCTCGTTTGCGATGGACCCAACCGGACAGGCGAACAGTTTCGCCGACGTTGGTTTTGCGCAATTGGCCGCAATGATGGGTGCGGTACGCGTGCATGACATAACCTCTAATTTTGGCTTGGTTGAAGCGCTGAGAAGGACGCGCCGGATTGGCAATCACCCCCGTCCCTGTCAAGTCCGATCGGCGCGCCGGGCGCGTCTTAAGCGCTTTTTTGGCGCTGATACGCGGCAAAATGTGGTTTTTTTACGTTGGAATATCAGGGAAAGCCCTTTTGACGCGGTGTCGATATCCCTACATACACTGCATCGTTTCACACACCGGAGGGGCTTGTGACTGAAAGACCACCACTTTTAACCGACCTTGTGCGCATGGTGATCAAAATGATCGTCGGCGGCATTCTTGTAATTGCGCTCGTATCTTGCGGGGTTGGCGTTATTGGCGCTGCCGGCGCAGGCGCGGCTGGCGGATCCGCCGGAAAGGCGAAAGATCCTACGTCTGATCACCTATATGGCGAAGAAGACAGCGAAAACGCGATCATGCGCGTCAATATTATCGGGCCGATTCTTTCGCACAAAACCGGCGATGGCGGCTTTTTCGCTGCGGTTTCCGAAGTGACTTATGGCTACTCCGTCAAGGAACAACTCCTGAAAGCGGCCAAGGACGACGACATCAAAGCGGTCATGATTTTTGTCCGCACGCCTGGCGGTTCTATTGTTGGCAGCCAGGCGATCCACGATGGCGTGCTGGCGGTCAAAGAAGCCGGTAAGCCTGTTGTCGCCTATGTAGACTCGTTCTCCGCCTCCGGCGGCGTCTGGTCCACGGCGGGCGCTGATAAGATCTTCTCAGATTTTGGCAGTATGATCGGGTCTGTTGGCGTTAATTTTGGCAACTGGATGTATTTTGACGATCCTGTGGCGCTCGACGGCGGTCTCTTCGGCGGCGGCGTGGAAACCCGCGGCGGCGTTAAGGCCCAATTCCTTGGCGCCGGTCTTGGCAAGGATCTTGGCAATCCATGGCGTCCGATGACCGAGCGGGAGCGCTCGCTGATCACCGCCAGCGCTCAGTTCTACTATGATCAATTCGTCGATCACGTCGTCACAAACCGGCCGGTCGATCGCGATCTGCTCGTCAACGAATACGGCGCAATGATCTTCGCCGACGCACTCGCGAAAGATCGCGGATACATCGACGATATGAAAACCTATCAGGAAACCCTGGATTTCATCGCTGGCGATATTGGCGCTGAGGGCGACGACTGGAAGCTGATATCGCCGCCCTACGTCAAGAAAACACCGATCGAAGAGCTCTTCGGCGCGACCCTGACATCCCTGTCACCTCGCAACCGTGCGGCCGAGCAGCAGGCGGCCGCTTGCGCCGAGCTGAAAAGCCGGCCAGTGGCCATGTCAGTCCAGGCGCTGACAGCATATTGCGGCTCCTGACCAAATAAACGGTAAGAATAACAAAAGCCTCCGCTGCAAAGCGGAGGCTTTTTCTATGCTTCGCGCCAAAACCTGTTGATGCGTCGATTGCGCCCGCCTTTTCAGATGACGCTTGGACATAGCGCTGATAGAACGCGCGCCCATGCGCATTATCGAAACCACGTCTGACCTGACCACTTTTGTGGAAGAAATCGCCGCCAGCCCTTTCATCGCGGTCGATACTGAATTCATGCGTGAGAAAACCTTCTGGCCGATTCTTTGCCTCGTTCAGGTCGCAGCACACGGCGGCGAGGCCATTATTGACCCGCTCGCAGACGGCATCGATCTCGCGCCATTATTAAACGTGCTCACGAATAAAAATGTCGTGAAAGTCTTTCACGCAGCGCGCCAGGACATCGAAATCTTTTTTCGCTTGCTCGACGAAGTGCCGGCCCCCCTTTTCGACACGCAGATCGCCGCCATGGCGTGTGGCTTCGGCGACCAGATCGGATACGAGCCCCTGATGCGGACCCTAGTGAACGCAAAGATCGATAAGGGATCCCGGTTTACCGATTGGGCCCGTCGCCCTCTGACCGATGCGCAACTTACCTATGCCTTGTCAGACGTGACGCATTTACGCGAGGCGTTTCCGATACTCCGCGAAAAACTGCGCAAGGAAGATCGTGAGCATTGGGTTGAGGAAGAGATGCAGGCGCTGCTTAATGAGCGACTGTATTATGTCGATCCGGAAGACGCATGGCGCCGGCTACGGTTGCGCGGCGTCAAACCGAAAGAACTAGGGCCATTGATGAAGCTTGCCGAATGGCGGGAGCGCGAAGCCCATGAACGGGATGTTCCCCGAAGTCGAATAATCAAAGACGACGCGATCTACGAACTTGCCCGACTGCAACCCAAAACGACAAAAGATCTCGGCCGGGCGCGCAGCATACCGAATGGGTTTGAACGTTCGAACGCTGGCGCCGCCATTATTGACGCCATTGGAAACGGTGTAGCGATCCCGCGCGATACCCTGCCCGATGTCTTAAAACCCGACCGTCAAAAAGCGCCGGCGGATGTCGTTGATCTGTTAAAAGTTCTCCTGAAGCGGCAATGCGAACATTATGGCGTCGCGCCGAAACTGATTGCGTCGGGCGCAGATCTTGAGGCGATCGCACTGGGCGATATTGACAGTGTGCCGGCGATGAATGGCTGGCGGCGCGAAGTTTTTGGCGATGCGGCGGTCAGCCTGAAGAACGGCGATTTGGCGCTCAAGCTCTCCAACAGCTCAGTCGAAATCTTGAAGGTCTGATTGCGCCGGCGCGCCTTTTTTCCTCGCGAACAGATATAGCGCTGCGCCGGCGACGATTACACCGATCACGAATACGGCTTCCGCGGGCCGTGTCGATAAAGTGTAAACCAGCGCCCAGCCGGTAACGCATAGATAGATAGCGGGAACAACCGGATACCCGAAAGCTTTGTAAGGTCGCGGCAAGTCTGGCTCGCGCAAACGCAATACGTATAATCCGCATACGGCGGCAAAACTGTTCAGCGCGACAAGCGAACCGGCAAATACCAGGACCGATTCAAAGCTCCCGCTGATTATAAATAGTATTGCAAGCACTGACTGGAAGAGAATCGCGCGCGTTGGAATGCCGTCGGCATTCGCCTTGGCCAGAGGGCGGAAGACGGCGTAATCCTCGCCGATGACACGCAAAACGCGCGGTCCGGCAATCGTCATTGCACTGACGGTCGAGATCAATAGGCCCGCCATTATGATCGCCGTCCACGCGCCTGCGGCCTCCCCGAACATTGAAACAGCCGCGATGAACCCAACCTCAATTTCACCGGCCAAGGCATCCATAGGTGCAGCAATCAGAAACGATGCGTTCAATGCGATATAAAGCACCGCAACGATAATCGCGCCAGCGGCAAGAATGATTGGCAAGTTACGCTCGGGGCGTTCAATTTCGCCCGTTAGATAGGTTGCAGCGTTCCACCCCGTGTAGGCGAAGCTGACGTAAATCAGCGCAACGGCAAACCCGGCGCTGGCGATAACCGCTCCGTCACCGCCATGTGGCCGGAAATCGATCGGTTGCGGTTCGTCAAAAACGAAAAACGCTGCAGCGCAGAATGCAATAATCACGATGACTTTTATCGCCGTGAAGACCGTCTGCAAAAGCGCGCTTGCGCGCCGACGCATGCTGTGGATCGCCGTAAGCGATAAAATGAGCGCGATCGCGATAGCACTTTTGACGAAATAACCGGCGTCAGGGGCGATCGCTGCTGTCAGATAAGCCGCGAACGTCATCGCTGCGAGCGCAGTTGGCGCCGCAAAACCGATGCTGACTGATATCCACCCCGAGACAAATCCCGCGCCGGGGTGAAAGATGCGCGCCAGGAACTGGTACTCGCCGCCTGAACGTTTCAGCGCTGCGCCCAATTCGGCGTAGGACACTGCGCCGCTAAAAGCCGCTGCGCCGCCAAGCGCCCACAACATCAAAATTGCAAACGGCGACTGGATTCCGAGTAACTGAAAGCCAAGGCTAGTGAAAACGCCTGTACCGATCATATTGGCGACGACAATCGAAATTGCCGGGGTAAATCCATATCTGGATGTTTGAGTCATTACTGTTGGTCGCCCCTACCGCTTTGCATCATTGGAAAGATCGCGTCATGCGCCATAAACGAATAAGCGTGAATGTTGCAATTTTGCGACAAGGTTAACAGCAGTTAAGAATTACTATAACGGTTTGAATTACTTATATAAATAGGACTGGCCTGCGCCAACGGCTCAACTGCAGTGACTAAGGCTTCCGTTTGCAAAATATTTCAGCAGATCGTGCCATTGCGCGCCAACACGAACGGCATAGCGTGGAGCATACGCGCACAAATCAAATCCAGTGCGCGATAAAAATTCAAAAACGGAGAGGGTACAATATGACCAAGCGGATGTTGAAATATTCAACCGCGATCGGAGCCATCGCAATGGCAAGCGCTATTGGCGGCGCACCAGCTTTTGCACAGGCTGACGGCGCGGACAATGGATCGCAGGACGTGATCATCACTGTCGGCACCCGGCGCGATCAACGATCAGCAGCCGACAACCCGGCGCCGATTGATGTCATCAGCGCCGATGAAGTCCTTAACCAGGGCGACAATGACATCCAGAACATCCTCCGGACATCTGTTCCTTCTTACAACGTCAATACTTACCCGATTGCGGACGCTGCGACGATTGTCCGGCCGGCAAACCTTCGCGGTCTCGCTCCTGACTCGACGCTGGTTCTGGTCAATGGCAAGCGCCGGCATCGCGCTGGCGTTATATCCTTCCTCGGTGGCGGCGTTTCTGACGGTGCACAAGGCGCGGATATCTCGGTCATTCCAACAATCGCACTGCGCCAGGTTGAAGTCCTCCGCGACGGTGCGTCCTCGCAATATGGCTCAGATGCTATTGCGGGTGTCATAAACTTCGTCTTGAAGAATGACGCCGAAGGCGCTGCATTCGAAGCGGAATGGGGTCAGACATATGAAGGCGACGGCGACGCCTATTCTGTTTCTGCAAATGTCGGCTTGCCGATCCCTGTGGGCGAAGGCGGCTTCTTGAACGTCAGCGCCGAATACGGCGAAACAGATGCGACCAGCCGATCTGTACAGCGCACAGATGCAGCCGCGTTGATTGCGGCAGGCAACACCGCTGTTGCAGACCCCGCGCAAATCTGGGGTCAGCCGAACGTCAATGACGATTATACGGTCTTCGTCAACGCAGCGGTTCCTTTTTCCGAGCAGTTGGAAGTTTATGCGTTCGGCAACTATTCCGGACGCCAGACAGAAGGCGGCTTCTTCTTCCGTAACCCTACTAATCGCGGCGGCGTTTATCAGGGACCACAGGTAAACCCAGCGACAGGTAACGCTCTGATCACCGACGACATGGGTACCCCGGACGACGCTTCTGACGACACGTTCACGGATGCGATTACGGCTGCGGCGGTACTGGCTCCATCAGCGTCAGTATTAGTCGGCAACATCGCCGGCCTTGACCCGGCTGCTTGCCCAGCTGGCATTCCGCTGACATCAGGCGGCGGCGTCATTCCCGATCCGACAATTCTCGCCAGTGTCACAGCCGATGCAAACTGCTTTTCGTTTGCTGAGACGATCCCGGGCGGGTTCACACCACGCTTCGGCGGCGATCTAGAGGATAAATCCATTACCGCTGGTTTCCGCGGCGCGATTGGCAATTTCACCTATGATCTTAGCTATACATATGGCCAGAGTGACGTTGATTTCTTCATCAACAACACGGTCAACGCGTCGCTTGGTCCGAACACGCCAAGAGATTTCATCCCCGGCGGTTACAGCCAGATCGACAATAATTTCAACGCGGATTTCTCGTACGCCATTCCAAACGATATGTTCGCGTCGGACCTCATTTTCTCCTTCGGCGGCGAACACCGCACGGAAGAATTTGAAATCCGCGCTGGCGATGCCGCCTCATTCGCGATCGGCCCGCTTGCGGCGCCAACCGCAGCTTTCCCAGGCGGTCAAGGCTTCTCGTCCAGTTCAAACGGGTTTGGCGGTTTTACAACCGCGAGCGCCGGAACAACGTCGCAGAAAAACTACGCGATTTATGCTGAACTCGAAACGGACCTGACAGAAAACTTCACCCTTCAGGGCGCAGTCCGATATGAAGATTTCTACGATTCTTTCGGCGATACCCTGAACTGGAAAGTTGGCGGTCTATACAACTTCAACGACAATTTCGTTCTCCGTTCGACATATTCGACCGGCTTCCACGCTCCGACTGCGGGCCAGGCGAACGTCACCAACATCACGACGCAGTTCAGCGGTACCGCACTTGTCGATCAGGGCACTATTCCGCTGTCGAGCCCGGCGGGCCAGTTTATCGCCGACCGGCTTGAATTATCGACCGGCGTGCGCCCGGCTCTTGGCCCTGAAGAATCGAAAAACTTCACCGCCGGTGTTGGTTTTGGCCTCGGCGATATCGACGTAACACTCGATTATTTCCGTATTTCGGTTGACGACCGGATTTCGATCTCTGATCAACAGGATTTCCTTGGCGAACTACTTGAGGTCGCAATGGAAGATTCCGTTGTAATTCCCTCGGGCGCAACAACCAGCCAAGTGCTCAATCTGCTTGATGCAGCCGGCTCTCTTACGGCCTCCGACTTCCAGGGTTCCGAAGACCTCACAAGCTTTGGGTTCTTCACCAACTCGTTCGACACCCGCACACAAGGTATCGATATCGTTGCGAGCACGGATTTCGAACTTTATGAAGGAACATCAACGTCAATGGCGCTGGCCTTCAACTGGACTGACACCGAAGTTACGGATCGTGGTCTCACGGGCGCAGCGCCGCTTTCTGACGGTCGGGCCCGGCAGTTGGAAGATACGATCCCGAACACGCGCGGAAACGTGACATTCAACCACTATATGGGCAAATTGCGCGGACTTGTTCGGTTTAATTACTATGGCTCATTCTTTGAGTGTCACCTCGACGCGACAAATTCCACACCGCCGCAATTTTGCGATCTTCCGCATGATGGCGGCGCACAGTTCCCGATCGATCTAGAGCTCGGGTACAATGTGATGGAAAATGTTCAACTCATCGCCGGTGCGCAAAACGTCTTGAATTCGTACCCCGACGCACTGTCGGCGGCGAACGGCGCTGGTGTTGCTGGCGCTCAATATCCGCCGATCGCCCCAGCGGGCTTCAATGGCGGATTTTATTACTTCAAAATTCGCGCTGAATTCTAAGGGCGTAAATTTCACAAATTGAGACTGAGCGGGCGTTGTTCTAGTAACAGCGCCCGCTTTTTTTTACGTGCTGAAATTAAGAATGACGGGAAGCTCGAATGCCGCGGCGAGCGCGTCAAGACGCTTGCGCGGCGTTTCGCCGAGCAGAGCGTCATGCTTGGACGGGGCGTTAAACGACAGGCCGTCGTTCGTTTTCGTCAGTGTACACCTTTTCAGAAGGCGCGGTGATTTCGGAGCCAAAGTCGCTGCAAACCGTAATGCCAGTCCGGCTTGCGTCGCCGATTGTTGTTCATCCCAATCGAGAAGGCTGATTGCCTGCTCGTTTGGAAAGGACGAATTGCGGCCGCGGTAGCGACAGTAAAGCGCGTAGGCGATCCAAACCCGTTCTTTATGGGTTATACCGACAAACGGTGCGCTGAGCGCTGTGTCAAAAGCCTGTCGGCCGCGAAGATCGGGATGGGAAAAGGCGGCAATATCGACCAGTTCAGACGCAGCCTGGAGAATCCGTTTTTGGATCGATGATTGGTCAATAAACAACGGCGACACGACACTGAATGCAGCCGCGCCAAATGACGGCTCCGGCGAAAAGCGTCGTGAATAAAAACGACATGCTTCCAACAATGGATCGGCTTTGCGCTGTTCCGACGACAACGCTTTATATAGCAAGCCCTCGCGCACACCGCCGGCGGAAACGATCAATCGGCTTGCATTCATTTCAATCAGAAGAGTTTTCAATGCGATTGCCGCGAAAGGGAGCGTATCGATCCGTTTGCGTGATATCCCGGGCACTTCTTCGAGCGATCGCCGGCTCTGTCGGGCAACGAGGTCGCATACCTCGACAGCGGACGCGACGGGTAATTCGTAATGATGCAAGACCGACATAGGGTATTGTTTCAAGTTCATGTGTATGCGCGCGATAGAACGCCAGGCGCCGCCAACTGTATAAAGCGAATCGAAGTTTCCACGCCGAAGGAATTTCGTACTCTTTAGCGCGCTCTCGATTAGTTTTTGCGCTGTTTGTGAATCCCCGCCGGAAGCGCGCATGAGCGATAGCGGCCCAATGGGCAGGCTAACGCCTTGCCCCGCTGCGCCTTTCTTAATCGAAATCAACTCAAGGCTGCCGCCACCCATATCACCGACGAGGCCGCGAGCAACCGGTTCGACGGCGATTACACCGAGCGCCGCAAGTTCCGCTTCTTCGGCGCCGGAAATGATGGAGACATCGTAGCCGAGATTGCGAATCGCCGAGACGAACACGTCGCCATCTTTTGCTTCGCGGACAGCCGACGTCGCGAATGTTTGTGTTTGCGGGTCGTCATAGGCGCGCAGGACCAGGCGAAATCTTTTTAATGTTGCAATGGCGTCCGCGACTGACGCAGGATTGAGCGATCCGTCATCCATCATATCGCGGCCGAGGCCGCATAACGCTTTTTCGTTGCATATCGCCATCGGGGCGCGAACGGGCCCATCGAAAATAACCAATCGGACTGAGTTCGACCCGATATCGACGACAGCGCGGCGCAGCGGCTTATCGCCGGTCATTGCTTTTTGCCTTGTCGCGTCATTGTCACTTGTTTGCATTCAGTCGTCGATTTCGTTTTGAGAAACCTTGCGCGATTCGTGGCAGGCGGCGTTATTTCCGTGCGCGTAGTGCTTTCGGCGCGTTGTATTTAATTGCGCCACCGCGACCGGAAAGGCTCGGGTTGGTCATCATATACGTGTGTACGCTAAAGGCCTCCGGCTTGGTCGATGCTTTTGTCCGAATGTATTCACCATTTTGCTGCAAGACCCAGCTTTGTGCATCGTCCATCAGATTGGCCACCATGATGTAATTTAGAATTTGCCGGCGCACGGTCGCATTATCTATCGGGCAGAAGACCTCGACCCGCCGATTGAGATTGCGCGGCATTATGTCAGCCGATGAAAAATATACCGCTGCGCCCGAATTGGGTAACGCATCGCCGGCGCCAAATGCGTATATTCGTGCGTGCTCCAAGAAGCGTCCAATAATGCTCTTGACACGGATGTTGTCGGAGAGGCCGGGAACGCCAGGCCGCAAACAGCAGATTCCTCGAACAACAAGCTCTATGCGAACGCCCGCTTGTGAGGCCTCATATAGCTTGTCAATCATTGCGCCATCAACCAGCGAATTCATCTTCGCCCAAATTGCAGCCTTTTTTCCTTTTTTTGCGTTCTTAATTTCCCGCTCAATGAGTTCTGTAATTCGCGCACGCGCAGTCAACGGCGCAACGGCAAACTTTTCAAATGACGTTGGCGCCGCATACCCGGTTATATAATTGAACACTTTTGCTGCATCACGACCGATTGCCGGGTCGCACGTAAAGAGCGAAAGGTCAGTGTAAATCTTGGCCGTAATCGGGTGATAATTGCCAGTGCCGACATGCGTGTATGTCCGCGCGCCATCAACCTCCTGGCGCACGACGAGAGATAATTTCGCATGTGTTTTATATTCGACAAATCCATAGACAACATTGACCCCCGCCCGCTCAAGCGCGCGCGCCCAGCGGATATTAGCTTCCTCATCAAAACGCGCCTTGAGTTCCACCAACGCGGTTACGTTTTTCCCCGCCTCGGCGGCTTCAATAAGGGTCTCAACGATCGGTGATTGTTTCGAGGTTCTGTAAAGCGTTTGTTTGATAGCGACGACTTTGGGATCGGCAGCCGCCTGTTTCAGGAACTGCACGACAACGTCAAAAGACTCATATGGATGATGAACAAGAATGTCTTTAGCGCGTATCGCGGAAAAACAGTCTCCGCCGTGCTCGCGGATGCGTTCCGGAAAGCGCGGTTCAAAAACGTCGAACTGTAAGTCGGGACGGTCCGCGGGAATAAGTTCGTTAATCTGTGCGAGGCCGAGAAATCCGTCGATCGGAATGATGTCCTGTGACGTCGCTTGCAGGCGGTCGGCAATGAGCGTGCGCAAACTTTCGGGCGTTGCTGCATCGAAATTTACGCGAATAACGTCGCCGCGCCGCCTCCGCTTCAACATTGTTTCAAAAACCCGAACCAGGTCTTCGGCCTCCTCTTCTATCTCGACATCGGAATCACGCAGGACCGAAAACGCGCCATGGCTGCGCATTTTGAACTTCGGAAAAACGTGATCAATGAAGCGGACAATTACGTTTTCCAACGAAATAAAACGAACCACGTTTCCGTTGTCCGCGCCGGCTATTGCGTCCGGAATTCGAATAAATCGTCCAATTTTGCTAGGCACTGGCAACAGCGCCTGAAGCATCCGGCCGTCGGGGCGCTCCATTTCAAAACATAAAACAAAACCGAGATTGGGAATAAACGGAAACGGGTGTGCGGGATCGAGCGCCAGCGGCGTTAAAATCGGAAATATGTTTGCATCAAATTCGGCGCGCAACCACTCCGTGTCGGCATCGGTCAATTCATTGTCGTTGAGAACATGGACGCCAGCATCGCGCATCATCGGACGCAGCTCGCTCCAGCAACGCTGTTGCTCATCAATTAACGAAAGGGCTTTTTCATTGATCTGAGTCAATTGCTGTTGCGGTGTCAGACCTTCCTGACTGAGCGCGGCGACTGACTCGCGCACTTGCCCGCGCAGTCCAGCAACACGCACCATGTAAAATTCGTCGAGGTTACTGGCTGAGATTGACAAAAAACGAAGGCGCTCCAGAAGCGGATGACGCTCGTTGAACGCCTCTTCCAGAACGCGCATGTTAAACGCCAACCACGACAATTCGCGATTGATAAAGCGTTCAGGCGACTGTGCTGTAATTGCGCCGCTTGCAACGGTTTCTATTTTGGTGCTCGGCGATGCGTCATCAGCCACGGTTGTTCTGTTCTCCTGCGTCACGCCCCGATATCTTCAAATATAGGAACGGCGATTTTAAAGGGCGTTAACAATCTCTTTTGCCAGCGCAACTGTAATTTTTTTCTTACGCCGGGCGGCTTCTTCGTCGGCGCGCGCAACAAAATGCAAGGCCGCCTCAAAGGTGCGCGGCAGTCTTGGCGCTGCATATTCAATCACAGCGGCCTCAACAGCGATCTGTCGGTCGCAAAATGCCTTCGTCAACACAGCTCGCAATAACGCTTCGTCAGGCTGGTCGAGGCTGGCGCGGGGAATGGCCTCAAGGCGCGTGCGCAAATCTTTGAAGCCTTTTGCCCACTCACCCGGGTGACCGCGCCCGACGAGAACTGTTCGCACGCCCGCGTTCGATTGCTCCTCCAGCGCCGTCAAAAACCGTTTGGGCTCATCAGCAGGTAAAAAATCGAAGACGACGATTTCTGCATCTGCCGGTGTTCCTTCCCGCCAGTCGGCGAACAGGCCACGATTTTCAGCAAGGATCGTTGCGAGATGGGTTTTCCCTGAACCCGGCGGACCGCAAATTATTAGGCTCGTATCGCCGGAAGCCAGCCACGCATGCGCCGCGCGCCAGGCCGCCTCGTTGGTCGGTGCGATCAAGAACGCATCACGATCATAACGCGGCGGATTATGCGGCAAGGGCAACACAAGCTGCGCCTCACCGTCCTTTTCTTCCAGCGTTGCAGATCGCGTATTCACTGCTTAATCGCCTCGGCCTATTCGGCGCAATTAAAAGTCGCGATCCGCGGGATAGGACGCCGGTTGAATCGATGACGGCGTATCTGTTTCAGACTGCCCGAAAATGCCGCCGCGCCGTTCCGTGGATTGCCACTGACGCGCCGCCGTTGGCGTCGCGATTGTCCAATACTCACCGTCATAGGACCACAGGACGAGACCTTGCGCCTCCATGGCCACCACCAGTTTTTCCGGATCGCCAAAAGCCTGGATTACCATTTCCGCACCGCCGCGCGATAGTGATCGCACCTGCACGCCGCTTACTAGCGGTGTCGCCGTCAGCGCTTTGCGGATCTGCGCCCATTCGCCGATGGAGCTGTAGATTGCACTGACATTTAGCAACGACGCCACCGTGTGATCGATCAGTGTACGTTCTTTCCACGGCTTGGCGTATTTGGCGATCGTTTCCTCGATCGCACGCTCAGAAAGCGTCGGAAAGTTACCGGAGGCTTGCGAAAACCAGGCTTCGGCGATGACGTCGCCAATACCTGCCTGCCCGAGTTGGTTATCTGTAGGCTCGTCGAACACGGCCAAATCATCAGCGGCGCCCAGATCACCGGCGTCAATCTGATCGTCGAAACCGCCGCTATCGACGTATGCGTTTATGAACCGGACGCGAAGTTTGTCCTCGCCGTCGCGCTGTTGCAAAAATGCATGCGCGACGATGACCTGTGGAACTGAGTAACGCGCGGCCATAACGCTTAGCGCTTCCGCATCGATGGCGACTGCTTGGCGTGCTGAAACATTCGCCGCATCTTCCAGATCTCCAAGCGGCGCGATCAATGGCGTCAGTTCATTGTTGTATGGTCGCACTTTCCATGCGGCCATCCACGGATTGTTCTCTTCCCAGAGGTAAAGACCGTTGCCTGTCTGAAGAACCGGTACGACCAGCGCCGTCCGTGTTTGCGCCTCGCTATACGGAATTTGCGCATCCTTCAGGAGTTTTCGGACCTGTTCCGGCTTGAACCGGTAAGTGATAAATGCGCGATATGTTTTTGAAGAACTCTTCTCATTATAGACTTCAAACCCGGATTCGAGCCGCTCAAGCAGGTCATCTGACAACGAAATTGTTTGCGGCTCGAGATAAGAGTCATAGGTTTCGTTCGATCCTTGCGGCGACACCGGCGCTTCCTCGACTGGTGTTACCGCCAATGTCGGCAAGCGCGCCCAATCGTCCTCGACCGTCAATCGCCGCAGCAGAATATTCATTGCGCGTCGGCGACCTTCGCGCTGCGCGGCCGCCTTGGCTAATGTTGCACTGTCAGCGCGCGCTTGCACCGCGACGCGGGGGACAACGAATACATCATCGCCAACGGCGAAGGCCGGCTGCGGCGTTGTCGCCCATGCAACAACAAGGACGGAAATTAATGTTAGAAAACGCACCATCACGCTGATTTTCACCTCTGGCTTTTTCGCCCGCTGGCCCCGCCCGCGGCGCAACTAATATAGCCGCGGCGCCCCACCGAAACGACCCCAATTCACGCGATTGCAGCATTTAGTTGCGCACCGGCCCCAGCTGTGGCTAGGAGGTGCGCCATGGGTAATGCTTACAAATCCGCAGGCGTTGATATCGACGTTGGAGACCGGCTTGTTCAGGCGATCGGGCCATTGGCGAAATCGACTGCCAGAGCCGGCGCTGATTCGGTTTTGGGCGGTTTTGGAGGGCTTTTTGACCTGAAAGCCGCAGGATTAAAGGACCCGATCCTTGTTTCCGGCGCGGACGGCGTTGGCACCAAACTGAAGCTGGCATTTGCGACTGGCCGACACGATACGATAGGCATTGATCTTGTCGCCATGTGCGCTAACGACGTCTTAGCACAAGGTGCTGAGCCGTTGTTTTTCCTAGACTATTTTGCCACAGGCGCACTCGGTGAAGAGATTGCAACAAACGTCGTTGCCGGCATCGCAGAAGGGTGCCAGCAAGCCGGATGCGCCCTTATCGGCGGCGAGACGGCGGAAATGCCCGGCATGTATGCTGAAGGCGAATATGACCTCGCCGGGTTTTGTGTTGGTGCGGCCGAACGCGGCGCGCTGCTTCCTCGGGACGTCACGGCTGGCGATGTGCTGATTGGCCTTGCGTCAACCGGCGCTCACTCCAACGGCTATTCGCTGATCCGCAAAGTCGTCGACGATTCGGACGCACGTCTTGATGCGCCGGCGCCATTTGACGACACGCAAAACCTTGGCGACGTGTTGTTGGCGCCGACGAAAATCTACGTTCAATCTCTTTTGCCGTTGATGCGCGCCGGCGATATCCGCGCCTTCGCGCACATTACCGGCGGCGGTCTCACTGACAACACCCCGCGCGTTATGCCGGCCGGCCTTGCCCCTGTTTACGACGATAACACCCTCGCCTTTCCGCCGCTATTTCAGTGGCTTCAGGAAGCCGGGAAAATCAGCGACGCAGACATGCGCCGAACGTTCAATTGCGGAATTGGCGGCGTTGTTATTTGTGCACCGGAGAAGGCGAACGGTGTTCTCGCGGCTCTCACTGACGCAGGCGAGGCCGCGCGCGTCATTGGCGCGGTTCGGAAGAGCTGATCCAATATGCCCGACGCTAAAATAGCTGTTCTGATATCCGGTCGCGGATCCAACCTGAAAGCGTTGCTCGATGCATGCGCTGACCCGGACTTTCCGGCCGAGATCGCTCTGGTGATTTCAAACAAGCCAAAAGCAGGCGGTCTTGAATTCGCACGCAAGGCTGGCGTGACGCAGGCCGTCATTGACCATCGTGATTTCGAAACGCGCGAGGAATTTGACGCGGCGGTTACCGAACGCCTGCGCGCCGCCAAGGTGGATTATATCTGCCTTGCTGGCTTTATGCGCATGTTGTCGCCGGATTTTGTCGACGAATGGCGAAGCCGGCTGATCAATATTCATCCCTCGCTTTTGCCGGCTTTTCGGGGTCTGCACGTACAGGAACGAACCCTCGATTCCGGGGTTAAAATTGCCGGGTGCACGGTTCATTTTGTTTCCGCTGAAATGGACGCCGGACCGATTATCGGTCAGGCCGCCGTGCCTGTTCTGCCGGGTGATACGGTGGAAACCCTGTCAGCGCGCATCCTGGAACAAGAACACCGGCTATATCCGGCGAGTTTGCGCCTGATCGTTGACGGCGGCGCCCGTATATCCGGCGCGGTCGTTCAATATGATTCGCAAATTCAATGCGCCGGATCGTTGATAAACCCGCCTACGGACTAACCAGTCGCGGCCTCAAACTTTTTCGTGAATGTGCGCACCCGTGCGGCGTTGGCGCCGAGGTCTGAACCGCCAACGCGTGATTTCGATCGCACGTCCACGATGGCGCCGTCGCCATCAGGGCGAATTCGAACGATAAAATCGTCCACGAACCCGAACCAGAGCGATGTGTGCGCCGCCTCGATCATCCAACCGTCTTCAGTCGGGCCGTCGCTCAGGAGTTTCATTCCCATGTCGGTGACAACAGACGTGGCAATCGCTGCCGTGTCCTCAACAGTCTTTCCAACATGAATGGATTCAATATCCGGAAAGGCCGCGCGCTGAGCCTCCGCCGTTGTTAGGTCACTGCGCGGCGCCGGCGCATTACCGACATAGTGCGGCGGGTTTTTTCGCTTTTCATTCGCCGCCGCCAAAATCGCCGGCGGATCATCGAAGTCGGTAGTGATGTCATGAATAAACGGATTGGCTGCCACAGCCTCTTTCATCTTGATGGGCGCAAACGCGGCGAGGCCGGCGAAAATTGCGGCGGCCAGAGGGAGTAACGCCAAGCTCCGCACAGTGAACAATGCAAGTAGAAACGCCGCGGCGCTTGCAGCGGCTGCAATCATCACCGGCAGTGCAAGCTGACGAATAAGTTTCAAGCCGGTCCCATAGTCCCACAACTCAAGCCGCGCACCCGGCCCTGCGAAAGCCATTCCCAGGGCGAGCCCGAGGGCTGCCAGCGAAACCAACCAGATCAAAATTTTCATTTCACACATCGCCTTTTAGGCAGCGTCTACAAGTTCGGTCGTATCGTACGAAAAATAGTGGGCCTGCG
This sequence comes from Parvularculaceae bacterium, assembly GCA_021776465.1. Lineage (GTDB taxonomy): Bacteria > Pseudomonadota > Alphaproteobacteria > Caulobacterales > Parvularculaceae > Hyphococcus. Next base: position 38,122 of record JAJFFU010000075.1, read on the forward strand.
CTATAGCGTATAGAATCTGTTGCTGTATTGATTTTCTCGCATAGGATCCTATTTGCGAAAGAGTATTTCTGGGAAAGACCACTATGGCGCGGCCCGTCACTATCACTTTGTCACACGATCTTGGGCTTGAGGAAGCGCGAACGCGTTTCCGCGAGGGATCAGGCAAGCTGCAGGAGCAACTCTCCGGCGGCATGGTGTTCAAATTCAATGAAAATTGGGAAACGGACGATCGCCTGACTTTTGTCGCCAAAGGTCTCGGCCAGACGATCACCGGCGAGATTGATATATTCCCGCAACATGTGCGCATTACCGCAACGCTCCCCGGCATTTTAGCCTCCCTCGCGGAAACGATTGCCGGCCGCGTCGAAAAGCAAGGCAAGCTGTTGCTGGAGAAGAAGTGATAGCCGTTTCGAAGTATGAAGCCCGGTTATTTCTCCGGCAAGCTAAACGCAACCAGATGATCGCCGAGTTTCGTTCCGGCGCGCGCGTGCCCGCCCGCCGCGATGACGACGAATTGGCGGCCCTCATATTCGTAAGACATTGGCGTTGCCTGGCCGCCGGCCGGAAGCCGGCCTTTCCATAATTCGTCGCCTGTTTCCGTGTCGAAGGCGCGAAGATAGTCGTCAAACGCTGCTCCTATAAAGATCAGGCCGGAAGCAGTTACAGCCGGCCCGCCTATTGTTGGTGTGCCGAGTTTCAGTGAGACACCACCCGGTGCGAGGTCGCGGGTTGTGCCATGTGTCCGTCGCCAAACGATCTCACCATTCGACAAGTCGATGCCGGCAAGAACGCCCCAGGGCGGCGGCGAACACGGGAGCCCAAGCGGCGATAGCAACGCGGCACGCTCCATTACGTATGGTGCGCCTTCCATTGGCGCTGTTTCCGCGCCATCGATTATCGACTCCAACGGTTCGCCCTCGCTCGTTTTTTTTGTGAGCCGAACATAGGCCGCAATGTTGCTCATATTGACGACCAGAAGGTTTCTGGACGGATCAAATGCGGCGCTACCCCAATTGCCCCCGCCCCCGGTGAACGGATACGCTAACGTGCCCTCCACGCTAGGCGGGGTGTATAGCCCCTCGCTTCTCAAATTCTTTACAGTGTTCGCACATGCCATCTTATCCCAGATCGTGACGCCGAACGCTTTGGACGGATCAAAACTGCTTGGAACGACGGGCGGTGTATTGATGGGGAAAGGTTGCGTCTTTGAAAGAACGTCCCCTTCCACGCCACCCTGCGAAACCGTCCTTTCTTCAATCGGAAGGAATGGCTTGCCGGTATCTCGGTCGAGGACAAATACTAGTCCTGCTTTCGTGATTTGCGCGACCACGTCATGACGTTTTCCGTCCTGCCAGACTTGATAGAGCCCGGGCTGAGCAGGAACGTCAAAATCCCAAACGTCATGATGAACGGTTTGAAAGCTCCAGACGACGGCGCCTGTTTCACCATCAAGCGCGACAACAGAATTTGCATAGCGATTATCGCCGATGCGATTGCCGCCGTAGTAATCCGGGCTGGGGCTCGAAGTTGGCAGAAAGACAAGGCCGCGGGCCTCGTCTACGGAAATTGTAGACCAGACATTTGCGTGCCCCGTTCGTTGTGCGCTCTCGCTGGTCCATTCTGCGCTGACGGAATCGTCAGCGCTCTGCGGTACGGGATTGAATGTCCATCTCAAGGCGCCGGAACGCGCATCAAAAGCATGCACGGTCCCCTTGGGCGCATCGGTCCGAAGATTGTCGCTAATGGACGAGCCAGTGATGATGATATCGCCGATTACAGCGGGCGCAGACGTAATCTGAAATTCGCCCGGCCACCGCAGGTCAACGCTTGGTTTCAACATCACGGCGCCGTCGTCACCAAAGTCTCGGCAAGGTGCGCCTGTTTGCGCATCAAGGGCGATCAGTCGTGAATCAACCGTCCCCATAAAGATACGGGCGGCGCAATTACCTTGGTCGTTTTCTGCATCGCCCTTCCAATAGGAAACGCCGCGACATGTGTATTGATTTCCCGGTCGATTACCGGTTGGAACATCGGGATCGTAACGCCATTTTTCTTCGCCCGTGCCGGGATCGAGGGCGATTACCTCGTTGAACTGCGTGCAATATACGAGCGAGCCTTCGACAAGTATCGGCGTAGACTGAAACGCTGATCGGTCTATGTCGCTTTGCGGCTTATTTTCAAAGGCGCCGGACCGGTGTGTCCAGGCGATCCGGAGGTCAGCAACATTTTCCGGCGTAATCTGAGTTGCACGCGTATAACGGTTTCCGCTCTTGTCGCCGCCATACGCTGTCCAACCGTCTCCAATACCGTCCGGGACGTCCGCGACTTTTGGCGCTGTGCCGTTTATGTCCAGATCACCGCCGAGGCCGATTGCATGCCAGATTGCAGTCCCGCCAAAAATTTGCAGGCCGATCAGGACAAGAATCAGGGCTAGGATCGGTCGAACCATATCAATCAATAAAACTCCGTTCGCGCGGGTATTATTTTTTGCCCAATAATTCCAATGCGCCTGCCGTCATCGAGTGCACGCCGGTTTTAAGTGTTGGCTCAGGGATCGGCGCGAAAAATGGCGAGTGGTTTGCCGGCGGTAGTGTACCTTTGCCTTCCCGTGCCGCTTTCATGGCGACAGGATCGTTGCCGCCGGTCCAGAAGATGACGGTCGGAATGTCGTCATCCGTGCGTCCAAAACGGCTGAAATCTTCGCCGCCCATGGATGGCGGACGCGCATAGACACGGGCTTCGCCGATTTCCGAAGCAACAGCGCTCATGACCCGTTCTGTCATTTCCGGATCGTTGTAGGTCGAGGGCGTATAGGTGTCCTCGATAACCACGTCTGGCATCATGTCCTCCGGCAAGCCTGCCGAACGGGCCTGCGCCTCGGCGATGCGTTTGATGCCGGTCAGCAGTATCTCGCGCACATCGTCTTCGTAAGATCGCACTGTGATTTGAAGATGCGCCGCATCGGGAATGATATTGTGTTTGTAGCCCGCCTGAAACGCGCCAACCGTAACGACGCCTGACTGCAGTGGGTCAAGCTCGCGCGATACGAGTGTTTGCAATGCGTTGACGATCTGCGAGCCGATGACGATCGGGTCTTTGCTGAATTGTGGTGCAGAACCGTGTGCGCCAACGCCCTTTACATAGATATCGACGCTGTCGACATTGGCGAGCGCAAAGCCCGATGTGTAGGTAACATCGCCGGCGGAGTCCCAACCCGATGTGTGAGTGGCGAGGACATAATCCGGTTTTGGAAATTTGTCGTAGAGCCCCTCTTCCAGCATGGCCTTGGCGCCGAGACCAATTTCCTCAGCGGGCTGGCCAATAAGGACGAGCGTGCCGGACCATTGGTCTTTCATGGCGGCTAGGCGGCGCGCTGTTCCAACGAGGATCGCCATATGGCTGTCATGAGCGCAGGCGTGCATCACTGGCGCTTCTTGTCCCCTGTAATCGACAGCCTTTACCGTCGAAGCGTAGGGAAGGCCGGTCTTCTCTTCCAGCGGCAGCGCGTCCATATCCGCGCGCAGCATCACGGTTGGTCCTTCGCCGTTTTCCATGATTGCAACAAGGCCATAACCGCCGACACCGTCAACGACGTCGCCAGCGTCCGCTTTAGCTTTGTTACGCACCCATTTTTCGCCAAGCCCTGTCGTAACCGTAAAGCCCAGAGGCTCCAGCTCTGCCTGCATGCGCGCAGCGCTTTCGCTTTCCTTGAACGACAGTTCCGGATTGGCGTGGAAGTGTTTGTACAGATCAAAAATGTAATCGTAATCTGCCTCGACAGCGGATGTCAGGTCTTGCGCATTTACCTGCGCCCCAAAAGTCACAAACGCGGCGGCGGCGATGCTTCCAAGCAGTTTCGTATTCATAGCGTTCATTTTCCTCGTTTGAATTTAGGGCAGATCGAACCCAACAATCGGCATGGGGCCTGGCGCAATGTCATAACGTTCTTTTTCGGCCGACACCATTTCCTGAACAGAATTACGCAACGCGGCGCCGTCGTAAACGACGCCGTTTTTCACAATGACGTCAATGCCGCCGACACGTACCGGTTTGTTTGTTGCTGGATCGAGCTTGATGTGACCCGTGGCGTAGAGCGTTTTGAGATTGGCGAGCGGGTTTTCCCTGACAACCAACAAATCCGCCTGCTTGCCGACCTGTATCGAGCCGACGCGATCAGCCGCGCCCAGAATTTTGGCGCCGTTCAGCGTTGCCGCCATAATCACTTCCAAGGGATGAAAGCCGGCCTCACGAAGCAATTCTAGTTCCTGAACATATCCGAATCCGTAAGTCGAATAGATATATCCAGCATCCTCGCCGACGCCGACTAGCCCGCCGCGGTTTTTGTATTCGTTGATGAACTGCATCCACAGGCTGTAATTCTCGCGCCAGGCTGTCTCCTGCTCTGTGCCCCAATCGAACCAGTAGGATCCATGCGCGTTACGATCCGGCTTGTAAAAATTCCAAAGGCTCGGCGCTGTATAAGTGTCGTGCCACTCAGCGCGTCGCGAGCGCATCCAGTCCCGACTGGACAAATAAATCGAAAAAGTCGGCACGATAGCGAACTCTCGCTCCAGTAATGTCTCCATCACGCTGTTCCAGTGATCGGAGCCGGGTGCTGCCGCCTGCGCCCAAAGCTTACCGGCATTTTCGAAACGGTGCTGTTCGTCACTGTAATTATAGTCGAGCGGATAATGCTGAAGCGTCCGGTCTTCGAACAACGCTTCAGGCAATCCGTACCAATGCTCCATCGAATTCAGCCCGTGCGCCGACGTATCGAGAACATCGGCGTGCGCGACATCCAGTTGCGCGTGATGCATTGTCGAGCGGAGACCCTGCTTTTTTGCCTCCTCTAATCCCGCCCACAAAATTTCTTCTGGCGCGCCGAAAAACTTGACGCCGACCGCGCCATCACTTTTCAGTTTCCGGATGCGCGCCCGAGCTTCAGCGGGCGTATCCACTTCCCCTGCGCTCCAGCCGCGAAAAACCGGATACGGATAAATATTCGGGGCATCGATTTCGTTGCGCGCCGAGCGGCGTGCAAGATTCGCAGTCCACGCTGCGCCGCCCTGATTACCAAGATCGCGGATCGTCGTAATACCGTGGGACAACCAAAGGCGGAAAATATAGTCGGGCGATACGCCCTGTCCTGTTGTTTCGTCATGGATGTGAGCATGGAGACTGACAAATCCGGGCAGCACGTACATGCCTTCGGCGTCGATTTCGCGCCCGCCAGCGGCGGGACGCCGTTCCGGCGCAATGGGCAGTCCCGGTGCGCCGACCGGCACTATTTGCGTGATGCGCCCACCCTCAACGACAATATCAACTGGGCCCGCAGGGGGCGCTCCGGCGCCGTCGATCAGCGTCGCCCCACGAACAACGAGACGCTCGTAAGGGCCTTCGCCAAGGCTGCGATCGGCGACATCCTGCGCCAACGCTGCGGCGCCAAAGAATAACGCAAAAATTGCGGCAAGAATTTTGACCATGACCACCCCACCCTGACGATTAATTGAAATCTTTGCGCGGACCCTACAAAGCGTTCCCGGAATGCGCCAGCCCGTTTGATTGAGCTCTTGACTACAGATGTAATCCCATGCTTAGACTACATCTGTAGTCGCGTTACGGGAATAGTTTCTAAACTCATGGAAAAACCGATTTCCAATGCGGAATTCGAAGTGATGGATGTCTTGTGGGCGCAGAGCCCGCTCGCAGCCAGCGACGTCGCCGCACGTATTTCCGACAAGACTAACTGGAGCGACAAGACAGTCAAAACGCTCCTTGCGCGGCTTGTTGAGAAAGGCGCCCTCGGTCACCGAAGCGAAGGCCGGCGTTATATTTACCGACCGTTGATCACGCGCGCGGAATACGCAGCCGGCGAAACCGAAACGCTGGCTGATAAATTATTTGGCGGTCGTGCCGCGCCGCTTGTCGCTCATCTCGCGGATGCGCGCGGTCTTTCTGCAGACGATATAGACGAGTTGGAAACCATCCTCACGGAGCTGAAACGTGAGCGCGACTGATCTGCTTATTGGAATTTGCGAAACGTCGCTCGCTGTTGCGGTATTGATTGCGCTCGTTTTGCTAATCCGTCGCCCCGTTGCCCGCGTTTTCGGTGCGCACGCGGCTTATGCGTTGTGGCTGGCTCCTGTCACGCGCCTATTCCTTCCCGATCTGAATATCATCCCTGTGAAGGAAGTAACCGAATTCAAATATGTAACAACCGATATAATCGGCGCCTTGCCGAATGCCGCACCAATTATCGAAACGACCAGCGTTGATTGGTTGGCTTTTGCAGCCGCGATCGCATTATTTTTGTGGGTTGCTGTGGCCGTCGCCTGGGTTGGTTTGCGTCTCGGAGATCAACGCCGTGTTTTGCGCCTCGCCCGAAATGACTCCATACCCGCTGGCGCGGCGCTACAACGGGAGGCCAACAGGATCGCCCGTGAGCTCGGGCTGCGTCGCCTCCCGGTTATCCGTCTCAATGAAAACGAATCCGGCCCTCTGGTCATGGGCCTTTTACAGCCGCACGTTTTTTTGCCGGCGTCATTTGAAACAACCTATGACGCCCGTGAGCGTCGCCTCGCTCTCGCCCATGAATTTGGACATATCGCGCGCGGCGATCTCGGCGTTAGTTTTGCAGCGACAATTTTTCAAGCCGCACAGTGGCCAAACCCACTGGCGCATGTGGCAACCAAAGCATTCCGTACTGATCAGGAAGCGGCGTGCGACGCCTATGTCCTGGCCCGTTGCGGCGGCGCAAACGCCGCCAGCGTATACGCAAGCGCGATCATGAAATCTGTCCGCGGGCCGGAGCCCGCTTATGGACTGTCTTTAGGCCATCCCTTGAAGGAGAGACTGATGCTTTTGAAAAATTCCAACGCGTCCCTTGCACGCCGGTTTCTCGGCGGCGTCGGCGCAGCCGCCCTAATCACAGCCGGTTTGGCTGCAACTGCGAGCTACGGATACGCCGCAGCGGACGACGACAAAAAAGAGGTCATCGTTGAAGCGGACCCCGATGTCGTCACAGAAAAACGCGTGCTCGTTTTCACCGGCGTAGAAGACGAAGTCATTTTCGATGACGTCGTCATTGGCGATCGCGTACGCGTGATGCAGTTTGATGACGGCGAAGGCGAACATCGCGTCATTCGCGTTCATGGCGATGGCAAGGGCGGTGAAGACGTCATGAAATGGGTCAGCAAAGGCGATGCTGGTTCGTGGCAAGATGCAGGTTGCATTCAAGCCGACGGCGAAGGCGAGCCCGTCATGCTGGAATTCAAGGACGAGTCTGGCGATGAAGAAAACAAGTTCGTTTATCACACAGTGATCTGTTTGACGGGCGAAGAAGCCAAGCCGGAAAACCGCGCTGCAGCGCTCGAAAAAGCGATTTCAGAAATGGAAGACCGGGCCAAGGAAGAAGAAAAGCGCCGGAAGAAAATGATCCAATCCTTGCGCAAACAAGCAAAAGAACTCGAAAAACAACAGTAGACTGGCCTGTTGCGATTAAACCGGCGCCTTGCCGGCTAATCCGTCCATGATGATGCGGTTGACGTCTATAAGCGCGTCTACAGTTTCTTCCTGACGAAGCACCCGGCGCGAATGTTCGCCGACCCAGCGGGCCAGACCAATAATGCGCGCGCGCGTTTCTTCCGGAAGATCGTTCGCCTCACTCGCACAATCATTAGCGAGCGCCTCCCAAAGCGAACGATTAACATGTAGCGCATCAGCGAGGTGTTGGCGATCCGCGTCGCCAATAGCGAGAAGCGCGCGGGTCGACTTCGCAAAGGCGCGATATTCAGTGTCACGCGGCGCGGCGGTGTCCCGCTGCGCTTTTGCGTAAGCATCATAAGTCATGAGTAAGGCGTGTCTCCTCGAACGCCATCAAAGAGCGACATTTCTGGAGCGCCTTATAAAAATCCTCGTTCGCGACGTCGGCGGCAATTTGTGCGCAGGTTCTTAAAGCATCGCCGTCCGTGACGACGTCGATAAACTCTGTCAGCCGCCCCTCGAATTCAGACCTCATGCCGTCATTTGTTGATGGGTCAAGATACATCATCATCACCGGGAAATAGATGCGTCGGCCCGGCGTCGTCGCTTCCGCTGGCTGCATGATATCGGCCTCGCGCAGGACGCGAGCCCGGTTTTCGATCACAATACTCGCCCGGCGATCGCCATTAACGATCACCGCGCCATTTACGGCCGCCCGTTCGCCGGGCTTTAAAGTCAGTTTCAACACCATTGCGTCCTCGTCGCGACAATCGTAAACCGCCATAGTTAAGGAAACTTTGGCGAAATTGGCCCCGAAAACAGTGGAATTGGCATGACCCGAAAATATGACCGTGTGCCGGAATTAAGCCTGCAAGCGTTTACCGACGGTGACGCAGCGTCCCGCAAAGCCTTTGAGGATGCCCTCTATGAGGGGTTTAAATATTTCGGCTTTATAATCCTCAAAGATCATGGCGTCTCGCAGGAACTGCTGGCGGACGCTTATGCGCTAAGCGAGGAATTTTTTGCACAACCGGCAGAAAATAAGTCAGCATTTGCCGCCGGGGTCGACGGTCAGCGTGGATATACGCCCTTCGGCACCGAGCACGCGAAAGACTCAAAGCACCCGGACCTGAAAGAATTCTGGCATGTTGGTCGTGAGTTTGAACAGGACTCGCCGCTCGCCGATGTTTATCCGCCGAACGTATGGCCAAAACAGCCTGAGCAATTCCGCGATACGTTTTTAAACCTATTCGATGCACTCGAAGAAGCCGGAATGGTGATGCTTGAAGCGCTGGCGCCGTCGCTGGATGTCGACACGGATTATTTCCGGCGCATGGCGACGGACGGAAATTCGATCCTGCGCCTGTTGCATTACCCGCCGGTGCCCGATGGCGCAAATCCGAACGCAATCCGAGCGGCGGCGCACGAAGACATCAACCTCATTACGATCCTCGTTGCGGCGAATGGGGGCGGCCTCGAACTGCTCGACCGTGACGGCAACTGGCTGCCGGTCGAGACGGATCCCGATAATCTGATTGTCGATGCTGGCGACATGCTGGCGCGGGTTGCGAATGATGTCATTCCCGCGACAACGCACCGTGTCGTCAATCCGAAGGGGCCTAATGTTTCGCGATATTCGATGCCATTTTTCATGCACCCTCATCCGGACGCCATGCTTTCGTGCCTTGAGAGTTGCAAAGGCGACGGCGCCAAATATCCCGACATATCGGCAGACGCATTTCTCAAACAGCGCCTGAAAGAAATCGGGCTCGCAGGTTGACAGACGCTCTGATTATTGGCGGCGGCCATAACGGCCTCGTCTGTGCTTTTTATCTGGCGCGCGCCGGCCTGGATGTGACCGTGCTGGAACGTCGTCACATTGTCGGCGGCGCCGCCGTAACCGAGGAATTCCATCCCGGTTTCAAAAACTCTGTCGCGAGCTACACCGTCAGCCTGTTGAACCAGCGCGTTATTGACGATCTCGACCTTTACGCCCACGGACTAAAAATCGTCGAGCGTTCGCAGCCGAATTTCTTGCCGCTAGGAACAGATCCCGGCGAATATCTACAGAATTCGTACGATGTCGCGAAAACGCAGGCGGAATTCGCGCGACACTCGGAAGCCGACGCCGCTGCCCTGCCCGCGTATTATGCGGCCCTCGAAACGGCCGCAGACGTTTTGCGCAAGCTCATCCTCGAAACACCGCCGAATGTTGGAACCAGCTGGGCAGGCGGGGGTTTTCACAATGCGTGGCGGCTTATTCGAACCGGTAATCATTTCCGAAAACTAGGGCTTGCCGATCAGCAGATGCTGCTCGATCTCTTTACGAAATCTGCAACGGAATTTCTGGCGCAATGGTTTGAACATCCCGCCATTGTCGCGGCGTTCGCATTCGATGGCATTGTCGGCAATTACGCATCGCCGCACGCACCGGGCACTGCATATGTGTTGTTGCATCATGTTTTCGGCGATATTGGCGGGCGTTCCGGTTTCTGGGGTCACGCGATTGGCGGTATGGGCGCGATCACGCAGGCCATGGCGCAGGCGGCTAAAGGCAACGGCGTAACCATTCGAACAAACGCTGCTGTCAAACGGGTGGTCGTCGAGAACGGCGCCGCCATGGGCGTTGAACTCGAAAACGGTGACACACTGCGCGCTGGCGCAGTTATCTCCAACGTCAATCCGAAACTACTTTTTACCAAACTAACCGGTCTTGATGCGCTCGATCCGCCATTCGCCAAACGGATGGAAAATTACGCCTGCGGGTCAGGCACGTTCCGGATGAACGTCGCGCTGTCGGAATTGCCAGACTTTACCTGTCATCCGGGTAAAGACGTTGGAGAGCACCACAAATCCGGGATCATTATCGGGCCGAATGTCGATTATCTCGATCGTGCCTATCTCGACGCACGGCAATTCGGATGGTCGAAAGCGCCAATCATTGAAATGCTGATCCCATCGACCATTGACGATACGCTCGCGCCAGCGGGGAGCCATGTCGCTAGTCTTTTCTGCCAACATTTCGCGCCGGAATTACCGAACGGGCATTCATGGGACGATGTGCGCGAAGAGGCCGCCGACTGCATCATTGATACTGTTTCGCGTTATGCGCCTAATTTCCGGGGCTCTGTTATCGCGCGTCAGATCCATTCCCCGCTTGATCTTGAACGAAAGTTTGGCCTTACCGGCGGTGACATATTTCACGGGCGACTATCGCTCGACCAGATGTTTTCTGCCCGCCCGGCGCTCGGATATGCGGACTACCGTACGCCATTGGCACGGTTATATCTTTGCGGGTCCGGCGCTCATCCCGGCGGCGGCGTCACTGGCGCGCCGGGACACAACGCAGCACGGGAAATCCTGCGAGATTTCAAACGGCGCTAAATCAATTCGGCGACATGTTTGGCGATGGCTTCCGGTTTGTCCTGCGGCCCAAAACGTTTAACCACGGCGCCATCGCGATCCACGAGAAATTTCGT
>JAJFFU010000076.1 GCA_021776465.1 Parvularculaceae bacterium
GCCGGCGAGCGGCAGATGTTGCCAAGACAAACAAAAAGTATGCGTTTCATCCAGTGCAGCGCCTGAATTTAAAGGTTGTGCAGCCGCCGGGCTTGTTCCGGCGATCTGGTATTCTATCTAACGGGGACGTTTTATGAAGCAAGGATCGCCGGAACAAGACCGGCGATGACAATAGGTAGGATTATTCAATGACCATCACGATTTCCTCTAGCCTCAATGCGGCCATTGGCCAGATGTTCACCGCCCTGGACGGCATTCTCGAAAAAGCGGCCGCCCACGCCGAAGCGAGCGGCGTTGAAGAGCAGGTCTATTTAAACTGGCGTTTGGCGCCGGACATGCTGCCATTGCTTCGTCAGGTGCGGATTGCGACCGAATTGCCGGCGCGCGCCATGTCGCGCATTGCCGAAGCCGACATGCCGAGCTTTGCTGATGATGAAGAGACGATTTCGCAGCTGCGCGACCGCATCAAAAAAGCCCATGCGTTTATTAAGTCGCTGCCGGCCAATGCGCTTGACGCAAATCCCGGCGATGCGATTACGTTTCCGGTCGGGCCTGAGAATAAGATGACGCTGCCGCGTGTTTCTTATGCGCAGAACTTCATCCTGCCAAATCTCTATTTCCATGTGACGACAGCCTACGCGATCTTGCGGCAGGTCGGCGTCGACATCGGCAAGATGGATTTCATGGCTGTCCCGCGAAGCTAGTCGTGCGCGGCCGCGACATTGTCGTCCTCACCGGTTCCGGCATTTCAGCGGAGTCCGGCGTTGCAACGTTTCGCGACAAGGACGGCATCTGGGCGCAATATGACTACCGCGAAGTGGCGACCCCCGAAGGGTTCGCCGCCAACCCGGACCTTGTGCATTCATTTTACAATGACCGGCGGCGCAAGCTGCCGTCGGTCGATCCTAACGCCGCCCATACCGCCTTGGCCGATCTTGAGGCCGGGCTTGTCGCGCGCGATGGGCGATTGACGTTGATCACGCAAAATGTTGATGACCTGCATGAGCGGGCGGGGTCGAACAATATTCTGCACATGCATGGCGAGCTTGGCAAAGCTGCCTGCATCCATTGCGGCGATATCAGCGCTTGCGCTGGCGATCTTTCCATCGACGATGACTGCTCTGTATGCCGACAAAAAGGCGGCATGCGCCCGTACGTCGTCTGGTTCGGGGAAATGCCGCGCTTCATGGATGAGGCGATGGCGGCAATTGCGTGCGCTGATCTCTTTGTCTCGATCGGCACGTCGGGCTCGGTTTATCCGGCTGCCGGATTCGCCGGCGAAGCGCGGGCTGCCGGCGTTGACACCATGGAACTCAATCTGGAGCCGTCCGAAAACGCCCATGTCTTTTCGGACAGTCGGTACGGGCCTGCTACATCCGTCGTGCCGGAATGGGTGCGGGAAACTTTGAACGAACACGACTGAACGCAACACCCTTGCCATGTGATGCAAAGCCCTTAGGCTCGTGCGCAAATAGGGAGGGTTTCGCATGAAATTCGGGTTGGTTTTAGCCAGCGCTGCGCTGGCATTGTCGACATCGGTTGCCGCTGAAGACGACGAGAATAAATGGGACGTTACGGCGCCGCCGTTGGGCGACATGCGCGAGGTCGCCATTAGCGTCGACGAAGGCACGTGGATGAGCCTCGATGTCAGCCCGGATGGGCGGACGATCGCCTTCGATCTTCTCGGCGACATTTATACGATGCCGATCTCCGGCGGCGACGCCGCGCCGATCGCCGAAGGCATGGGCTGGGACATGCAGCCGCGCTGGTCTCCGGACGGGTCAAAAATTGCGTTTACGTCGGACGCTGGCGGCGGCGACAATATCTGGATCATGAATGCTGACGGCTCGGACAAACAACAAGTCACGAAAGAAAGTTTCCGCTTACTCAACAACCCGACCTGGTCGCCGGATGGTCGCTTCATCGCCGCACGCAAACACTTCACGACACAACGGTCCCTCGGCGTTGGCGAGATCTGGCTTTACCACCTGTCCGGCGGCGACGGCGTCCAGCTCGTCGAGCGGCCGAGCGAAGCGCACCAGAAAGAGCTTGGCGAACCGATTTATTCCGCCGACGGAAAATATATTTACTACTCGCAAAACGTCACGTCCGGGTCGACATTTATTTATGCGCAAGATTCAAACACCGACCTTTTCAATATCAAGCGCTATGAAATGGCTACGGGAGAAATCGAAACCGCGGCGTCGGGCGCTGGCGGCTCGGTCCGGCCTGCGCCGTCGCCTGACGGAAAGACGCTGGCCTTCGTGCGTCGCGAGCGCATGCAATCAAAGTTGTATCTCAAAGACCTGACGACCGGCGAGGAACGCGCGATCTATGACGATCTCGATCGTGACCTGCAGGAGATCTGGGCTGTGCACGGGCTTTATCCCAACATGGCGTGGTTGCCGAACAGTCGCGACCTCGTCTTCTGGGCCGGCGGCAAGATCCGCCGCATCAATACCGCAACCGGCGCTGCATCCGTTATTCCGTTCAGCGTGAACAATGCCCGCGCTGTCGCTGCGGCGCCGCGGCCGGACGTCGCTGTTGCGCCCGATAATTTCCGCACGAAGATGGTGAAGTTTGCGAGCATGTCGCCGAACGGACGGACCGTTGTTTTTGAATCGCTGGGTAAGCTTTACGTGAAGCCAGCTGGCGGCGGTCGCGCGAAGCGTCTTACGCGACAGTCAGGCGATTTTGAGTTCTTTCCGTCATGGTCGCGAGACGGCCGGCGCATTGTCTATGTTTCCTGGAACGACGAAACGCTCGGGACCGTCCGTACGGTTTCCGCAAGCGGCGGCGCGGGCCGCGCCGTGACGGGTGAGCCGGGGCATTATCGCTGGCCGCGTTTCTCCCCTGACGGGCGGACTATTGCGTTTGAGAAAAGCGCCGGCGGCGGTCTTGTCAGCGATGTTTATTCCGAAGCGCCCGGCGTCTATCGCATTGCGTCGGGCGGCGGCGTGGTGTCGCGTGTCGCGAAATCCGGATCTCGACCGCATTTCGGTTCATCCAATGACCGGATATTCCTGACACGAACGGATGGCGATACGGGCACTCTCGTCAGCGTTGATCTCGATGGCGACGATGAACGGGTGCATGCGTCTGGCGACTTCGTGTTGGCATATCAGGTCGCACCGAACGGGGAGGCGCTGGCCTTTCGCGAAAACTACAATGTGTTTGTGATGCCGATGACTGACGGGCCGCAAAAAATCGCCGCCGGTCATAAGGCTTCTGCCGTTCCCGTGGTGCGCGCCAGCAAACACGCCGGCGATTATATGAACTGGGCGAATGGCGCCCTGCATTGGTCCATGGGGCCGACAATGTATTCCGCGCCGTTGGGCGACATATTGGCGTCAGCGCCGGTAAGCGAAGACGACGCGGGCTACACGGCGCCGGAAACGGGACTGGACCTCTCGATGGAGGTCGCTGCGAATAAACCGGCGGGCGTTATTGCGCTGACCGGCGCCAAGATCGTCACCATGGCGGATGACGTTGGCGGCATCATCGAAAATGGAACCATTGTCATTCGCGACAACCGCATCGCAGGTGTTGGCGCCGATATCGATGTTCCTGCCGGCGCGACCATCGTCGATGTCGCTGGCAAGACCATCATTCCCGGCCTGATCGATGCGCACGCCCATGGACCCTACGGGACCGACGATATCATCCCGCAGCAGAACTGGTCGGTGATGGCGCATCTGGCGCTGGGCGTGACGACGGTGCACGACCCGTCGCACCTTGCGAGCCACGTTTTCGCCGCGAGTGAGTATCAACGGGCCGGCGAAATCCTTGCGCCGCGCATCTATTCTACGGGCGAGATCGTTTACGGCGCCAAATCACCGGGCTTTTACGCCATCGTCAATTCATACGACGATGCACTTGATCACGTACGCCGGCTGAAATCGGAAGGCGCCCATTCCATCAAGAACTACAACCAGCCGCGCCGCGATCAACGCCAACAGGTAATCGCCGCGGGACTTGCTGAAGACATCGCCGTCGTCGCCGAGGGCGGTTCGCTCTTCCATATGGATATGGGGCTCGTGCAGGATGGCATCACGTCGATCGAACACAACATGCCGCAGGAGCATTTCTATGAAGATGTGCTTGCGTTGTATTCAGCGTCGGACGCCGCTTATACGCCGACGCTGGTTGTTGCGTTTGGCGGTATGCGCGGCGACAAATATTGGCGGCAGATGACAAATGTGTGGGAACATCCGATCCTCGCGGCCCATGCGCCGCCGCGCTATTTGCAAGCCTCCTCCGTACGCGGAGAAAGGGCGCCGGAAGAAGACTACTATGACAATATCGCGGCGCGGGAGGCGAAGAAGCTCGCGGACCGGGGCGTTCCGGTCTCCATTGGCGCCCATGGCCAGCAACAGGGGCTGGCGGCCCATTGGGAGCTTTGGTCCTTCGTCCGCGGCGGCATGAGCCCGCTCGAGGCGTTGAAAGCCGGAACAGTTTCGCCAGCAAAGCATCTTGGTTTTGCGGG